>NZ_MUME01000110.1 GCF_002155915.1 Streptomyces thermovulgaris | reverse complement strand
CGGGCTTTCCTCCGGGCGCTTCCCTTCGGTGTTTCCGACTCTATCAGATCTTCTTGCCGATCTGATCCCCGGTCAGCGGGGTTTGTCTTCACGGCCCTCGGGCCGCTCCGACGTCCCAGACTTTAGCGGATTCCTTGCTCCCGAGCGAATCGGGGGCTGCGTTCCTGCGAACGCGGATTCCTCATTTCCGTAAATACGCACGCCAATAAGCACGACTGCGATTGAGTCGCGTTAAAGGGCGGTACTGCGGAAAGGCTGTCCGGGGACCGACCGACGTCGGCTCTCACGTCGGACAGCTCGGAGCACATTACGGACCCGGGCGGGCCATGTCAACTCTCGGACAAAAGCCACCCTGGGGGCGTACTCTCGTGGACATGACTCCGCATACGTGCACCCAGCTGTGGTGGGCCGCCTGACGGCGGCCGTGGTCACGTGTGCTCGCAACGGCCGCCGCCTCGGCGGCCGTTCTCGTCTCTCCTCCAGGGGCTCGATCCCCCAGGGATCCGAGGAACAGCCGGCCCGGGACGGCGGCCTCGACCAGAAGAGGCAGAGGAGCAGAGGAGATGACACGAGTCCTCAGCGGGATCAAACCGACCGGCCATCTGACGCTGGGCAACTACCTGGGCGCCCTGCGGCGGTGGGTCGAGGTGGACCAGCATCGGTCGGAGGCGCTGTTCTGCATCGTCGACCTGCACGCGCTGACCGTGGACCACGACCCCGCGCGTGTGCGCAGACTCACCCGGCGGGCCGCGACGCTGCTGCTGGCGGCCGGGCTCGACCCGGAGCGGTGCACCGTGTTCGTGCAGAGCCATGTGGACGAGCACACCCGGCTGTCGTACCTGCTGGAGTGCGTGGCGACCGACGGTGAGATGCGGCGGATGATCCAGTACAAGGAGAAGGCGGCGCGCGAGCGGCAGCGGGGCAGGAGTGTGCGGCTGTCCCTGCTGACGTATCCGGTGCTGATGGCGGCGGACATCCTGGCGTACGGCGCGGACGAGGTGCCGGTCGGGGACGACCAGACGCAGCACGTGGAACTGGCCCGCGATCTGGCCGTGCGGTTCAACCAGCGCTACGGGCACACGTTCGTGGTGCCGAGGGCGACCCGTCCGAAGGTGGCGGCGCGGGTGATGAACCTGCAGGAGCCGACGTCGAAGATGGGGAAGTCGGACGACTCCGGGCCGGGCATCGTCCATCTGCTGGACGAGCCGGAGACCGTGCGGAAGAAGATCATGCGGGCGGTGACCGACAGCGGGCGGGATGTCGTCCACGACCGGGAGAAGCGGCCGGGGATCACGAACCTCCTGGAGATCCTGGCCGCCTGCACGGGCGGTGACCCGAAGGAGCTGTGCGGTGCCTATGCGTCGTACGGCGCTTTGAAGAAGGACACCGCGGAAGCCGTGGTCGAGGTCCTCAAACCGCTCCAGGCACGGCACAGGGAGCTGTGCGCGGACCCGTCGTATGTGGACGCGGTGCTGCGGGCGGGCGCGGAAAGGGCCAGGAGGACGGCGCGGCCGACGGTGGACGCGGCGTACCGGGCGATCGGGCTGCTGCCCGCCTGAAGGGAACGGTGCCCGCTCGGGGAAGCACGGGGTGCCGACCGCCCGGAAGCCGGTGTCAGCCGGTGCCGGAGGCCAGCTCGCGACTGCGGTCGCGGGCGGCTTCCAGGGCGGCGATGAGTGCGGCGCGCACCCCGTGCTTCTCCAGTTCGCGGATGGCGTTGATCGTGGTGCCGGCCGGGGAGGTGACGTTCTCGCGCAGCTTCACGGGGTGCTCCCCGCTGTCGCGGAGCATCACGGCGGCGCCGACCGCGGACTGGACGATCAGGTCGTGGGCCTTGTCGCGGGGCAGGCCGAGCAGGATGCCGGCGTCGGTCATGGCCTCGACCAGGTAGAAGAAGTAGGCCGGGCCCGAGCCGGACAGGGCGGTGCAGGCGTCCTGCTGGGCCTCGGGCACGCGGAGCGTCTTGCCCACGGCACCGAAGATCTCCTCGGCGTGGGCGAGGTGCTCGGCGGTGGCGTGGGTGCCGGCGGAGATGACGGACATGGCCTGGTCGACGAGGGCGGGCGTGTTCGTCATGACACGGACGACCGGGGTGCCGGGGGCCAGGCGCTCCTCGAAGAAGGAAAGGGGGATCCCCGCCGCGCCGCTGATGACCAGGCGGTCGGCGGGGACGTGCGGAGCCAGTTCGTCGAGGAGGGTGCCCATGTCCTGGGGCTTGACCGTGAGGATCAGGGTGTCGGCGGTCTTGGCTGCTTCCGGGTTGGTGACCGGGGTGACTCCGTAGCGGGCGCGGAGTTCTTCGGCCCGTTCGGGGCGGCGGGTGGTGACCATCAGGTCGGCGGCGGGCCAGCCGCTTCGGATCATTCCGCTGAGCAGGGCTTCACCGATCTTGCCGGTGCCGAGGACTGCGACTTTCTGGCTCATGCGTTCATCCTCGCACCGGCAGTACGGGGTACGGGCGGTTTGTCCGACTGGCGGACGCCTTCCTTCCGTACGGGTTCCTTCCGTACGGGTTCCTTTCGGACGGCTCCCTGTTCGTACAGTCCGTACGGGTTCCTCAGGGGTTCCTTCCGCGCGGGCTATGCCGTACGCCGCCGGAGGGTGGCCGCTCCCAGGCCGAGGACCAGCAGGGCGCAGCCGGCCACGATCAGTACGTCGCGGACGAAGGTGCCCGTCACCTCGGTGTGGCGCAGGACCTCGTCCATGGCGTCGACCGCGTAGGACATGGGGAGGACGTCGGAGATCGCCTCCAGCACGGGATGCATGTCGGCGCGAGGGGTGAACAGGCCGCAGAGCAGGAGCTGGGGGAAGATCACCGCCGGCATGAACTGGACCGCCTGGAACTCGGAGGCGGCGAAGGCGGAGACGAAGAGGCCGAGCGCGGTGCCGAGGAGGGCGTCGAGCAGGGCGACCAGCAGGAGCAGCCAGGGCGAGCCGGTGACGTCCAGGTCGAGGAGCCACAGGGCGAGTCCCGTGGCCAGGGCGGACTGAACGACCGCGAGGGCGCCGAAGGCGAGGGCGTAGCCGGCGATGAGGTCGACCTTGCCCAGGGGCATGGCGAGAAGGCGTTCCAGGGTGCCGGAGGTGCGCTCGCGCAGGGTGGCGATGGAGGTCACCAGGAACATGGTGATCAGCGGGAAGATGCCGAGGAGCGCGGCGCCGATGGTGTCGAAGGTGCGCGGGCTGCCGTCGAAGACGTAGCGCAGCAGGACCAGCATCAGGCAGGGGACCAGCAGCATCAGGGCGATGGTGCGGGGGTCGTGGCGGAGCTGGCGCAGGACCCGGGCGGCGGTGGCGGTGGTGCGGGCGGCGCTCAGGGCCCGGGGGGCGGGGGGTGCCGCCGGTGCGGTGGTGGTGCTCATCGTGCTGTCTCCTTGGCGCGGCCCGCGGCGGCCGCCTCGTCGACCAGGTGCAGGAAGGCCGCCTCGACGGTGTCGGCGCCGGTGCGGGCGCGGAGTGCGTCCGGGGTGTCGTCGGCGAGGATCCGGCCCTCGCGCATGAGGAGGAGGTGGTGGCAGCGCTCGGCCTCGTCCATGACGTGGGAGGAGACGAGGAGGGTGGCGCCGCGGGCGGCGGCGATGTCGTGGAAGAGGGCCCACAGGTCGCGGCGCAGGACGGGGTCGAGGCCGACGGTCGGTTCGTCGAGGACCAGCAGCTCGGGGGCGCCGAGGAGGGCGACGGCGAGGGAGACGCGGCTGCGCTGGCCGCCGGAGAGATTGCCGGCGAGGGCGTCGGCGTGGCGGGTGAGGTCGACGTCGGCGAGGGCGCGGCTGACGTGCTCCCGGCGGCGTTCGGCCGCCGCGCGGCCCGGGTCGAGGACGGCGGCGAAGTACTCGAGGTTCTGGCGGACCGTCAGGTCGTCGTAGACGGAGGGGGCCTGGGTGACGTAGCCGACGCGGCTGCGGAGGGCGGCGTGGCCGGCGGGGCGGCCGAGTATCTCCAGGGTGCCGCTGACCTTGGCCTGGGTGCCGACGATCGCGCGCATGAGGGTGGACTTGCCGCAGCCGGAGGGGCCGAGCAGACCGGTGATCCGGCCGCGCGGGACGGTGAAGTCGAGGCCGTGCAGGACGGTGCGCGAGCCCCGGACGACGGTGAGGGCCTCGGCGCGGACGGCGGGCGTGCGTGGGTCGGGAGGACCGGACTCGATATTCATCATGTGATGATTAATGCGCGCGGCGAGGGAGCCGTCAAGGGGGTGCGGGATCGTGCGGGGAAATGCGAGGGGGTGCCTCGTGCCGGGGATCAGCGGCGAGGAGAGGTCGCCCGTGCCGGGACGAGGCCGCTCCGCGCCGAGGAGGCCGAGGAGACCGAGGTGGCCGAGAGGGCTGAGGAGGCCATGCAGGTCAGGGGGCCGGAGCCAGGAAGACCAGGAGGCCGGGAAGCAGGCGGAGGGAAACAGGAAGGCGGCCTGGGCAGGCCCGAGGGGCCCGGGGAAGCCGGAGGAAGGGCGCGAGAAGGCGCAAAAAGGGAGGGCAGGGAGGGCGAAGGAGAAGGGCGCGGGAAGGGAGTGCGCAGGTCAGGAGCGGCGGCGCTTCGCCGGGTTGCCCGAACGGCGGGCGATGCGGCGCTCGTACAGCTCACGGGCGCGCCGGTACTCCTCGCGGTGCAGTTTCTCGCCGGGGGCCTCGACGAGCGAGCGGAAGAAGTAGGCGAAGAGGGAGCCGACGAATCCGATGGAGAGCAGGCCCCGCAGGGCGGCCCGGCGGTCGGGGTCGGGACGCTTGCCGAAGCTCTCCCAGGTGTGGCCGAAGGCGAGCGCGCTGCACACCGCGAACATCACGACGATCAGGACCGTGACGAAGGAGCCCGACTCGGCGAGCTGGAGGCCCTGGTAGGCGAAGCGGAGCACGAGACAGGAGGCCACGGCCGCGGCGAGCGAGCCGAGGGAGACGCCGATGCGGCGGAGGGTGTAGCCGCCGTCGTGGTTCACCCAGGTGGTGCCGAAGAAACGGAGGGGCTCGGGCTGGGGGCCGTCGGAGGCCGCCGTGGAGCCCGCGGGGATGTCCGGAGTGCCGTTGTCGTCGCTCACGGCTCGATTATGGCTTCCGGGCGCCCGCGGGCTCCGTCCGGGATCAGCTGCAGCGCGAGGCGACGTAGCCGTCGCTGCCGGTGTACACGTACGCGTCGGAGACGTATTCGCCGTTGCCGATGTTGTCCCAGATGTTCGACGTGCCGTAGTAGCCCGACACCTTCGTGCCCGGCATCTGGCAGAAGATCGGGACCTTGGCGCCCACGGGCAGCACCCGGATGATGCCGTAGCCGGTTCCGGGACCGCTGCGGACGTTGAGGCGGACACCCGGCGCCACCGGGTAGTACCGCGCGGACGCCGCGGCCGCGACGGTCTCCGCCGCTTCGTCGCCGACCTTCTCGGTGTGCTCCTCGGCACGCTTCTCGGTACGGTCGACAGACATGAGAAACCTCCCCCCGTCATCAACCCCGTGATCTTCACGGGGTCACGATCATTCCCCTTGGACGCACCATAAAACACAGGTGTGCGCCCCAAAAACACGGGCGCGCACGGCGTGTCCCCGCCCGTACGCCGCCTCGGTCCCGTTCACGCCATCGACTAGGCTCCGTGCATCCGTCGCGCGCGCGAACGAACAGCTCGGGGGTGGTCCATGGCGCCACAGCGCAACATCGAAGCGGGCGCGGAAGCGGAACTTCCGGAGTACATCGGCCACTACCGTCTGGAATCACGTCTGGGCTCCGGTGGCATGGGTGAGGTGCACCTGGCCCGCAGCGCCTCGGGACTGAAGCTCGCGGTGAAGATCGTGCACGCCCAGTTCGCCCAGGATCCCGAGTTCAGGGGGCGGTTCCGGCAGGAGGTGGCGGCGGCCCGCAGGGTGAGCGGTGCGTTCACCGCGCCTGTCGTCGACGCCGATCCGGATGCCGAACGCCCTTGGATGGCGACCCTGTTCATTCCCGGGCCCACGCTGGCCGATCATGTGAAGCGGAACGGGCCCATGCCCGCGGCCCAGCTGCGCCGTCTGATGGCCGGTCTCGCCGAGGCGCTGCGCGACATCCACCGGGCGGGCGTCGTCCACCGTGACCTGAAACCGAGCAATGTGCTGCTCGCCGAGGACGGGCCGAAGGTGATCGACTTCGGCATCTCCCGGCCGAAGGACAGCGAACTGCGCACCGAGACCGGCAAGTTGATCGGTACGCCGACCTTCATGGCGCCCGAGCAGTTCCGCCGGCCCCGGGAGGTGGGTCCGGCGGCCGACATCTTCGCGCTCGGGTCCGTGCTGGTGCACGCGGCGACCGGACGCGGGCCGTTCGACTCCGACAGCCCGTATGTCGTCGCCTACCAGGTCGTGCACGACGAGCCCGATCTGACGGGCGTGCCGGAGGACCTGGTGCCGCTCGTGCGGCGCTGTCTGGCCAAGGACCCCGAGGACCGGCCCACGTCCAACGAGCTGGTGCGGGAGCTGCGTTCGACGGCGGCCTCGTACGACACGCAGGCCTTCATACCGGAGCGGCGGACCGGCGGTGCGCCGGACACGCCGTGGCCCGGGCCGGCGTCCGGACCGGACACCGAGCCGGACACCGGACCGGACACCGGGCAGGACGCCGAACCGGCCTCCGGCCCGGAGGCCGGACCGGAGGCCGGGCAGGAAAAACCTGCGCGCCGAAGACGTCCTCGCGGACGGACGGCCCTGATCTCCGGTGCGCTCGGTCTGCTCATGGCCGGTTCCCTGGTCACGGTCATGGTGGTCACGGACGACGGCTCCGCGTCCGGGGACGCTCTCGCCCGGACCCGCTCCGCCGGGCCCTGGGAGACGAAGCCGGTGTCCGGGACACCGGCCGCACCGCAGTGCACCCATGGCACCGGCACCCTGTTCTGCGCGCAACCCGGCGCGGTCGTCGCCCTCGACCCCTCCGACGGCAGCGTGCGGTGGCGGCGCTCCGTCGACGGGGCCGGCAGGCTCGCACCGGTCCTGTCCGGCGGTCTGGTGCACGTGGCCACGACGGACGGGCGGCATCTGGAGGTGCTCGACCCCTCCTCGGGCCGGACGCATGCGCGGCGGGACGTTCCTGCACAGGGCGGATGGAGGTTCGCGGGCGACATGCTGCTGCTCGCCGGTGCCGACGGGACGGTCACCGGTGTGGACAGCGCCTCGGGCGAGACACGGTGGACCATGCGGGCGCCGGGCTCCTCCCTGCCGTCCCTCGCCTCGTTCCCCGGGGATCCGCTGGCGTATGCGACGAACACGTCCGCCGACGGGGCGAGCACCTGGATCATCGCCGTGGACCCCCGTACCGGCGCCGTCCGCCGGCGGGCGGAGCTGAGGGGGATGCTGAGCCCCGTGGGCGCCCGGGACGGCTCCGTCTTCTTCCTCGACCTCGACCGGAGCACCGGGGATGCGAGGGCGGTCGTGCGGTACGTCTCCGGGTCCGGGGAGGTGCGGCGGGTGGAGCTGCCCGTCCCGCGCCAGTCCCCGCAGGCCGAGGTACGGGGGGACGTGGTCCATCTGCTGGCGTCCGGCGGTGCGCTGGAAGCCGTCGACACGGCCGCGGGCAGGCGGCTGTGGCTTCTCGAGACGGCCGTGAGCCGCGGTTCGGCGCCGGTCTCCGACGGCCGCCATGTGTATGTCGTCGCCGCGGACGGGCGGCTGCTCGCCGCAGACGCCCGTACGGGCCGGCTCGTCGGGCAGACACGGCCGCGGCTCGGTGCCGGGTCGGACCGGGTCGCGGGCACGCTGGCCCCGCCGGTGCTCGCCGAGGGCCGCGTCTGTGCCGGTGCCCCCGACGGCACCGTCTTCGCCGTCGGCACGAGCGATCCCGCGGCCTGGCAGACGTCCTGACGGTCCGGCAGAGGCGTCCTGACGGCTCGACGGCGGCACGGCAGACGTCCTGACGGCCGGGCACACGTCCTGACGGACGCGCCCGCCGACGGATGCGACCGGACGTGATGCGGGCGAGAGGGTCCGGGGAGGGCAAGGGCACGGAACGCGGTGCGGGGCCGCCTCCCGTGGAGACGGCCCCGCACCGGAGCCGGGGAACCGGCCCGGTTCAGCCCAGTTTCGAGATGTCCCTGACGGCGCCCTTGTCCGCGCTGGTGGCCATCGCGGCGTAGGCGCGGAGTGCCGCCGAGACCTTGCGGTCGCGGTTCCTCGGGGCGTACACGCCGTTCAGCGCCTTCTCACGGCGGGCCAGCTCCTCGTCGTCGACGAGGAGTTCGATGCTGCGGTTCGGGATGTCGATGCGGATGCGGTCGCCGTCCTCGACGAGCGCGATGGTGCCGCCGGAGGCCGCCTCCGGGGAGGCGTGGCCGATGGACAGGCCCGAGGTGCCGCCGGAGAAACGGCCGTCGGTGACCAGGGCGCAGACCTTGCCCAGGCCGCGGCCCTTCAGGTACGAGGTCGGGTAGAGCATCTCCTGCATGCCCGGGCCGCCCTTGGGGCCCTCGTAGCGGATGACGACGACGTCGCCCTCCTTGACCTGCTGGGTGAGGATCTTCTCGACGGCCTCCTCCTGCGACTCGCAGACCACCGCCGGGCCCTCGAAGGTCCAGATGGACTCGTCGACGCCCGCGGTCTTCACCACGCAGCCGTCCACGGCCAGGTTGCCCTTGAGGACCGCCAGGCCGCCGTCCTTGGAGTAGGCGTGCTCGACGGAGCGGATGCAGCCGTTCTCCGGGTCGGTGTCCAGGGTCTCCCAGCGTTCGGACTGGGAGAAGGCCTCCGCCGAGCGGCGGCAGCCGGGGGCCGCGTGCCACAGTTCGACCGCCTCGGGGGACGGGGAGCCGCCGCGCAGGTCCCAGGTCTTGAGCCAGTCCTCGAGGGAGGGGCTGTGGACCGCGTGCACGTCCTCGTTCAGCAGGCCCGCGCGGTACAGCTCGCCGAGCAGGGCGGGGATGCCGCCGGCGCGGTGCACGTCCTCCATGTAGTAGGTGCGGTCCTTGGCGACGTTCGGGGCGACCTTCGCCAGGCACGGCACCCGGCGGGAGACCTGGTCGATCTCCTCCAGGCCGAAGGGGACGCCGGCCTCCTGGGCGGCGGCCAGCAGGTGCAGGATCGTGTTGGTCGAGCCGCCCATCGCGATGTCCAGGGCCATCGCGTTCTCGAAGGCCGCGGCGGTGGCGATGCTGCGCGGCAGGACGGAGTCGTCGTCCTGCTCGTAGTAGCGGCGGGTGAGGTCCATCACCGTGCGGGCCGCGTTCTCGTACAGCGCGCGGCGGGCCGTGTGGGTGGCCAGGACCGAGCCGTTGCCGGGCAGGGCGAGGCCGATCGCCTCGGTCAGGCAGTTCATCGAGTTGGCGGTGAACATGCCGGAACAGGAGCCGCAGGTCGGACAGGCGTTCTCCTCGATGCGGAGGATGTCCTCGTCGGAGACCTTGTCGTTCACGGCGTCGGCGATCGCGTCGACCAGGTCGAGGGTGCGGACCGTGCCGTCGACCAGGGTGGTCCGGCCGGACTCCATCGGACCGCCGGAGACGAAGACCGTCGGGATGTTCAGCCGCAGGGCGGCCATCAGCATCCCCGGGGTGATCTTGTCGCAGTTGGAGATGCAGATCAGGGCGTCGGCGCAGTGCGCCTCGACCATGTACTCGACGCTGTCCGCGATCAGGTCGCGGGAGGGCAGCGAGTACAGCATGCCGCCGTGGCCCATCGCGATGCCGTCGTCGACGGCGATGGTGTTGAACTCGCGCGGGATGCCGCCCGCCTCCCGGACCGCCTCGCCGACGATCCGGCCGACCGGCTGGAGGTGGGTGTGGCCGGGCACGAACTCGGTGAAGCTGTTGGCGATCGCGACGATCGGCTTCCGGCCGATGTCCGCACCGGGTACACCGGAGGCGCGCATCAGGGCACGGGCGCCCGCCATGTTGCGGCCATGGGTGACTGTGCGGGACCTCAGCTCGGGCATCGTCGCTCGCTCCTTCGGGACGTTCCGCCGGGACGCCGGGCGTTCCCGGCAGAGTACTGACTCACTCGAGCGTACGCCGGTCTTCCAGGGGTCGGGACGCGTTGTCCGTCATGCGGGACACGTGTCGTGGGGCGGTGCGCGCGGGGCCGTACGGGCGGGGCCGCGGTGCGCCGGCCGCGCCCGCGGTGGTGCGGCCGGGACGCGCTCAGGCGCCCGTGAGATGTCCGTGCACGACCGGTGCCAGCCGCGCGACGACCTGCTCCGTGTCCGCCGACGCCAGCGGCTCCAGCTTGATCACGTACCGCAGGATCGCGCACCCCACCAGCTGGGCGGCGGCGAGCTCGGCGCGCAGCTCCGCGTCGGGCAGGTCGATCCGGCCGGCGATGCGGCGCAGCAGCTGGGAGGCGATCAGCCGGCGGAAGACGGCGGCCGCGGTGTCGTTGGTCAGCGCGGAGCGGACGATCGCCAGCAGGGGCGTACGGGTGGCCGGGTTCTCCCAGATGCCGAGGAAGAAGCGGGTCAGACGTTCGCCCACGTCGTCGGGCGGTGCGTCGGCGACCGCCTTCGAGGCGTTCAGGGCGGGGGCGAAGATGACCTCGATCGCCGCCTCGAACACCTGCTCCTTGGTGCCGAAGTAGTGGTGCACGAGGGCGGAGTCGACCCCGGCGGCCTTGGCGATGCCGCGGACGGAGGTCTTCTCGTAGCCGTGCTCGGAGAACTCCTTGCGGGCCGCGGTCAGGATGAGGTCACGGGTGTCGGCGGCCTCCTCGCGACGGGGACGGCCGCGGCGCCGGACGGGAGCGCCGGTCATCGCCGGGGCACCCGCACCCGGGAGGCCAGGTGCAGCCGGGTGAAGGCCAGGGCCTCGGCGAGATCGGACTCGCGCTCGGCGCTGGACATGGCCCGGCGGGTGTTGACCTCGAGGACGACATGGCCGTCGAAGCCGGAGGAGGCGAGACGTTCCAGCACCTCGGCGCAGGGCTGGGAGCCGCGGCCGGGCACCAGGTGCTCGTCCTTGGCCGAGCCCTTGCCGTCGGCGAGGTGCACATGGCCGAGCCGGTCGCCCATGCGGTCGACCATCTGCAGGGCGTCGGCGCGGGCCGTCGCCGCATGGCTGAGGTCGATCGTGAAGTGGCGGTAGTCCTCCTTGGTGACGTCCCAGTCGGGGGCGTAGGCGAGCATCTCGCGTTCGCGGTAGCGCCAGGGGTACATGTTCTCCACGGCGAACCGCACATCCGTCTCGTTCGCCATGCGCCAGATGCCGGAGACGAAGTCACGGGCGTACTGACGCTGCCAGCGGAACGGCGGGTGGACCACGACCGTGCTCGCGCCGAGCTTCTCGGCGGCCGTCCTCGCGCGCTGGAGCTTGGTCCAGGGGTCGGTGGACCACACCCGCTGCGTGATCAGCAGGCAGGGCGCGTGCACGGCGAGGATCGGGATCCCGTGGTAGTCGCTGAGCCTGCGCAGCGCCTCGATGTCCTGACTGACGGGGTCGTTCCACACCATGACCTCGACCCCGTCGTATCCAAGGCGCGCGGCGATCTCGAAGGCCGTCGCCGTCGACTCCGGATAGACGGAGGCCGTCGACAGGGCGACCTTCACATCCGGGACACGAACGGATTCCACCACGAGGGACAGGTTACGGGGTGCGGTCGGGTGACGCGGGGGCCCCGCCTGCCGTTGTGGCGTTCGTCATGGGCGCCCGCGGGACCGCCGTGACGGACCGCGTCCCCGTGCGCAGGCCGCGCGGGGCCGCGGTCCCGTTCCCCCCGCCCGCACCCGCCGGGCCCAGGTGGTCGAGGTGCCGCAGGATCACGCCCTCCCTCAGGGCCCATGGGCATATCTCCAGGCACTCCACCTTGAACAGGTCCATCGCGCCCTCGGCGACCAGCGCGCCGGCCAGGATCTGGCCCGCCCGGCCCTCGGAGACGCCGGGGAGCCGGGCGCGCTCGGCGTACGTCATGGCGGAGAGCCTGGGCACCCACGCCTCCAGGGACTCGCGCTTCAGCTCGCGCTGGACGTACGGGCCCTCGCCGGAGCGGACGGTGCCGGCCAGGCGGGCGAGCTGCTTGAACGTCTTCGAGGTGGCGACGACGTGGTCGGGGGCGCCGAACCGGCTGAACTCGCCGACCACCCGTGCGATCTCGGCGCGCACATGGCGGCGCAGCGCCCTGACGTCCTCCGGGCCGGGCGGGTCGCCGGGCAGCCAGGCGGCGGTGAGCCGGCCCGCGCCGAGCGGCAGGGACACCGCCGCGTCGGGCTCCTCGTCGATGCCGTAGGCGATCTCCAGCGAGCCGCCGCCGATGTCCAGGACCAGCAGCCGCCCCGCCGACCAGCCGTACCAGCGGCGGGCGGCGAGGAAGGTGAGACGGGCCTCCTCCACGCCGCTGAGCACCTGCAGCTCGACACCGGTCTCGCTCCGCACCCGCGCGAGGACGTCGTCGGCGTTGCCGGCCTCGCGCACGGCGGAGGTCGCGAACGGCAGCAGGTCCTCGACGCCCTTGTCCTCGGCGGCCCGCAGCGCCTCCTGGATCACCGCGACGAGTCCGTCGACGCCGTCGGGGCCGATCTCGCCCTCCTTGTCGAGGAGTTGGGCAAGGCGCAGATCCGCCTTGTGCGAATGCGCGGGCATCGGGCGGGCACCGGGGTGCGCGTCGACCACCAGCAGATGCACCGTGTTCGACCCCACGTCGAGGACACCGAGTCTCATGGAGGGAACGCTACTGCGGAACCGGGGTGCTCCGGCCCCTGCGGCCCCGTCCGGGCCGGGCCCGGCCGTGGGGGCGGGCGACTTACCCTGGACGGGTGCCAAAGACGAAAAAGACGAAGCCTGATGAATCGGCCGAACCGGCGGACTCGGCGAATCCGGCGGACCGGAGGGAAGCGGTGAAGCCGATGCAGCGGGATTCGGACCCCGGCGAGCCCGACGAGAAGGGGCTCGACTTCGCGCGCGCATGGGTGGAGTTCCCGGACCCGGCGGACGACGAGCAGGTCTTCCGCTGTGATCTGACCTGGCTGACCTCGCGGTGGAACTGCATCTTCGGCAGGGGCTGCCAGGGCATCCAGGCGGGCCGCGCGGACGACGGGTGCTGCACGCTGGGGGCCCACTTCTCCGACGAGGACGACGAGAAGCGGGTGGCCGAGCATGTGGCGAGGCTCACGCCGGACATCTGGCAGAACCACGCCGAGGGCACCTCCGGCGGCTGGGTCGTGGAGGACGAGGAGGGCTCCCGGCAGACCCGCCGGTTCGAGGGCTCGTGCATCTTCCAGAACCGGCCCGGCTTTCCCGCCGGCATGGGCTGCGCGCTGCACCTGCTGGCGCTGAGGGAGGGCCGCGAGCCGCTGGAGACCAAGCCGGACGTGTGCTGGCAGCTGCCGATCCGGCGGACCTTCGAGTGGATCGACCGTCCCGACGACACGCGGGTGCTGCAGGTGTCGATCGGCGAGTACGACCGCAGGGGCTGGGGCCCGGGCGGGCACGATCTGCACTGGTGGTGCACCTCGGCGACGTCGGCGCACGGCGCGGGCGAGCCGGTGTACGTCTCCTACCGGGCCGAGCTGACCGAGCTGATGGGCAAGGCCGGCTACGACCGCCTGGTGGAACTGTGCGAGGAACGTCTGGCCTCCGGGCCGCCGCTGCTGGCACCGCACCCTGCCGACCCCGCCCACGCCGGTCCCGCGGGGCCCGCCGGTCCGGCCCGGGGGAAGGGCCCGGCCTAGGGGGTGTCCGTCGGGCTCGGGCCGCCCGGGGCGTCGCCGTCCCCGGGGACCGGGGACTGCCCGCCGCCCGGATCGGGCGGGGCGGAGCCGGTCGGGGTCGGGGTCGGTGCCGGGTCGGAGGACGGCGGATCGGCCGGGGGGCTCGACGGGCTCGGAGAGCTCGTGGGGCTCGCGGAGGCGGACCGGCTCGGCGTGGGCCACGGGTCGGGGGCCGGGGACGGTCCGGCCGGAGAGGCGGGGGCGGAATGCACGGGACCGGGCGCGATGCCGCGTCCGTGGAGGAGGACGACGGCGCCCGCGGGCGCGATCGTCACGCGTGCGCTCCAGGGGCCGGACGGCTCGTGCAGGTGGTCGATGTACACCCTGATCGTCAGGGACTCCCCGGGGCCGAGGGTGCCCGACGTACGGCTCAGATAGATCCAGGACGCCCCGGTGGAGGCCGACCAGCGGACCGGCCCGGGACCGGAGGCGGTGAGCGTGATCAGTGTGGTGTCGCCGGTGCCGGAGGCGGTCACCGTCAGCCGGCCGTCCGTGCGGCCGGCGCCGGTGACGCTGACGACCTCCACGGAGACGTCGGGTCCGTCGCCCGCGCCGAAGCGGGTGTCGGGGCCGGGGGCGGCGTTGCCGGTGTTCTGGTATCCGCCGCCTGCCGGCCTGCCGTCCGGGGCGCCCGGGTCGTGTGCCTCGCGCGCGGTGGCGGAGGGGCCGCCGTGGCCCTCGCCCTCCCCGAGGGGGGCGTCCCGGTAGGCGGCCCACAGGGCCAGCACGGGGGCGGCCACCACGGTGGCCACCACGGTCGTCGTGACGGCACGCGCGCGGAGCCGGTCCCTGCGGGCCGCGTGGTCCTTGGGGCTCATGGGGAAGCCGCGCCGGTCGAAACGGGGACCGGCGCCCCGCGCGCGCGGGTGGTGCGCCAGGGCCGTGCACAGGGCCGCGCGGGGCGCCGTGAGAACGGGCAGCTCGGCGCGTGCGACGGTGGCGCCGGGCCACCGGCCGGGCAGGGCGCGCCCGGCGACGCGGCGGCAGCGCGGGCAGTCGTCGACATGGCGGACGAGCTCGCGCCGCAGGGTCGCGCTGAGCACCACCTGGTCGTCGCCGGCCAGACGGGAGATGCTCGGGCAGGCCCCGCTCTCGACGACGGCGAGGGCCGCACGTGTGCGCTCCACCTCGCAGGTGGCCGCGGCGAGGAGTTCCCGGGTGGCGTCGACGCTTCTGCCCAGGACGGCGGCGACCTCGTGGACGGCGAGGCGGTGGCGTACGGCGAGCTCCAGGGCCTCGCGCTGTTCCGGGGTGGTGCCGGCGGCCTCCGGCCAGGCGAGGAGGGTCAGCTCGTGCCGTCTTTGCTGCCGGACCTCGTCCGGGACCGGCGGGGCGGCGGGCCGCACGGGCCCGTGCCGGGTGCCGTCGTGGCCCGCGGCGTGCGTGCCCCGACGTTTCTGCTCGGCCCTCTGCTTGGTCTTCTGCTTGGTCTCGGCCAGCTCGCGCAGGCACGCCCAGCGGGCCAGCGCGTACAGCCAGGCCCGGCGCTCGCCCTCGGCGCCGGGACCGCGCTGCCCGCGCCGCTCGGCGGACACCAGCGCGTCCCCGAGGGCGGCGGTGGCCGCGTCGTGGTCGCAGAGCACGGACAGGCAGTAGGTGAACAGGCCGTCGAGGTACGGCTCGTAGTGCGCGAGCGGCTGCTGCGCCAGGGTGCGCGCGGCAGCGCGGTCGCGCGCTTCGCGGTGTGTCCGGTGCGTCCGGTGCGCACCGGTCGTGCGGGGCTTGGTGTCCGGACTGCTGCTCATCACCCGTGCGACCGTATGCGGCTCGGGTTCGTCCGCTCTTGTCCCTTGAGCACTTTTAATTCGTACGGGTGAAACGATCCCTCATAAGGGGAAGGAAACCTTCCGTTCCATGACCCGGCCGGGCCCCCGCCCGGGGGACGGCGCTGTCGGAGCCGGCGGCTACGGTTTCCTCCATGGCTGCCCGTAGCAAGACCGCCAAGGATCGCCCGTCCTACCGCTGCACGGAGTGCGGCTGGCAGACGGCCAAGTGGCTCGGCCGCTGCCCCGAGTGCCAGTCCTGGGGCACGGTCGAGGAGTACGGCGTCCCCGCGGTCCGTACGACGGCGCCGGGCCGGGTCACCACCGCCGCCCTGCCCATCGGCCAGGTCGACGGCCGTCAGGCCACCGCCCGCTCCACCGGCGTGCCCGAGCTCGACCGCGTCCTCGGCGGCGGGCTGGTCCCCGGTGCCGTCGTCCTGCTGGCGGGCGAGCCCGGCGTCGGCAAGTCCACGCTGCTGCTGGACGTGGCGGCCAAGTCCGCGAGCGCCGAGCACCGCACGCTGTACGTCACGGGCGAGGAGTCGGCGAGCCAGGTCCGTCTGCGGGCCGACCGCATCGGCGCCATCGACGACCACCTGTACCTGGCCGCCGAGACGGACCTGGCCGCCGTCCTCGGCCACCTGGACGCGGTCAAGCCCTCCCTGCTCGTCCTCGACTCGGTGCAGACGGTCGCCTCCCCCGAGGTCGACGGCGCACCCGGCGGCATGGCGCAGGTCCGGGAGGTGGCGGGGGCGCTGATCCGCGCCTCCAAGGAGCGCGGGATGTCCACGCTCCTGGTGGGCCACGTCACCAAGGACGGCGCGATCGCGGGCCCGCGTCTGCTGGAGCACCTGGTGGACGTCGTGCTGCACTTCGAGGGCGACCGGCACGCGCGTCTGCGCCTGGTCCGCGGCGTCAAGAACCGCTACGGCGCGACGGACGAGGTCGGCTGCTTCGAGCTGCACGACGAGGGCATCACGGGCCTGCCCGACCCCAGCGGCCTGTTCCTCACCCGCCGTGACGAGCCGGTGCCCGGCACCTGCCTGACCGTGACCCTGGAGGGCCGCCGCCCCCTGGTCGCCGAGGTGCAGGCGCTCACCGTGGACTCCCAGATCCCCTCCCCGCGCCGTACGACCTCGGGCCTGGAGACCTCCCGGGTCTCGATGATGCTGGCCGTCCTGGAGCAGCGGGGCCGGATCAGCTCCCTGGGCAAGCGGGACATCTACTCGGCGACGGTCGGCGGCGTGAAGCTGTCCGAGCCGGCCGCGGATCTCGCCGTCGCCCTGGCGCTGGCGTCGGCCGCGAGCGACACCCCGCTGCCGAAGAACCTCGTCGCGATCGGCGAGGTGGGTCTGGCGGGCGAGGTCAGGCGGGTCACGGGGGTGCAGCGCCGGCTCGCGGAGGCCCAGCGCCTGGGCTTCACGCACGCGCTCGTGCCGGTCGACCCGGGCAAGATCCCGCCGGGGATGAAGGTCCTGGAAGTCGCCGACATCGGGGAAGCACTGCGGGTCCTGCCGCGTTCCCGTCGTCGGGAGACCACTCAGGAGCAGGAGGACCGCCGGTAGACTTTGGCCTGGTCCCGCCCGTCCGTACGAACCGAGGTGCGATACGGGAGCGCCTGAGTACCTGCGACCGGAGGAGAGCAGTGGCAGCCAACGACCGGGCAGCAGTTCCAGGAAAGTCCGGCGGGAGTTCCACCGATGCCCTGATGCGTGCCTCCCTCAGCGCCGTGGCCCCCGGCACGGCCCTGCGGGACGGCCTCGAGCGGGTGCTCCGCGGCAACACCGGTGGGCTCATCGTGCTCGGCTCCGACAAGAACGTCGAGGCGCTGTGCACGGGAGGCTTCGTCCTGAACGTGGACTTCACGGCGACGCGGCTGCGTGAGCTGTGCAAGCTGGACGGCGGCATCGTGATCTCCTCGGACCTGACGAAGATCCTCCGGGCGGGCGTGCAGCTGGTGCCGGACCCCACGATCCCCACCGAGGAGACGGGCACCCGGCACCGCACGGCGGACCGGGTGAGCAAGCAGGTCGGCTTCCCGGTGATCTCCGTCTCGCAGTCCATGCGGCTCATCGCCCTCTACGTCGACGGCCAGCGCCGTGTCCTGGAGGACTCCGCGGCGATCCTCTCCCGCGCCAACCAGGCCCTGGCCACCCTGGAGCGCTACAAGCTCCGTCTGGACGAGGTGGCCGGCACGCTGTCCGCGCTGGAGATCGAGGACCTGGTGACGGTCCGGGACGTCTGCTCGGTCGCGCAGCGCCTGGAGATGGTGCGCCGGATCGCCACCGAGATCTCCGAGTACGTGGTGGAGCTGGGCACCGACGGCCGGCTTCTCGCTCTCCAGCTGGACGAGTTGATCGCCGGCGTGGAGCCCGAGCGCGAGCTGGTCGTCCGGGACTACATCCCCGCGCCGACCGCCAAGCGCTCCCGCACGGTCGACGAGGCGCTGGCGGAGCTCGACAAGCTCTCCCACGCCGAGCTGCTCGAGCTGTCCACCGTGGCCCGGGCCCTCGGCTACACCGGCTCCCCCGAGTCCCTCGACGCGGCGGTCTCCCCGCGCGGCTTCCGGCTGCTGGCCAAGGTGCCCCGGCTGCCCCGCGCCATCATCGACCGCCTGGTCGAGCACTTCGGCGGCCTGCAGAAGCTGCTCGCCGCGAGCGTCGACGACCTGCAGATGGTGGACGGCGTGGGCGAGGCGCGGGCGCGCAGCGTCCGCGAGGGCCTGTCCCGGCTGGCGGAGTCGTCGATCCTGGAGCGGTACGTCTGAGGCGGCGCGCCCCCGCCGGGGCGCCTCGGCCAGGGCGTCTTGAGCGAAGTGTCCGGGCGGGGCGTGCGGACCGGGCGTCCACCGCGTTCGCACCGGGCCCGGCGCGGTGCACCGCGGCCCGCGTGCCCGGCGCGTGCCGCCGCCCGTGGAGCCAGGGCCCGGCCGGAGGCCCTCCGGCCGGCCGCACCGGGAACGGATCCGGCGCACCGGGCCCCGCGCATCCGGTCCGATCCGCACGGCACCGCTGAAGCGGCGCCGCCGGGGCGGCACCGTCAGGCCGCCTCCAGCACGAACGACGTCCGCAGCCTGTCGTGGCCCGGCACCTTCGCCTCCACCAGGTAGGTGCCCGCCCGGGCCGATCCGGCCGGAGGCGTCGCGCACCGCGCGGCGCTCGGCTTGCGGTCCCACGTGATGGTGTACGTGATGCTGCTGCCCGCCGGCACCCGGTACAGCCGGCTTCCGGCCGTCTTCGGGCAGTCGGCCGAGGACCAGTAGGTGTCGTCGCTGTCGGCCTGACTGATCGTCACCACCGCGGTCCTCGGCCCGAGATCGATCTTGCAGTCGCTGTCGGAGGTGTTCCTGGCGACCAGTTCGAACGCGGGCTTCTCCTCGGGCTCGTAGGAGTTGCGGACGCTGCGCAGCGTCAACTTCACCGCGCTCGGGGCGCAGTTGGGCAGTGTGCTGCCGGCCGGCAGGGCGGGACCCGTACCGCCGCCGCTCCCGGCGGCACCCCCCTCGCCGCCGCTTCCGGCACCGGCGTCCTCGCCGTCGCCGCCGGCCGGGCCGCCACCGGAGTCGGAGCCGCTTCCGTCCGTGCCGCCGGGAACGCCGGCACCGGGGCCCGGCCCGCCGGCGCCCTCGTCGGACTCGTCGCGTCCGCCGGGGCGTTCACTGATCGCGGGACCGGAACCGGAGGGTCCCGGTGTGATGGTCGAGGGCGCGGGGTGCTTGCTGTCCGACCTGCCGCTGTTGTCCTTGCGGTCTCCGCCGCCCAGGCTGAGGAGCCAGGTGATCAGCAGCGCCAACAGGGCGACTGCGGACAGCAGTACGATCCTCCGACGCCAGTAGATGGAGGCGGGAAGCGGACCGACCGGATTGCGCAGAGATCCCACGGTCCAAACTGTACGAGAGTTCGTTGCCTTCCCTTGCGCCACCCGCCGCTGTGACGACAACTTTTCCAGATCATCATCCCGCCAACGCCCTTACGGGCGGCCCTTCTTGTGATTTACGTATCCATACGACCGCAGTCGGTGACGACACCGGCCCGCGCGGGTCACACGGCCGTCCACCCCCACGTGGCAGGATCGGACGTGCCATGACTGCGCCCACACTGCCCCCACACAGCAGCTCCGACACTCCGGCCCCCGCCACCGACGCCCGGGCGGACACCGGCACGCCCGCCGACCCCGAGGCGTCCGTCTCGTCCCTCGGCCGGATTCTGCACACCCAGGTCATCAGCTGGTACGACGCCAACGCACGCGACCTGCCCTGGCGGCGCCCCGACGCCGGCGCCTGGGGCGTGATGGTCAGCGAGTTCATGCTGCAGCAGACACCGGTCAGCCGTGTGCTGCCGGTCTACGAGCAGTGGCTCGAACGCTGGCCCCGCCCCGCCGACCTCGCCAAGGAGGCGCCGGGCGAGGCCGTCCGCGCCTGGGGCCGGCTCGGCTACCCGCGCCGCGCCCTGCGTCTGCACGGCGCCGCGGTCGCCATAACGGAACGGCACGGCGGCGACGTCCCCACCGAGCACGCGCAGCTCCTCGCCCTGCCGGGCATCGGCGAGTACACGGCCGCGGCGGTGGCGTCCTTCGCCTACGGGCAGCGGCACGCCGTCCTGGACACCAACGTCCGCCGGGTGCTGGCCCGCGCGGTCACCGGCGTGCAGTACCCGCCGAACGCCACCACCGCGGCCGAACGCCGCCTGGCCCGCGCCCTGCTGCCCGAGGACGCGCGGACCGCGGCCCGCTGGGCCGCCGCCTCCATGGAGCTCGGCGCGCTGGTGTGCACGGCGAAGAACGAGGCGTGCGGCCGCTGCCCGATCGCCGAGCACTGCGCCTGGCGGCTCGCGGGCAAGCCCCCGCACGAGGGGCCGCCGCGCCGGGGACAGACGTACGCCGGCACCGACCGGCAGGTCCGCGGCAAGCTGCTCGCCGTTCTGCGCGAGGCGCACGCACCGGTGCCGCAGGCGGTGCTCGACCGGGTCTGGCACGAGCCGGTCCAGCGGGCCCGGGCCCTGGACGGGCTCGTCGCGGACGGCCTGGTGGAACCGCTGCCGGGCGGGCTGTACCGGCTGCCGCTGACCTGACGCACGGTCGTCCCGCGGACGCACGAGGGGCCCCGGGGGCGTCGCGGGCGTGCGTGCCGCACTCCCGTGACGCCCCGGCCCGCCGTGCCGTCGTACGGACGGACCGAGCGGGGCGCCGGCCCGCTCCGCCGCCACCGCTGTTACACAATCGACGCCCAGTCGAGCGCTGATCGCGGGCTGCTCCGGACAGTGCCGTGACAACACCTCCGTACCTTCGGACGCGTGCCTGACAAGCACCGGACGGCCGCCGACCACGGCCGTCCGCTCACCGACGAAGGAACCGGCGACGGACGGGCCGGGGGAAACGGGGACCGGGAGGCGGTTGGACATGGCGCGGGGAGAGGTGCTCGAGTTCGAGGAGTACGTGCGCACCCGGCAGGACGCGCTGCTGCGCAGTGCGCACCGGCTGGTGTCGAACCCGAGCGACGCCCAGGACCTGCTCCAGACGGCGCTGGCACGCACCTGCGGCCACTGGGAGGACATCACCGACAAGCGGTTCGCGGACGCCTATCTGCGCCGGGTGATGATCAATACGCGGACCGAGTGGTGGCGGGCCCGGAAGCTGGAGGAGGTCCCCGCCGAACAGCTCCCCGACCTCCCGGTCGAGGACTCCGCCGAGCGGCACGCCGACCGTGCGCTGCTGCTGGACGCCCTGCGGGCCCTCGCTCCCAGGCAGCGCCGCGTCGTCGTGCTGCGGCACTGGGAGCAGATGTCCACGCAGGAGACGGCCACCGCCCTCGGCATGTCCACGGGGACGGTCAAGAGCGTGCTGCACCGGGCGCTCGCCCGGCTCCGCGAGGAGCTCCAGGCCCGTGACCCCGACGCCCGCGCGCCGAGGCGTGAGGAGCGGAAGCGGTGCGCGGCCTGATCCGCGAAGGCACCGGCCCGGGAGGCGTCCCGTCCCGGGACACCGCCCGGACGGCGGGCACGACGGTGGCCGCGCTCGTCTCCCTCGTCCTGCTGGGGTCCGCCTGCGGCAACGGGGGGACCGGGATCCGTGACGAGGGGCCGGCCCGTACCGGCCCGGCGGCGAAACCCGCCGTCACGGTCTCTCCCCGCCCTGCCGCCCCGGCCGCTCCCCGCCCCTCCGCTCCGAAC
>NZ_MUME01000011.1 GCF_002155915.1 Streptomyces thermovulgaris | reverse complement strand
GGGCGACGGCGACGGCGGAGGGCAGGGGGGAGGCAGCGAGGGCCAGGAACCGCTGCCGGCCGCCGCCACCGCCACCGTCGCGTCCGGGCCCAGGGAGGCGTATGCGCAGGCATCGGCCGCGGCCGGGGCGGCCGGCCCGCCCACGCACGCCAGGGCCAGGGCCACCGGTGTCAACGCCCGCAGCACCGGGGCGAGTCGGGTCGGTTCAGATCGTTGCGCTCCATGCACTCCATGCACGAGCGAGATCATGAGCGCTGGCGGACCGAGGCGCGCCGCGGTGCCCGCGGATTGCCCCGAAGGAGGGAAACAGCAGGTCAAGGGGTTTGATCGGCCGACCGGTGCGTCGCCGTGGAGGGGCACGCATGTACGGGTGGCCAAGGCCCGTCACGGATTCCGGAAAGAAATTTCCGCCGCCGTTGAACACAACCGGCTCCCCCGTGCGTACCCAGTGTCGTGCGACGGCGCAGCAGGGCGCTGCGACATCCTCTGGAGCATGTGGAGTTGACGATGAACACCTCCTGGCGGAGCGCCTCGCTCGCGGCGGCTGCCGCGGCTGTGCTGGCGCTGACGACGGCGTGCGGTCAGGAAACCCCTTCGGTGGGCAGCCAGGTGGGTGCGACGGCCGGCGTCGGTGACCTCGGCAACGCCGGAACGGGCACCGGCACCGGGATCGGCGCCAGCAACCAGCAGCAGGACGCCGCGGGCGCGTCGAAGCCCGCCGGACAGCTCAAGGTCTCCACCAACGCGGAGCTGGGCAAGGTGCTGACGGACAGCGCCGGGATGACCCTGTACCGCTTCGACGCGGACACGGCCGAGCCCCCGAAGTCCAACTGCGACGGCGACTGCGCCAAGGCCTGGCCGCCCGTTCCCGCCGACGACGCCGCCGCCGGCGCCGGTATCGACGAGTCCCTGCTCGGGGAGGTCACCCGCTCCGACGGCACCAAGCAGCTGACGATCGGCGGCTGGCCCGCGTACCGCTATGCGAAGGACACCAAGGCCGGCGAGATCAACGGCCAGGGAGTGAACGGCAAGTGGTTCGCCCTGGCGCCCGACGGCAAGAAGGCCTCGCTGACGAACCTGCCGGGCCTGTCGGTGCGGAGGACCGCGCTGGGCGACGTCGTCGTCGACAGGAACGGCATGACGGTCTACCGCTTCTCGAAGGACCAGGCGTGGCCGAAGCCGGTCTCCGCCTGCACCGGTTCCTGCCTGGAGAAGTGGCCGGCCGTGGCGCCCGTCGACGAGAACGACGTCAAGGGCATCGTGAAGAAGGGCCTGATGTCCTTCACCCGGCCGGACGGGATCAAGCAGATGACCATCGACTGCTGGCCTCTGTACACCTTCTCCGGGGACAAGAAGCCCGGGGACGTCAACGGCCATGGTGTCGGCGGCACCTGGTTCGCCGTCGCGCCCAACGGCAAGCCGATCGGGGCGTCGAAGCAGGGACAGTAGCAACAGCAGGGGCAACAGGAACGACAGAGGTCAACGAGAACAACAGGAGCAGCAAGAGCAACAGGAACACCAGAAACAACGGGAACAACAGGGACAGCAGGGACAGCAGGGACAGCAGGGACAGCTTCATCGGGTCAGGGCAGAGCGGCCGCCCCCTCCACGTCGCAGGGAGGGGGCGGCCGGTCGTGTGCGTACGTACGGGGCGCCCGGTCGGGACGGGGGCGCACGAAACGGGCCACGACCGCAGGTGATGACCAAGAACGGATGGTCAATTTCCGTTTCTGCTCGCCCTGTTGGCGGGCGATCAGTAGCCTTCGGCTCGAACACCGGATCGCCTACGCCTTGGAGAGACAGCATGGAGCGCCCTGCCTGGGCCCCACGGAGCATCGACATCTCGGTGCCGAGCGTCGCTCGTATCTACGACTACTACCTGGGCGGTTCGCACAACTTCGAGGTGGACCGGGAAGCGGCCCGCAGGGCCATGCAGTTCATCCCGGGACTGCCCAAGATCATGCAGGCGAACCGGGCCTTCATGCGCCGTGCCGTGGAGTTCGCCCTGGACGAGGGCATCACACAGTTCCTGGACATCGGCTCCGGCATCCCCACCGCCGGCCATGTGCACGAGATCGCCCAGGCGGCCCGCCCCGGCGCGCGCGTGGTGTACGTCGACCACGACCCGGTGGCCGTCAGCCACAGCCAGGCGGTTCTCGAGGGCAACGAGAACGCGGACGTGGTCGCGGCCGATCTGCGCAAGCCCCGTGAAATCCTCGAGAGCCCCCCGGTGCAACGGCTGCTTGATCTGAACCGGCCGGTTGCGCTGCTTCTCGTTGCCATACTGCACTTCGTGGAAGACGCGGACGAACCCTACAAGGCGGTGGCCCGGCTGCGTGACGCGCTCGCACCCGGCAGCCTGCTCATCCTCACGCATGCCTCGTACGAGGGAATCCCGCTCCCGCAGGAGCGGACCCGGGCCGCGGTCGACGTCTACAGGGACATCCGCAACCCGCTGATCATGCGCTCGCGCGAGCAGATAGCACGGTTCTTCGAGGGGTACGAGATGGTGGAACCCGGGCTGGTGCCGCTGGCGTCCTGGCGGCCTCGTACGGCGCTGGAGGACGAGGATCCCTACGCCTTCTCCGGTTTCGCCGGCGTGGGGCGTACGGCGTGATCGCGGAACCGGACGGGCCGGAGGACAGACTGCGCCGGCTGACGACGATATGGAGCCGGGCGGTCTTTCCGGTGACCTCCACCTCGCTGACCCGCCCGGAGCTCGAGGAGCGGCTCCTGCCGCTCACCCGCCGGCTGAGCCGGGCGCTGCTGGCCAGGGCCTTCGACGCCGTGGAGGGCGAGGCGGTCGGCGCCGCGCTGGTCGACGCGCACTGCACCGAGCCCGAGGCGCTCAGCCGTTCCCTGGACTGCCTCGACGCCTACCTGGTGCTCTACTGCGGAGAGGGCGGCGACCAGGAGGGCCTGCGGGCCCGCTGCGCCCGGTTGCAGCACGCGATGGCGGCCGGTTTCGCACGGGCGCTGCGCGAGCGCACACTGGCCGAGCAGGAGGCGATCGCCCAGGCCGCGCTGCGCGCCCAGGGCGTGGTCGCCCAGGCGCTGCACGCCAGCGAGGCCCGCTTCCGCGCGGTGTTCGAGGGCGCGGCGATAGGCATCGGCATCGCCGACCTGGAGGGCAACGTCCTGCAGGTCAACGGCGCGCTGCTGCGCATGTTCGGCGGCTCGGAGCAGACCCTGCGCGGCCGCAACGTACGGGACTGGACGCACGCCGAGGACGCGCCGCACGTATGGCGGCTGTACGAGGAGCTGGTGCGCGGCGAACGCGAGCACTACCACGTGGAGAAGGCCTTCCAGCGTCCCGACGGGACGGTTCTGTGGACCAATCTGACCGTCTCCCTGCTCCGTGACGCCGACGGCAACCCCCAGTACCAGCTCGCCCTGATGGAGGACACCACCGAACGGCGGCTGCTCAACCTCCGGCTGCGCTACGAGGCCACGCACGACGCGCTGACCGGCCTGCCCAACCGCACGCTGTTCTTCGAGCGGCTGGAGAAGGTGCTGAACGCGGGCGAGGGCCGCCGCTTCGGCCTGTGCTATCTCGACCTGGACGGCTTCAAGACCATCAACGACAGCCTCGGGCACGCGGCCGGCGACCGGCTGCTCGTCGAGGTCGCCGACCGGCTGCAGGCGTGCGTGACCGGCCCCGAGGAGATGGTCGCCCGGCTCGGCGGCGACGAGTTCGTCGCGCTGACCACCGGAAGCGACACCCGGCACAGGGCCGACGCCCTCGCCGCCCGCATCATGAACGCGCTGATGGCGCCCATCCGCATCGACGGCCGTGAGCTGACCGTGCGCGGCAGCATCGGTGTCGTCGAGGGGCCGGTGGGGGAGCGCAGCGCGGCGGAGGTGCTGCGCAGCGCGGACATCACCATGTACCGGGCCAAGTCGGCCGGCGGCAACCGCTTCGAGCTCGCCGATCCCGAGGCCGACGCCCGCGCCATCACCCGGCACGGGCTGACCACGGCGCTGCCCACGGCCCTGGACCGGGGCGAGTTCTTCATCGAGTACCAGCCGCTGGTGCACCTCGGCGACGGCAGCGTGCGCGGCGCCGAGGCGCTGGTGCGCTGGCTGCACCCGCAGTACGGCGTGCTCGGCCCCGACCGGTTCATCCCGCTCGCCGAGCACACCGGGCTGATCGTCCCGCTGGGCCGCTGGGTCCTGGAGCAGTCGGTGCGCCAGGCCCGCGAGTGGCGGGAGCGGCACGGCGCCGGAGCCGCGGACTCCCTGCGCATCAACGTCAACCTCTCGCCCTGCCAGCTCCGTCACCCCGGCCTCGTCCAGGACACCGTCGAGATCCTGGAGCGCGTGGGCGTGCAGCCGGACGTCCTCTGCCTGGAGCTCACCGAGTCGGCGCTGATCGGCGCGGACGACGACCTGCTCAAGCCCCTGCGGCGGCTCGCCGAGATGGGCATCGACATAGCGCTGGACGACTTCGGCACCGGCTACTCCAACCTGGCCAACCTGCGGCGGCTGCCGGTGAGCGTTCTGAAGCTGGACCGTTCCTTCACCCAGAGCATGCAGCAATTCCCGGCCGACCCCGTCGACCTCAAGATCGTCGAAGGGATCGTGACCCTCGCCCACAGCCTGGACCTGGCGGTCACCGTGGAGGGCGTGGAGACCGGTGCCCAGGCCGAACAGCTCCGCCTGCTCGGCTGCGACACGGCCCAGGGCTGGTACTACGCCCGCCCGGGTCCCCCGGAGCGCCTCCACGAGCTGGCGCTGGCGGACGCCACGGGCTGAACCGGATCCGGCCCGGCGCGTCCCGGCGGCCTTCGCGCCCGCTGCGACAGCGGCCGCGCGGTCCCTTTCCGGCCACCCGTCCGTCCCTCGGGGAGCCCGCAGGGCCGGCTCCATGGCACGGCCCGCCGGTGCGATTCCTCCCGGCCGGGAGCGCGCCCTTTCCAGGGGCCCGGGGACGGGCGGGCAGTCGGCCACCGGCCGTTTGCGGGGCCTGGCGTGTCCCCGGTGCCGCGGCCGAGGCCGAACGGAGGCGGTGGCCGAGGGCGCCGCCCGAGAGCCGTCAGGGCGCGGCGGTGGCGACGGACCCCGACCGGTAGGGGGCGATGCTGCCGGTCGCCGGAAGGCCGGTGGCGACGAGACGGTCGAGGACCTCCGTGGAGAGGCTGAGGTCGAGGATGCTGTTGTAGGTCGGGGCGTCGACCTCCAGGCGGAAGCCGTCCGGAAGAAGGCGGACGCGCAGGTCGTAAGGGGCGAGTTCGTGGTCGGCCAGAAAAGTGCGGGCCACCGCCTCGGCGCGCTCGACGGCGCGGAGGCGTTCGAGGGTGACAGGGAGGCCGACGGACACCCGGGAGGCCAGGCAGGGGGCGGCGGGCTTGTCCGCCACGTCGAGGTTCCAGGCGCGGGCGAGCGTGCGTACGTCGGCTTTGGTCAGACCGGCCTCGGCGAGGGGCTCGACGACGGCGAGTTCCCGTGCGGCGCGCAGGCCCGGCCGGTGGGGGGCGCGCAGGTCGTCCGCCTGGGTGCCGGTTGCGACATGGTGCAGGCCCCGGGAGAAGGCGAACTCGGTGATCGCGGCGAGCACGGTGTGCTTGCAGAAGTAGCAGCGGTCGCCCCGGTTGGCCCGGTAGCCGTCGACGGCGAGTTCGTCCGTGGGAAGGGTGACGTGTTCGGCTCCCAGCAGGGCCGCGAGGCGCCGGGCGTCGGCGAGTTCGCCGCGGGCCAGGCTGGGGGAGTCGGCGGTGACGGCGACCACACGGTCCGAAGGGAGCGCGCGGAGCGCGGCGGCCAGCAGCACGGTGGAGTCCACTCCTGCGGAGAAGGCGACCGCGACGCCGTCCAGGTTCCTCAAGCGGGCCAGCAGCCGGTCGGCGGCGTCGGCGAGGTCGGGTCGGGGCGGGGAACTTGCTGAGGCCATTGCGATGACTCCAGTATCTATCTAAGTTGACTCCGGTGAATGATCTGCGATCCGATGGTCAACGTGTCGTGCATATCGAGTCAATAGCCCGCCTCGATTCCGATCGGCGTCGGCGGACGGGGGTGCCGGAGGTCGTCTTCGCCGAGGGGAAGACACCGGAGCAGACTCTCCGTCTGCTGGCAGGGCTGCGCAGGGCGGACCCGGCCGGGCCGGCTCTGGCCACGCGATGCCCCTCCGAGGTGCTGTCACGGGCGCCGGAGTTCTTCGCCGGTGAGGACGGGCCGGTCGCGGTGGACCGGCTGGGGCGGACCGTTGTGGTGGGCGAACTGCCGGTGCCCTGCGGGGAGGTGGCGGTGCTTACCGCGGGGACCTCGGATCTTGCCGTCGCGCACGAGTGCCTCACCACGCTTGGTGTGCTCGGTGTCCGGGGGCGGTTGGTCGGTGACGTCGGAGTGGCGGGTCTGCACCGCCTGCTGGACGCCCTGCCGGACCTGGAGGGCGCGGCGTGTGCCGTGGTGATCGCGGGCATGGAGGGGGCCCTGCCGAGCGTGGTGGCCGGGCTGGTGGACATGCCGGTGGTCGCGGTGCCCAGCCCGGTGGGGTACGGGATCGGCGCGGGAGGACTGGCGGCCGCGGCGGCGATGCTCTCCTCGTGCAGCCCGGGCGTGGCGGTGATGAACATCGGCAACGGCTTCGGGGCGGCCGTGCACGCCGCGAGGATCGCGAGACGGTCCGCCGCTGCGGCGACCGGGACGGACAGAGCGGCCGGAGTGCCTGAGGCGGACGGTGCGCCGGAAACGCCCCGGCCTGTCGGCCTTGCCTCCTCCACCCGTGAGGACCCCCGTGACTGACCGCTCCCGCACCGTCGCTCCCGCGCCCTTCCCGCTGACCGCCCATGTCGACTGCTCCACCGGCGTGGCGGGCGACATGCTGCTCGGCGCGCTCCTGGCCGCCGGCGCACGGCTGGCGCGGGTCAATGAGGCGATTGCGTCCCTCGGTGTTCCAGGTCTTGCCGTGCGTGCCGAACCCGCCCGGCGCGGTGGCCTGGCGTGCACCCGTGTGGAGGTGGCGAGGCCGGCCGTCCCCGACCGTGAGCGCCGTCTGCGCGACGTGCGGGAGTTGCTTGCTGAAGCGGGTGGGCTGACTCCCGCCGCGGCTTCCTTCGCGTTGCGGACGTTCGAGATCCTGGCCGACGCGGAGGGGGCCGTGCACGGCACCGACCGGGAGCAGGTGCACTTCCACGAGGTGGGCGCCTTCGACGCGCTCGCGGACGTGGCGGGGTGCGCGGCGGCCCTGGACGACCTCGGCCTGCTCGCTGACGGGGTGCGGGTCAGCTGTTCCGCCCTGCAGGCTGGCAGCGGACAGGTCCGGGGGGCGCACGGCGTGCTGCCTGTGCCGGTGCCGGCGGTGCTGGAGATCGCACGGGCACACGGGTTGCCCCTGACGGGCGGCGAGCTGCCCGGGGAGTGCACCACGCCGACGGGTGCGGCGCTGCTGGCGGCACTGGCCCGGCCCGGGGAGCCGGAGGTGATGCGGGTGACGGCCGTCGGGTACGGCGGCGGCAGCCGCGAACTGCCCGACCGGCCCAACGTGACCCGGGTGACGGTCGGCCGGCCGTTGACGGCCCGGCAGCCGGAAGCCGCCGGGACCGACGAGGTGCTCGTGGTGGAGAGCACGGTCGACGACATGGATCCCCGGCTGTGGCCGGGGGTTCTGGAGGCGCTGCGCACGGCAGGGGCCTGGGACTGCTGGACCACACCGGTCACCGGACGGGGCGGACGGCCGGGCCAGCAGGTCACGGCACTGTGCCCGCCTGCGGCCCGTGGGGTGGTGACCGAGGTTCTGTTCGCGCACACCTGCACGCTCGGGGTGCGGTGGTGGGCGGCGCAGCGGAGCCTGGTGGCCCGGCACATGACACGGGTCCTGGTCGGGCCGGCCGGTCACCGGCAGTCCGTGCGTGTGAAGGTCGCCGGCAGCGGACAGGGGCGCACGGTGCAGCCGGAGTTCGCCGACGTGGCCGCCGCCGCTGCGGCCCTGGCCTGGCCGGAACGCGCGGTCGTCCAGGCGGCCGTCAGGGCGTATTGGGACGAGCACGAGCGGCCCGCCCCGGCGGCCGAACCCTCCAAGGAATAACAGTAGTCAACATCGTGGTCGACAAAGGGGGGTTGTTCGCTCATGGATGTTGACAAAAGTCAACCCTGTGGGGGAGTGTGGTGAAGCCGTGATCACGAATCCAAGGAGGCATTGTGCCGCGGCTGATCGATCTGACGCACGGTTTCTACGAGGAAATGCCCTCCTACCCCGCCTCGTGGTTCCCCAAGTTCACCACCGAGCGGGCCATGACACCGGACGACGACCCGAACGGGACGGAGCGCACATTCTCGACGCTGCACCTGTTCCCGCACAATGCCACGCACATCGAGTACCGGCTGCACTTCTTTCCCGGTGCCGAGGGCATCGACGCCGTGCCGCTGGAGACTCTCGTGGGCCGTGCCTGCGTCGCCGACCTGTCGTACAAGGGCGACCTAGACCCGGTCACGGCCGACGACTTGGACAAGGCGATCGGCGACATCTGGCAGCCCGGTGACCGGCTGCTGATCCGCACCGACTACGTGCGCCGCGCATGGGGGCGCGAGGACTACTGGGACAAGCCGCCCTACCTCACCCCGTCCGCCGCCCAGTGGGCCATCGACAACGGTGCCTGTCTGGTGGGTTTTGACTGCCTCACCGAGCGCCCCGGTGACCGTGAGTCCCCGGTCCACCACGCACTGCTCGGCGCAGGCATTCCGCTGATCGAGTACATGACTGGCATGCACGAGCTGAGCCGGCGGGTCGTCCAGCTCATCGCCCTCCCGATCAAGGTCGCTGATGTCGAAGCGGCCCCCGCCCGCGTCATAGCCGTGGAGAACGACGATGCCTGACGCGTCCGGCCGTCCCCGGGGCGCCTGGCCGGTTGCCCTGACCCGCACCGACCCGCGGGCGGACCAGTCGGAGATGGAGGAGGCCCTGGCCAGGCTGCTTGGCCTGCTGGGGGATCCGCTGGACACCCTTACCTCCGGTCAGCGCGTGCTGATCAAGCCCAACATGTTCCAGACGGAACCGGGCTTCCACGTCAGCCCGGCGCTGCTCGCCGCCATCGCCAAGGCCGTCGCCGACCGCGGTGCCAGGGCCGTGGTCGCCGAGCGGACCCATGCCCTGATCGAAGTTCTGCGCGACCACGAAGTGCACCGGTACGCACAGGTCGTCAGCTTCGACGATCTGCCCCTGCGGGTCGCCGAGATCCCCGGGGCCACCTCGCTGCGCGTGCCGATCGCCGTCCCTGAACTCGTCCTGGACTGCGACTACTTCATCGGGGTTCCGCAGCTGCGCACCCATGCCAGCGTTGTCTACTCCAACGCGATGAAGAACCTCGTCGGCCTCCTGCCGGGCTTCACCACGAGGATCGTGCACATGGCCGGCGTCGACGAGTCGACCGTCGACCTGAACCTGCTGCGCCCGCAGCACCTCGTGATCAGCGACGGCAGCACGGTCGTGGAGGGCAACTACCCCATGAAGGGGAGCCTGCGCGAGGTCGGATTCCTGGCTGCGTCGACCAACGCCGTCGCCCTCGACGTGGCCGTGAGCGAACTCGCGGGCATCAAGGCGTACGAGGTCGCCTACCTCCATGACGCCCACAGCCGGGGCATGGGGCCGGCGGAACTGTCGGAGGTGGAGCTGCTCGGCACCCCCTTCGACGAGCTGTCCTTCACCATCGAACGGGCTCCGTCGGTGATCACAGCCCCGCGGCCCGGCATCCATGTTCATGCGGACCACGCCTGCCCTGCCTGCCGACGGTGGATCGCAGCTGCTTTCGAGGCACTGGGAGACGAACTGCGCGCATGGAAGGGGGAAATGACGGTCATCTCCGGTCCCCAGGCCACCCTGCCCGAGCTGCGCGGCCAGGTCGTGCTCGTGGGAAACTGCCTCTACGAGAGCCGAGACGCCGGCATCTACGTCGAGGGCTGCCCGCCTCGGGCCATTCAGCTCGCCGCGTTCCGCTACGCCATGGGACAGCCGGTCGGTGCCCATGAGCGCACCCAGTTCCGGGTCCCCGCCCGAACCGGCGAAGGAGCCACCGTATGACAGGCGGTACTCCGGTGATCTCGGCACTGAGGCAGGGCAGTACCGTCCACCGCCACGAACAGCTGCTGCCCGGCCCGCTCGACCCCGCCCGGGCCGCGGCGGCGCTGCGCGGCAACGGGCGCATCCTGCTGGCCACCACCGCCTCGGGTCCGACCCGGCCCGCTGTGCTGGCCGTGGGAGAACTCGCCCTGATCAGCTGCGGACTGAACCAGGAGCCGGGCACGGGCAGCACCGCCCTGCACGCGGCCGTGCGCTTTCTCGACGGGCTGGACCTCACCACCGCCCGCCACCCCGAGGAGCGGCGCTTCTTCGGCGTCATCAGCTACGACGCCGTACGGGACATGGAACGGCTCAAGCCCCGCTTCGGGGAGGATCTGCCCGCCTACGATCTCTTCGTGCCCGAGATCCTGATCCGCTTCGAGGACACCGCGGTGCGGGTCATCGGGCGAGGCTGCGACGCCTCGACGGCACGGCGGGCCTGCCTGCGCGCGGTACGGCTGCTGACCGCCCACCGGGCCCGCCCGCCGCGGCCGTCACGGGCAGGCACCGCACGGTTCACCCTGAGCCGTGACGACCACCACGCCGCGGTGGAGCAGGCCAAGCGCTACATCGTCGACGGGGACATCTTCCAGGTCGTGCTGTCGCTGGGCGTCGTCGCAGAGGCGGACATGGACGGGCTGGAGCTGTACTCGGCCATGTGCTCCGTCAACCCCTCGCCGTATCAGTTCTGGTACCGCAGCCGGGAGTTCGAGGTGAGCGGCTGTTCCCCCGAGCCCTGCGTCACCTCCGACGGGGCACGGGCCATGATCCGCCCTCTCGCCGGCACCCGTCCGCGCGGCGCCGACCCCGCGGCGGACCTGCTGGCCGAGCAGGAGCTGCACGGCAGCGAGAAGGAACTCGCCGAACACCGCATGCTCGTCGACCTGGCACGCAACGACCTGGGCCGGGTGTGCGTTCCGGGCAGCGTCGTGGTGCCGCATCTGATGCGGGTGGAGCGCTACTCCCACGTCATGCATCTCACCTCCGACGTCACCGGCGAACTGCGCACGGGGATCACCGCGGCGGACCTGATCGGTGCCACGTTCCCGGCCGGCACCATGACCGGCGCCCCGAAGGTGCGGGCCATGGAGATCATCGACGAGCTGGAGCCGGTCGCACGCTCCTTCTACTCCGGTGCGGTCGGCAGCTTCGGCACATACGACGCCGACCTGTGGCTGACCATCCGCAGCGCCGTGCTGCACCAGGGGCAGGTGCGCCTGCAGGCCGGCGGAGGCATCGTCTACGACTCGGACCCAGCCCAGGAACACGCCGAATGCCTGGCCAAGCTCGGCGCCGCGGCCCGATCCGCGGGGATCGACCTCGGAAAGGGGGCCGGATGATCTGCGTTATCGACAACTACGACTCTTTCGTCTACAACCTGGTGCAGTACGCTGGCGCGCTGGGCGTCGAGTGCCGGGTGTTCCGCAACGACGAGGTGACCGTCGAGGAGATCGCCGAGCTGGCCCCCGAGCTGCTCCTGCTCTCTCCCGGACCGGGTGCCCCCGACACCGCTGGTGTGTCGCTGGAGGCCGTCCGCGCCCTGGCCGGACGCGTCCCGATCTTCGGCGTGTGCCTGGGACACCAGACCATTGCCCAGGCCTTCGGCGCCCGGGTGGTGCACGCTAGGCGGCCCATGCACGGCAAGTGCGACGAGGTCAGGCACGACGGGCGCGGTGTCTTCCACGGCCTGCCCTCGCCGCTGACGGTGACCCGCTACCACTCGTTGGTCGTCGACCCCGCCACCCTGCCCGCGCAGATCGAGGTCAGTGCCTGGTCCAGCGAGGGCGAGGTCATGGCCCTCAGACACCGCGAACTGCCGATGGAGAGCGTCCAGTTCCACCCCGAGTCCCTGTTCACCGAGCACGGTGTGCGCATGGTGGGCAACGCCCTGGAGACCGCCTGCGGGCGGGGCACAGTACGAGAAGGACTGATATCAGCATGAGCCTTGCCGCACGGTCGCCGCTCGAGGAGGAGATCGGCTCCCTGAGCGCCGAGGAACATCTGCGGGCCGTTCTGGAGTGGCACTTCGACGAGCGCACCGGATCACCGTTCTGGCTGCGCAAGAGGACGGAACTCGGGTTCGACCCGCTCCGTGACATCACCGGCCTCGCTGACCTCCGCCGTTTCCCCGACGTCAGCGCCGAACTGCGCACGGTCCCCGTCGACGACCTGATCCCGGCGGGCAGCAAGGGCCGGCCCGTCGGCGTGTACGAGTCCGGCGGCACTCTCGGAGCCCCCAAGCGGATCATCGAGAGTACCTCCCGCGCCCGGTCCCTCGCCTGGGTGAACTCGGTCCTGACCGACCACGACTTCCCACAGGGGGTGCACTGGCTGCACATCGGCCCGACCGGCCCGCACATCGTCGGACGTTCCATGCGGCTGCTCGCCGAGATGCGCGGTGGGATCTGCTTCACCGTCGACTTCGACCCCCGCTGGGTGAAACGGCTGATCGCCGACGGACGGCGCGACGAGGCGGACGCCTACGTCCAGCATGTCCTGGATCAGGCCGAACTGATCGTCACCCACCAGCGGGTGGGAGTGCTGTTCATCACGCCCCCGGTCCTGGAGGCCCTGTGCGCCCGGCCCGCGCTGCACGAGCGTCTCACCGGTCGGCTGGGCGGACTCATCTGGAGCGGCACCAGCATCTCCGCCGGCACCTTGCGCCTTGTGGAGGAGGAGTACTTCCCCGGCACCACGGTCGTCGGGCTGTACGGCAACAGCCTCATGGGCATCGCGCCTCAGCTGCCCCGCGACCGGTACCCGGCACACCGGTGCGTCTTCCGCACCCATCAGCCGCAGTCCGTCGTCGAGGTGGTGGACCCGCAGACCGGGGCCCGGGTGCCGGTGGGGGAGCGCGGCCGGGTGCTGGTGCACCTGCTCAGCCAGGACATGTTCCTGCCGAACGTGGCCGAGCGGGACAGCGTCGTACGGGCCGGTACCCCCGAGGGCGCCCACGGCGACGACGTCGCCGACATCCGGCCCTACACGCCCACCGCCGGCACCACCGTCATAGAAGGGGTCTACTGATGGGGGCCACGACGACGAGAACGGTCCTGCACCCGCTGCTCGGCGGGCGCACCTGGGAGAGCGAGGACGGCGCCCCGCTGACCGGTGTGGACGGCCGCGACCTCGTCGACGTGCGGCAGTCCCCGACGCTGCTGGCCCAGCTCGCCCTGCGACGGGCCGCCGAGTCGGCGGGGCCGGCCCTACCGGAGCGGCAACTGGCCGAGGCCGGACGGATCTTCGTGCACGAGACACTCGACGGCGAAAGCCCGCAGGAGTACTGCCGCCGCGCCGCTCTCGCCACCGGGGTGCCCCACGCCGTGTACTCCCGCGCGCTGCACCACCTCGGCGAGGGCGTCGCGCGGGCTGCCGCCGACGTTGCCGCCGAACTGCCCGCCCCGCAGCAGGGCTCGCCCCACGAGGTCCGGTGGGTGCGCCGGGGCCGCACCGTGGCCGTGGTGGCGCCGAGCAACCATCCCGAACCGCATCTGACGTGGGTGAAAGCGGTCGCGCTGGGTCACGGGGTGGTGGTACGGCCCGGTGGCCGTGATCCCTTCACCCCGCTGCGGCTGGCCCGCGCGCTGTACGCCGCGGGGTTGCCCGCCCACCGTCTCTCCGTCCTGCCCGGCGAGTACGGCACCGCCGACTTCCTGGTCAAGCACGCCGACCGGGCCGTGGTCTACGGCGGCCCGGACACCGTCGCCCGGTGGGCCGGCAGGGCGACAGTGGCCTTACGCGGTCCCGGACGCAGCAAAGTGCTGCTCGGTCCGGAGGCCGACGACACGGCGATCGCGCACACGGCCCGCACCATTGCCGCCGACGGAGGGGTGCGTTGCACCAACACCTCCGTCGTGCTCACCACTGGCGACGTCCGTGAGACCGCCGACGCGCTTGCGGCCGAACTGGCCGGGCTCGAGCCGCTGCCGGTCCTCGACCCGCGAGCCGCCCTGCCGGCGTTCACCGCGGACCGTGCCACGGCTCTGGCCCGCGAGGTTGACCGCCTTGCCGCACAAGGGCTGCACCGGCATCCGACGACGGCGACCGGACCGCACGGCACGGTGGAACTGGCCGATGGCTCGCACGTCCTGCCACCCGTCGTGCTGTCCACCACCGACCCTGCACACCCGGTCCTGGGCACCGAACTGCCCTTCCCCTTCACGGTGGTCGCCCCCTGGACGGCCGAGACGGGCACCGGCCCGCTGCGCGACTCCCTCGTCGTCACCCTGCTCGGCGCACCGGCGGACCTGGCCGAACAGCTCCTGCTCGAGCCGACCGTACGCCGTGTGGTGCTTGGCCCTGCCGACCCGTGGGCGACGGCACCCGGGCTGCCCCACGACGGCAGCCTCACCCAGTTCCTGCTCGAACCCAAGGCGTTTATCCGCGCGGAGGTGGTCCGGTGAGCAGCGTTCCCGGCACCGTGGTGGTCACCGGCGCCTCCGGCGACCTCGGACTGGACCTGGTCCGGCGCTGCCTGGCCCAGGGCGCCGAGGTCCTCGCCCAGTACCGGTCGAGGCCACAGCGTCTGAACGACCTCGACCCGTCCGGCAAGCACCTGTTCCTGGTGCGTGGGGACCTGGCCGACGACGGGGCGCAGTTCCTCGCCGCCGCCGTCCCGGACCACTGGCACGGGGTCGATCTTCTGGTCAACTGCGTGGGCGGGGCACGACCCACCCCCATCGACGACCTGCCGGCCGACGAGTTCCGCGCCTGTCTGCTCGCCAATGTGGAGGCTCCCTACGCCGCCCTGCGGGCACTGCTGGAGCCGCTGGCCCGGGCACGGGGGAGCGTCGTCAACCTCTCCAGCGTCGCCGCTTTCACCGGCGGAGCCTTCGGCCCCCACTACGCGGCCGCCAAGGCCGCGGTCATCGGGCTCACCCGGTCCGCGGCCCGGGAGCTGGGACCGCGCGGCATCCGCGTCAACTGCGTGGCCCCGGGCCCCGTTGCCTCCGAAATGACCGACTCCCTCGGTACCGCCGCGCTGGAGGGAGTGCTGGCAGGCACGGCCCTGGGACGGGTGGTCCGGCCGGAGGAGATCACGGACACCGTCCTTGCCCTGGCCGGCGCGACAGCGACCACCGGACAGACCGTCGTCGTGGACGGCGGCCGGTACCTCCACTGAGGCGGACACGGTGCCGCGGCACCGCGTCGGCACCGATGCCCCGCCCGCCCCGGCTCCGCCGGCACCTCTCCGTGTCCCCCATCACCTTGAGAAAGCCCGTCGAGAAAGAGACCGCTGCCTAATGCTGGAGTCAAGCCACGAGACGAAGTTGCGGTCGCGCCTCGTAAGGGCGGCGGTCGCGGAGCATGGCGTAGACGACGTTGACACGGCGTCGTGCCAGAGCGATGAGGGCCTGGTGGTGCCGTTTGCCCTCGCTCCTCTTGCGGTCGTAGTAGGCCCGGGAGACGGGGTCGCGCTGGATCGCGCAGAACGCGGACTGGTAGAAAACTCGCTTGAGGGCCTTGTCGCCGCCGGTGGCGCTGCGCGAGTAACGGATCTTGCCGGACTGGGACAGGACTGGGGCGAGGCCGGCTGCGGCGGCCAGGGCATCGCCGCTGGTGAAGCGGCGGTGGTCGCCGACCAGGGCGATGAACTCTGCCGTCAGGACGGCCCCCATCCCCGGCAGGCTGCGGATGAGGGCCCCGTCAGGGTGGGCGTCGACCAGCTCCTCGATTTCGGCCTCGAGGGCCTTCAGCCGCGTCCGGGCGGTGAGCAGGTCGTCGGCGAGTTCCTTGATGAGTGCTGCGGTGCGGCGTTCGCCGGGGACGGCGGTGCGCTGGGCACGGGCTGCGGCCAGCGCGGCATCGGCCAGGGCTTGGGCAGCGGGCTCACTGACACCGCGCCTGCGCAGGTACTGGGTGATGCGACGGCTTCCGCTGCGGCGGATCTCATCCGGGGTGACGTAGTGGGTCAGCAGGATGAGGCTGGACTTGTTGGTCGGGTCGGTGGCCCTCTCCAGCCCCGGGTGGAGGGAGGCGAGCAGGTCTCGCAGCCGGTTGACGCGTGCGGTGGTCTCCTTGACCAGCGCGGTGCGGTGGCCGGCCAGCAGCCGCAGTTCGGCGGTGGCCTCATCGGTCAGTTCCACTTGTCGCAGGTCGGTGCGGAGCATGACCTGCTCGGCGATGACCTGTGCATCGCGGGGGTCGGACTTGTTCTCCCCGCCCCTGGTGCCGCGGCGGGCGCGGTTGACGGCGAGTCCGGGCACATGCACGACACGCAGTCCGGCGGCCACCAGCATCGCGGTCAGCAGAGCGGCCACACCGCCCAGCAAGTCCAGGCCGATGGTCAGCTGGCCGTGCTCGGCCTGCACGGCTATCAGGTCGCTGATGGCCCTCTCGATGGCGTCTGGGTCGTTGTCGACCCGGCGGCTGCACAGTTGCCGGCCCCGGTCGTCGGTGACGGCGAGCCAGTGGAAGTCCTTGGCGATGTCGAACCCCGCGTTGGCGGACAAGGTGACGCTCCCCTCGTCGAACGGCCCGTGGCGCAACTCCTTCCGCCTGTCCTCGCCCTACCAAGCGATGGTCCGCAGAGCCTAATCAGCAGTCCGGAAGAAGTGGCGGGGCAGGGGGAACAGCGGTCTGAGCCATCAAGTGCAGCCAGCATGAAAACCATCCCTGCCCCGCTCGCGCGACCCCATCGTCGCGACCGATCGGGCCGTACGAAAGAAGGTAGGGCCGCATGACCCCTCCCACCACCACCGGCACCGAGCCGGACAAGGCGCAACCGGCCCCAGGCGCCCCACGGGGCGGGCTGCTGAGACGCGTCGATCCGGCCGGGCTGACCCCTCTGGCCTGGCCCATCTACCTCGAGCTGATGTCCGGCGTGATCGCCGGAATCATCACCGTCGTCTGGGTCGGGCGGCTGGGAGCCGCGGAGCTCAGTGCCGTCACCGTCGCCAGCAGCCTGGAGAACGTTCTGCTCGGGGTGATTCTCGCGGTCAGCGGCGGTGCCACGGTGGCGCTGTCCCGCGCCGTGGGGGCGGAGGACCACTCCCGGGTCAAGCGGGTCCTGGGCACGACCTGGCGTGTGACCGTCGTCGTCACCGCGGTCACCTGTGTCACGCTCTTCCTGATCCGTGAGCCCCTGGCACGCCTCATCCTGGGCGAGAACGACGCCCGGGCGCTGCAGCTCGCGCACGACTACCTGTCCATCGCGATCCCGGGCATCGCCGTCTATTACGGCCAGAACGCCGTCGACAGCGCCTTCAAGGCCCACGGGGACACCCGAACGCCGATGAGAATGGCCATGCTGGCCAACGGCATCCTGCTCGTACTGGATCCCGTCCTCATCTTCGGTCTGCTCGGCATGCCCGAACTGGGAGTGACCGGTGCGGCCCTCGCCCTCGTCACCTCCCGGACCCTCGTCCTGCTGTGGACGGTCGGCCTCTACCTGAGGGCCGACTTCAGGCGCCGGGCACACCAGGCCGACGACGGGTCGGCCGCCGATCAGCCCTCGCCGCTGCGCGAGATCTGGCAGGCGGGGACGCCCATGGCCGTGGACTTCTTCGTGCGCATGACGGCCGGCATGCTCGTCGTCGGCGTGATCGCGCGCTTCGGCACCGATCAGGTCGCCGCGTACGGGGCCATCACCAAGGGCCTGCTCGTGCTGAGCATGGCGGCGTACGCGATCCGCCAGGCGGCCACCATCGCGGCGGCACGCGCCAGGGGAGCCGGCGAGGAGCAGGGGCTGACGGACACCCGGTCCTCGACCATCCGGCTCGGTGTCGGCTGGTCACTGCTCAGCGGCATCATCGTCCTGGTCGGTGCCGCGCCGGCCCTCCGGCTGACCACGGACGACCCGGCAGTGCACCACGCGGCATCCGGCCAGGCGCCCTGGATGGCGGTGTACATCGCGCTGCTGCTGTGCAACGTCGTGCTCAGCGGAGTGTTCCTGGGTGGCGGGCAGGGCGGCGTCTTGGCGTACGTGACCCTGGCGAGTGCCGGGCTGCAGGCCGTGCTCGCACCGGCCCTGTCGAGCACCGCCCTGGAACTGCGCGGCGTCTGGCTGGCGATGATCGCGAACGCCTTCACCCAGACCCTCACCCTGCTTCTTCTCGCCGTCAAGGCCAACTCGGCGGTGCCGACGGCGACGCATGAAGCCTCCGCCGAGTCCTGACAGCAGTGCCGTGCGACAAGGGATGACTACTGTGCCGCCCATAGACTTCGGAATGGTTTCACTGGCCACCCGGCTTGGCGATCCGCAGAGCGTGGCCGACACCGTGTCGCGTTACGTGGACGACCCCGAACGTGTCCTCGCCTGGGGATATCACACATACCACCGGGCAGCCGACGGGGAATCGGCCGTCACGCTTGCCGCCGACGCCTCCCGCAAGGCCGTGGCAGCGGCGGGCATCGACACCGACCACATCGACTACCTCGTCGTCGCCAACAGCAATGTGCCCGACTATCTGAACTGGGACATGTCCACGGCCGTGGCGCGGGAACTCGGCCTGTCGGGTACGCCCACGCTGATGCTCACCCAGGCGTGTGCCTCGGGCGTGACGGCCTTCGAGCAGATAGCCGGCCTGATGGCGATCCGCCCGGACGTGCGGACGGTGCTGCTGGTCACCGTGAACCGCGTCAGCGAACAGCACAGCAACCGTATGCGCACCAACACCTGCCTGAGCAGCGACGGCAGCGCCGCCGCCGTGCTCAGGCGCGGGGAACGCCAGTTGCGCTGGCTGGGCACGGAACAGATCACCGACCCCGAGTGCGCCGAGTTCTTCCGTATCGAATACGGCGGTGCCGCGGCTCCCCACCCGCCGGAGAGGGAGTCGAATCTGACGGTCGATCCCCTGGCACTGGTGTACCGCCACTTCAGAAAGGATCCCGAACACCTCACCGCGTTCGTCCGCAGTGTCAACGCACGGGTGGCACAGGTCATCGACCGCGCCTGCGAGCGAAGCGGCGTGCCACGGGATCGGCTCGCCCGCGTCATCTACCTGAACGACAATCAGAAATCGATGAAGGAGATGGCCCGGGCGGTGGGAATCGAGCTGAGCCGCACCAACGCGGAGCTCGCCGCCGGCATCGGGCACTGCGGTGGCGCCGACCAGCTCATCTGCCTGCAGATGCACCGGGAACGCGGGGAACTGCACTCCGGTGACGTGGTGGCACTGGCCGGCCTGGCCACCGGAATGCACTGGTTCTGCACGCTGCTTCAGGTATGAGGTGATCCACATGACGGACAACGGCGCGGTGCGGCGGGAAACCGTGACGCTGGACGGATTCTCGGGGACGCTGACCAGCCCGCCGTCCCGTGTGCAGGCGGCGCCCGCGGTCGTGATCCTGCACCCGTTCGGGGCCTGGGACCGCGCGGGGCTGCTCCCGCACGAGGTGTCGGCCAACGGGACCGTCCGGCTCTTCGACGACATCACCGCGGCCTGTGCGGCACGTGGAGCCGTGGCGCTCTCCTACGACAGCAGGTTCGTCACGGAGCCGTTCGACGACGGTGCGGGCTCTCCCCGGCTGACCTTCACGGGTCTGGTCGAGGACGCCGTGACGGCGGTGAAGTGGCTCGCCGGGCACGACGAGGTCGACCCCACCCGTGTGTCCCTGCTGGGGATCTCCATGGGGACCGAGGTCGCCCTCGCGGCGGCCGAGGAACTCGCGGCCCCCCATCGGCTGATCCTGGTGGCTCCCGTGGGGGAGAACTACATGGTGCGCCGCCGCTGGATGAACCTCCTGCGGCACCAGGAGTGGCTGATGTCGGCGGGATACATCGACGAGGAGGGAAACGTCGACCTGGCGGCCGCGGCCCGCGACACCGCAGGGCGCAGCGGCTGGTGGGACGACTTCGACCTCGACGACCGCCTGGGCGACCGTGTGCCGGCCGAGCAGCTGTGGGCCCACCTCACCGCCGAGTACGACGCCGCCACCCAACGGGCACTGCACCAGGGCGACGAGTCCGGTCCGGCCTCCTTCTGGCAGGACTGGGCCGCGCAGCCGCACCCCTACGAACGGGCGGCCCGCGTCCCGGGGCCGCTCTCCATCCACGTCGGGGACGACGACTGGACCACTCCGCCCCGGCAGGCCTGGCTGGTGCACAACTCCGCGACCGCCCACGGGGTTTCCTCGACTCTGCGCAGTTACCCGGGACTGGGACACCTGATGTCCGGGCCGCACGGCGACGGCACCCGCACCTACGGTCCCTTCGCACCCGAGGTCCTCGACGCCCTCGCCCGTGACGTCACCGGCACCGCATGACACGCCGCCCCTGAGAGGTCGACGCCCCTGGGGCGTCACCCGCCCCTGGGGCGTCGACCGACCTGAGAGAAACGGAGAGGACATGGCCGCTCTCACCCTGACCGAACTGATCAATGTGCTCAACGACTGCAACGGCTACGCCGACCCGGTCGAGCCCAGCGACGACCTGGCCGACGTCACCTTCGACGAGCTGGGCTTCGACTCGCTCACCCGCCTCAACGCCGTCCTGCAGCTGGAGCGCACGCACGGCATCAAACTGCCGGAGGACGTGGTCAGCGAGGCCAAGACGCCGGGGCAGCTGCTGGACCTGATCAACACCCAACTCGCCTGACGGACCAGGTCGAAGAGAAAGGTCACCGCGATGTGCGGAATCACCGGCTGGCTCAGCTTCACTCGCGACCTCGGTCGTGAACGTCCCCTGCTGCAGAGCATGAACGACACCATGGTCTGCAGGGGCCCGGACGCCGAGGGTCTGTGGATCTCGGGCCATGCGGCGCTGGGCCACCGGCGGCTGTCGGTCATCGACCTGGAGGGCGGCCGTCAGCCCATGGTGGCCGAGGAGGACGGGCGCGTCCTCGCCGTCCTGACCTTCTGCGGGGAGATATACAACTTCCGGGAGCTGCGGACGGAACTGGCCTCCTACGGCCACCGGTTCACCACACGGAGCGACACCGAGGTCGCACTGCGCGCCTATTTGCAGTGGGGCGAGGGGTTCGCCGAGCACCTCAACGGCATGTTCGCGATGGGGGTGTGGAATCCGCGCACCGAGGAACTCCTCCTGGTGCGCGACCGGATGGGCGTCAAGCCGCTCTACTACTTCCCGACCCCGGACGGTGTGCTGTTCGGCTCGGAACCCAAGGCGATCCTGGCCAACCCGATGGTGCCGCGCCGCGTCGACCGGGACGGCCTGTGCGAAGCACTCGACATGGTCAAGACGCCCGAGCGGACCGTCTTCTCCGGGATGTACGAGGTGCGTCCGGGGCAGCTCGTCCGGGTCCGTGAGTCCGGTCTGACGAAGACGCGCTACTGGCAGCTGGAGGCCCGTGAGCACCACGACAACCTGCACACCACCATCGGCACGGTGCGCGATCTGCTGGAGGACATCGTCTCCCGCCAGCTGATCTCCGACGTGCCGCTGTGCACACTGCTGTCGGGCGGCCTCGACTCCTCCACGGTCACGGCGCTGGCGCACCGGGCCCTGCAGGATCAGGGCCGCGGTCCGGTGAACTCCTTCTCCGTGGACTTCACCACGGCGGCCGACCGGTTCGAGCCCGACGTGGTGCGCGGCTCGGCCGATGCGCCCTACGTCAAGGAGGTCGTCAAGCACCTCGGCACCCACCACCGGGAGGTGTTGCTGCAGAGCGCGGAGCTGGTCGACCCGGCCGTACGTGAGGCCGTTCTGCGGGCGACCGACCTGCCCCCGGCGTACTGGGGCGACATGTGGCCGTCGTTGTACCTGCTGTTCCGCGCGGTGCGCGAACAGTCGACCGTCGCCCTGTCCGGCGAGTCGGCGGACGAGCTGTTCGGCGGATACCAGTGGTTCCACCGCTCCGCCGCGATCGAGGCGCCCACGTTCCCCTGGCTGACCTCCGGCTCCGCGCGCTATTTCGGCGGTACCTCCATGCTCGACGCCGGGCTGCTGCAGAAGCTCGACATTCCCGGCTACCGCAGGGAGCGCTATGAGGAGGCTGTGGCAGAGGTTCCCGTCCTCGACGGAGAGAGCGACAACGACCGGCGGATGCGCCGGATGACGTATCTGAACCTCACGCGCTTCGTGCAGACGCTGCTCGACCGCAAGGACCGTATGAGCATGGCCGTCGGCCTCGAGGTACGGGTGCCGTTCTGCGACCACCGGCTCGTGGAGTACGTCTTCAACGTCCCGTGGGAGATGAAGTCCTTCGACGGCAGGGAGAAGAGCCTGCTGCGGGCGGCCGCCGGGGATCTGCTGCCGGTGTCGGTGCTGGAGCGGTCCAAGACGCCCTACCCGGCGACGCAGGACCCCGTGTACGAGGCGGCACTGCGCACCGAGCTGACCGAGGTGCTCGCCGACGCCGACTCCCCCGTCCTTCCCCTGCTCGACGTGGCACGCATCCGCAGGGTTCTCGACCGGCCGGTGGGGGACGTGAGCATGCCGTACGACCGAGGGGGACTGGAGACGGCGCTCTGGCTCAACCGCTGGCTGGCGTCGTACGAGGTGCAGCTGGACATCTGACACCTCGTCGGGCCGGTTCGTGCTGTGGGGGGTGGGCGCTCACCGCGGTGAGCGCCCACCCCCCACAGGCATTGGCCACGATCGCGGTGCCTCAGGGACGCATCCGGTCGAGCCAGCGCCAGCACTCCACGGCCAGCCGCAGGTGACCGGCTTCCTCGAAGAGGAGCGCCGCCTCCCTCATCTGCTCGACGGCCTCGGCGGGGCGGTCCAGGGCGGCCAGCGCACGCGCCCAGGTGGCGCAGAACTGCGCCCGGTCCCGGCCTCGGATCGACGGGTCTTTCGTGAGGGTGCGGCGGCACAGCTCCTCGGCCTCGGCCGCGGCACCGGTGGCCACCAGATGGCGGGCCTGAGCCCTCAGCAGAGCCGGCGTGGGAGGCCAGCCGCTGGCCTCCGTGATGGCCAAGGCGGCGTTCAGGTGCCGACGGGCCGTTTCGTCCTCGACGCCCAGGTCGATCAGCAGGGAGGCCAGGGCGGTGCAGAAGTGGAGCCACTCGCGGATGGGCAGGTTGCCGTTGCTCAGCATGTCGCGCGCGGCCAGCAGGTGGGTCACCGCTTCCTCGGCCCGGTTGTACCGGGTGAGCATGGTTCCCACGGACCAGTGGGCACGTCCCAGTACGGAGGGGGAGTCGATGTGCCGGGCCGCCTCGAGCAACTCGTCCGCCAGCGGCGTCAGGTCGGAGAGCTGCTCGTCGCCCTCGCACCTGACCGACAGTTCGACCGAGACCAGGCGGACGTGGTCGATGCTGTGGCGTGCGCCGGACGTTTCGATCATGGCCCGGCCGTCGGCCACCGCCGCGCGCGCCGCGGACATGTTCCCGGCGTCCCGGGCCGCGGCCGCCAGATCGGTGAGGATCCGCAGCCGGATGCCGGGCGAGTCGCCCTCCGTGAGCAGGCCCGCCACCGTGCTCAGCACGTCGAAGCGGCCCTGGGCGTCGCCCAAGGCGGCCAGCAGTTGCGCCAGCCGGAACGCGACCTGGAACAGTGCCCAGGACGGGGGAGAGGCCAGAAGCTCCTGGTACAGCGCCTCCAACCGTTCCCGGAGGACGTCCGGGGGCAGGTCCTCGGACCCGTCGGCCAGCAGGAGGGCGTCGGCCGCGGAGCCGTGAAGAACGGCGGTGGAGTCCCCGGCGGTGGCCGACGCCGTCACCGGGGTGTCCCGCGAGGACAGTTCGGGGAAGTCGACCGGAGACCCGGTGAGCGTCTCCAGACTCACCTCGAGCACGGAACTCAACTGCAGCAGGACGTCGAGGGTCGGTACCCGTCGCCCTGATTCGAGCAGCGAGATGTAGCTCGGAGTGATGCGCTCCCCGGCCAAGTCGCGCTGTGACAACGAGCGCTGCTTGCGCAGCTTGCGCAGCCGCTCTCCGAAGTCTGGCTGCTGAACCAGGGGGGACTTCATGTCGTGTCGCTCCAACAGGGGTGGACCCGGGAATCACTTGCCGCCCCTCACGACGGTAAATATGATACCCGGGCTCAAGTTGACTGAAGAAGCAACTGATGTCACTCCGTGTCGTGGAGCGTATGACTTACAGTCGCTTGATGTTAACGCCCTGGAGGGCCAAAGGATCTCAGACCTGGCAAGTGTAAGCAAGTGCAAGCAATGGGATGCACGGTGGTGCCGTACAGGTGTGCGGCGATCGCGGCATCCCATTACGGGGGGCGCGATGTCTGCTGAGTCGAATCATGTCAGTCACACGGATCCACTTCCCCGGGACGCCTGGTTACGGCGCCCTCCTCACAGTCTTGAGGAGGGGGCGCTGACAGGTTCCCCGCCCGACGGGGATCTCCTGAGGCGCCCGCTCGACCCGGAGGTCGCGTGCGGGCTTCCCTCGTGCAGCGACTGGCCCTGGTGACGGGCCGCCCTGCGCGATGACTATTGTCAACTCTCACCGTTGACGGGTAACTTGACTGCAGTTATCAATGCGGGGTGTCCTAGAAGGGTCTCCACCTCATGCCGATGTCAGGGAACCCGGACGACAGCGCAGCGCGTCCTCACGTCATCGTGATCCACCGGTGGCGGGACCGGTACGCGCACTACGAGGAATACCTCGACCACGCGGTGCATGCGGTCACCTATGTGACCACCGATGTGGGCGCGCAGGGCGTGCCCGCATCGGCGGCCGAGGTCGCACTGGTGCCGGCCACGGACGATCTGGCCGCGGTGACCGAGGCCGTCACGGGACTGGTCGGCCGGTTCGGCGCACCGAAGGCGATCGTGGCGCTCAAGGAGGACGATCTGCTGATCGCGGCCCGGCTGCGCGCCCGGTGGGGCCTGCCGGGCGCGACGACGGCCGACCTGCTGCCCTTCCGGGACAAGCTGGAGATGTGCCGGCGCATCGCGCGGGCCGGACTGCCAGTGCCGGCCTTCACCCCGGTCTCCACGGACACCGACGTGGTGGCATTCGCCGAGCGGCAGGGATGGCCCGTCGTCCTGAAGCCGTTGCAGGGCAGTTCGAGCGCGGGCGTCCGCCTGGTGCGCGGCCCCGGTGACCTTGCCGGGGTGTCCTGGCCCAAGGGCACGGTTCTCATGGCCCAGGCCCATGTGGCTCACCCGATCCATCATGTGGACGGCCTGTACCGCGACGGCCGGCTGGAGATCTGGCGGGTCTCGCGATACGTCAACGACTGCCTCGGCTTTCGCGACGGCGTCCCCTTGGGCTCGGTCGAGGTGGACGACCCGGCAGTCGTTGAGGCCGTCGGCACCTGGGCGCGGCGCTTCCTGGCCGCGCTCACCGACACAGCCACCGTCTTCCACCTGGAAGTCTTCGTCGACACCACCGAAAACGGCGCTGTGACCTGCACATTCCTGGAGATCGGCGCCCGCGTCGGCGGCGCCGAGATCCCCTTCATCTGGCGGGACGTGCACGGATACGACCTCATGGAGGCTGCGTTCGCCCTGCAGCTGGGTGAACAGCCGAAGAAGGCCGAGCAGCGCTCCACCGGCGTCGGAGGGTGGCTGCTGGTCCCCGCACCGGCCGAGCGGCCCTGCCGCATCACCCATGTCACCCCGCTGAAGGGCAGCGTGCCCGGCCTGTACGCAGAATCCCTGCTGGAGCCCGGCGAGATCCTGCCCCTGGCGGATGCCTACTACGAGCACGTCGGTGGCCGCTTCCGCTTCACCGGCCCGACGAGCGCGGCGGTGGAGCAGGCCATCCGCACCGCGTCGGCCCGCTTCCGGGTGGCGGCGCAGCCGTGCGGAGAACACCGAGCAGACCCGGTCCCGGCAGGGACGCACCCGAACAACACGGCAGGAGATCCGGCGTGACAGCCGCAGCACCCGTGGTCATTGTTGACCCCTACGCCCCGGCGCGAGGCTTCCCGGCCGCCTTCCGGGCGGCCGGTCATCCGGTGGTCCGCGTCCAGAGCACCCCCGAGGTGCCCCTGGTGTACCGCGGCTCCCTGGATTTGTCGGAGTACCAGGACAACCTCGTCTTCACCGGCGACCTCGAGGCGTTCACAAGGACGGTGCGTGCGCTCCGGCCGGCCGCGGTGCTCACCGGCAGTGAGATCGGGGTGGAGTTCGCGGACCTCCTGAGCGAGGCACTGGGACTGCCCGGCAACGGAACGGAGCTCAGCCGCGCCCGTCGCGACAAGTACGCCATGATCGAGAGGATCAAGGCGTGCGGAGTCCCCGGCGCCCGCCAGCTGCTGGTCGAGAGCGAGGAGCAGCTGCGCGCCTGGCACGAGCGCATCGGCGGCACGATCGTCCTCAAGCCGCTGCGCAGCGCCGCGGGCGACGGTGTCTCCTTCTGCTCCACACCGGACCAGTCCGCGGCCGCGTACAAGCTGCTCGCGGACCGGACCACCGTCTTCTCCGAGTCGGCGGCCGGAGTGGTGGCCCAGGAGTACCTGGTGGGCACCGAGTACATCGTCAACACCGTCAGTTGCCAGGGCCGCCACCAGGTGACCGACGCGTGGCAGACCGAGCGCATCTCCGTCAACGGCGTGACCGACCTGCTGGTCGAGACCTATCTGCTGCCAGCCGCGGACGCCGCGGTCCGGGAACTGACCCCCTATGCCTTCGAGGTGCTGGACGCCCTCGGCATCCAGTACGGGCCCGCCCACCTCGAGATCAAGCGCACCCCGAACGGGCCGCGCCTGGTCGAGATCGGCGCCCGTATCTCGGGAGGCGAGTTGCCGTACTACGCCCAGCGGGCCATCGGAGAAGGCCAGCTCGAATGGACGGTGGACGCCTACCTGCGTCCGGACCGCTTCGCGGCTCGGGCCGGGCAGAACTACCGAGTCCGCCGTGCCATCGGCTGGGCCGGTCTGGCGTCCCCGTACGAGGGCCGTCTCGTCGGCTACCGGGACCTCCAGAAGATCAGGGAGCTGCCGAGTGTCGTCGACGTCCGCACCCTGGTCCGCCCGGGTGAGTGGATCAGGCGCACTGTCGACGACATGACCTACCCTCTCACCGTCCGGCTGGAGCACGAGGTGCACGACGTGCTGCTGCGCGACCTCAACACCATCCGTTATCTCGACGGGGCCTTCATGTACGAGGTGGTCACCGACCGGCCGCCGCACGCGCACACCAGTTCCTGCACACGCTGACCGGGTGTGCACACTGCCCCTCGCGGCCCGCGGCGTCCACGCACGCACCGGCCGCCGGTGACCTGTCCGGCCGGAGTGAGGGCCGCGCGGGGCGCACCGCGCTCCCGACCCGGCCGTCCGGTCCCGCTCACCGCTCCAGCAGCATCCGCTGCAGCTCCCGGGCCGCCCGGGGCGGGTCCACGTCGCTGCGATGGGCCAGCGCGATCGTACGGTGCAGCCCCGGCCGGGCCAGCGGTGTGACCCGCAGACCCAGCCCGGCGCGGGTCGCCACCATGCGCGGTACGACGGCGACGCCCAGGCCCGCCCGCACGAACCCCAGCACCGCGTCCATCTCGCCGCCCTCGACCGCGAAGTCCGGCTCGAAGCCCTCGGCGCGGCACGCGGCGACCGTCAGCTCCCGCAGGTCGTACCCGTGCCGGAACATCACCAGGCGCTCGCCCTGCAGGTCAGCGATGCGGACCGTGCGGCGTCCCCGGCCGCCGGGCGGCGGCGCCTCCGGCGAGGACACCACCACCAGGTCCTCGCGCAGCAGCTCCACCGTGGTCAGGGCGGGGGAGGGGGTGGGCAGCGGAAGCACGATCAGCGCCAGGTCCAGGGCGCCGCGGGCCAGCTCCCGCACCAGGTCGTGCGAGCCGCCCTCCTCGATCAGCAGCCGGATGCCGGGATAGCGGTCGTGGAAGGCCCGCAGGACGTCCGGCAGCAGGCCGGTGCACAGACTGGGAGTGGCCCCCAGCCGCACCCGCCCCCGCCGCAGCTGCACCAGTTCCTGCACCGCGTGCCGCGCCGTGTCCGCGTCCGCGAGGATCCGCCGTGCCAGCGGCAGCAGCGCCTCCCCGGCGTCGGTGAGCGTGATGTTGCCCCGCGCCCGCAGGAACAGATCGGCGCCCAGCTCCCGCTCCAGCGCCTTGATCTGCTGCGACAGCGACGGCTGCGCCACATGGACCAGCTCGGCGGCCCGGGTGAAGTGCCGGGTCTCCGCAACCGCCACAAAGTACTGAAGCTGCTGGAACTGCACCCGACCAGCATACGTCTTCATAGGGATTGCCTATCGAAACAAGCTGCTCCATGTCTTGGACCGATAGGGCCTTTCGGCCCTACCTTCATGGGACATGGCACTGGCAACGCGGACGGACCGACGGCCGTCCATGGTTCGTACCATCTGGGGCTCGACCGTCGGCAAGAAGACCGTGATGGCGGTCAGCGGCTTGATCATGCTGCTGTACCTGGTCGTCCACATGCTCGGAAACCTGAAGATCTTCTTCGGGGCCGGAGAGTTCAACCACTACGCCCACTGGCTGCGGACCATCGGCGAGCCGTTCATGCACTACGAGTGGACGCTCTGGCTCGTCCGGGTCGTCCTGGTGCTCGCGGTCGTCGCCCACGCCGTCTCCGCGTACCAGCTCAGCCGACGCGACATCAAGGCGCGGCCGCAGAAGTACGTCCACTCCAAGCCCCGGGCGAGCTATGCCACCCGCACCATGCGCTGGGGCGGGGTCATCCTCGGTCTGTTCATCCTCTGGCACCTCCTCGACCTGACCACCGGCACCGTGCACACGGACTTCCAGCCGGGCCGGCCGTACCAGAACGTCGTGGCCACCTTCTCCACCTGGTACGGCAATGTGATCTACATCGTCGCCATGCTGGCGCTCGGCCTGCACATCCGGCACGGCCTGTGGAGCGCCGCCCAGACCCTCGGCGTCGGCAGCCGCGCCCGCGACCGCGCCCTGAAGGCCGCCGCCAACGTCCTCGCACTGCTGCTCACGGCCGGCTTCATCGCCGTCCCGGTGGGCGTCATGACCGGAGTGGTGAGCTGACATGACCTCCTACGTCGACTACACGGTCGGTGACCCGATCGCCGACACCAAGGCCCCGTCCGGCCCGATCCACGAGCGCTGGGACAAGCGCCGTTTCGAGGCCAAGCTGGTCAACCCGGCCAACCGGCGCAAGCGCACGGTGATCGTGGTCGGCACCGGCCTCGCCGGCGGCTCGGCGGGCGCCACCCTGGCCGAACAGGGCTACCGCGTCATCCAGTTCTGCTACCAGGACTCCCCGCGGCGCGCCCACTCCATCGCCGCGCAGGGCGGCATCAACGCGGCGAAGAACTACCGCAACGACGGCGACTCCATCCAGCGGCTGTTCTACGACACCGTCAAGGGCGGCGACTTCCGCGCCCGCGAGTCCAATGTGCACCGCCTGGCGCAGATCTCGGTGGAGATCATCGACCAGTGCGTGGCGCAGGGCGTGCCGTTCGCCCGCGAGTACGGCGGTCTGCTCGACACCCGTTCCTTCGGCGGCGTCCAGGTCTCCCGCACCTTCTACGCCCGCGGCCAGACGGGCCAGCAGCTTCTGCTCGGCGCCTACCAGGCGCTGTCCCGGCAGATCGCCGCCGGGAACGTCGAGATGCACGCGCGCACCGAGATGCTCGACCTGATCGTCGTCGACGGCCGGGCCCGTGGCATCGTGGCGCGCGACCTGGTCACCGGCAAGATCGACACCTACTTCGCCGACGCCGTCGTCCTCGCCACCGGCGGCTACGGCAATGTCTTCTACCTGTCGACCAACGCCATGAACTCCAATGCGACCGCCATCTGGCGGGCGCACCGGCGCGGCGCCTACTTCGCCAACCCCTGCTTCACCCAGATCCACCCCACCTGCATCCCGCGCACCGGCGACTACCAGTCCAAGCTCACCCTGATGAGCGAGTCGCTGCGCAACGACGGCCGCATCTGGGTGCCGAAGGCCAAGGGCGACAACCGTCCGCCGAACGAGATCCCCGAGGACGAGCGCGACTACTACCTGGAGCGCATCTACCCGTCCTTCGGCAACCTCGTCCCGCGTGACATCGCCTCCCGCGCCGCCAAGAACGTCTGCGACGAGGGCCGCGGTGTCGGCCCCGGCGGCCAGGGCGTGTACCTGGACTTCGCGGACGCGATCAAGCGGATGGGCAGGAAGGCCGTCGAGGCCAAGTACGGCAACCTCTTCGACATGTACCAGCGGATCACCGACGAGGATCCGTACGAGGTGCCGATGCGGATCTACCCCGCCGTGCACTACACGATGGGCGGCCTGTGGGTCGACTACGACCTGCAGACCACGATCCCCGGCCTGTTCGCGATCGGCGAGGCCAACTTCTCCGACCACGGGGCCAACCGCCTCGGCGCCTCCGCGCTGATGCAGGGCCTGGCCGACGGCTACTTCGTCCTCCCGCCCACCCTCAACGACTACCTGGCCCGCAACCCGAAGCTGGACCCGGTGACCGACGAGCACCCGGTGGTGCAGGAAGTGGTGGCGGAGACCGAGGCACGCCTCAACAAGCTCCTCTCCGTCGACGGCGACCGCACCCCCGACTCCTTCCACCGCGAGCTCGGCGAGCTGATGTGGGAGTACTGCGGCATGGCCCGCAACGACACCGGCCTGCGCAAGGCCCTGCAGCGCATCCCCGAGATCCGCGAGGAGTTCTGGAAGCGCGTCAAGGTCCCCGGCACCGGCGAGGAACTGAACCAGTCCCTGGAGAAGGCCAACCGCATCGTCGACTACCTGGAGCTCGCCGAGCTCATGTGCCTCGACGCCCTGCACCGCACCGAGTCCTGCGGCGGCCACTTCCGTGAGGAGTCCCAGACCCCCGACGGCGAGGCGGCCCGCAAGGACGACGAGTTCTCCTACGCCGCGGCCTGGGAGTTCACGGGCACGGGCAAGGCCCCCGTCCTGCACAAGGAAGACCTGGTCTTCGAGTACGTCCACCCCACTCAGCGGAGCTACGCATGAAGCTCACCCTGCGCGTCTGGCGCCAGAAGAACGCCGACGCCGAAGGCGCCATGGCCACCTACGAGGTGGATGGCATCTCGCCCGACATGTCCTTCCTGGAGATGCTGGACGTCCTCAACGAACAGCTCATCCTCTCCGGCGAGGACCCCGTCGCCTTCGACCACGACTGCCGCGAGGGCATCTGCGGCGCGTGCAGCCTGGTCATCAACGGCGAGGCGCACGGCCCCGAGCGCACCACCACCTGCCAGCTGCACATGCGGTCCTTCAAGGACGGCGACACCATCGACATCGAGCCGTGGCGGGCGGCGGCCTTCCCGGTGGTGAAGGACCTGGTGGTCGACCGGTCGGCCTTCGACCGCATCATCCAGGCCGGCGGCTACATCACCGCCCCCACCGGCTCCGCGCCCGAGGCCCACGCCACGCCCGTGCCCAAGGCGGACGCCGACTACGCCTTCGAGCACGCCGAGTGCATCGGCTGCGGCGCCTGCGTGGCGGCCTGCCCCAACGGCGCGGCGATGCTCTTCACCTCCGCCAAGATCAACCACCTCAACGTCCTGCCGCAGGGCGCCCCCGAGCGCGAGACCCGCGTGCTGAACATGGTGGCCCAGATGGACGAGGAGGGCTTCGGCGGCTGCACCCTGACCGGGGAGTGCGCCACCGCCTGCCCGAAGGGCATCCCCCTGACGTCGATCACCAACATGAACAAGGAGTGGCTGCGCGCGACCCGCAAGGCCGCCAAGCGGTAACCGGTAGCCGCGCAGTTCCTCGAGAGCGTTCGCCGAGGGGGCGGACGGACGGGGCCGGGAGTGGTGCTCATCCCGGCCCCGTCTCGTGTTGTCGGGAACACGTGCCGCCCGAGAGGGCGTGCCCTCGGGAGCGCAGGCCTCCGAGGGCGCAGCCCTTCGAGAAGACGGGCTTCGGGGACCGAGCAGGCAGGCTTCCGAGGACCGGGGACACGGACGCCCGGGAAGGCAGGCCCCCGGGAGAAGCACGGCCGTTGTCACACCCTCTCTGTAGTGTGCGCGCATGATCTTCGAACAACAGGGGAGGGAGCGGTTCCTCGACGCCGTGACCGGCTTCGAGGCCGCTGTACGGGCACAGGACGCCGACCGGTCGCAGCACACCTTCCAGGAGCTGCACACGTACTTCGACCAGGCGGGGGACCACGAGATCACGCAGGCCGGACCCCGGCTCGCCGCACTGCTGCCGAAGGTGCCGCCCGGACCGCGCGGTGTGGTGGCCGTGATGGCCGGCGCCTGCGTCGAACGCGGCGCGGACGCCACGCGCTGCGCACCGCACATCCTCGACGGGCTCGCCGACGCGCTCGCCGCCGCCGGGACGTTCTGCGAGCGCTGGGCGGCGACCGGGGGAGGGGACCTCCCCGAGCCGGACGCGGGCGGCCCGGGACCGGAGATCGTGGAGCGGGTCGGCTGGGAGGCCGCCACGGGCTGGTGGAGCCTGCCCCAGTGGGAGACGGCGTCCGTGGCGATGCTGAACCACCCCGCGGTGCGGACCGGGCTCGACAGCGCCCGGCGCACGGAACTGCTGCGCGCACTGTCCGCCGTGGAGGAGGCCTCCGGGCACCCCTTCAAGTGCCTGACCTACGCCCTGCTGGTGCTGGACGACGAACCCCTGGTCGTCATCCACCGTCCCAGCGGCACTGGTTACGCGCTGCGGATGCACGGCATCGGCGACAACTTCCAGCTGCACACGCTGCTCGCCGACGTCCTGGTGGGCGGCGGGCACATACCCGGCCGGGCACCCTCCGCCGAGGAGGCGGCCGTGTGCCGTGACGCACCGGGCCAGGTCCTCACCACCGGCTCCTTCAACCTCGTCGCCCCCAGCGGGGAGTGGATCTGGAACGAAGGCACGCCCAGCGACATCCCCGTGGTCGACGGCGTCCGTCTGCTGGTCCTCGACCCGCCGCCGTACGAGCGGAGCTGGCCGGCGGGACGGTTCTTCCCCGGCATGACGGGCGACCTGGTCCTGGAGCGCGTCCTCGACACGGCGGAGACCGAGCGGTGGGCGGCCCTGTGCACGCCGGCGGGGTGAGGCCCGGCTGACCGTGCGGGAGGGCCTCCGGCCCGCCCGCCGTTCAACAACCTCACACCCGGCCTCTTCGTGCCGGTCACGCTCCGGTCAGCGGACCCGGGGAGAACAGGACCTGCGGGCCGTACGCCACCGCCGGCCCGCACCTCGTTCCCCCGGCCCGTGACCTGGAGAGTGCCATGACCGCCCCCACGAGGCCCACAAGCCCTCCGCAGCCCGCGCGGCCCCCGTTGCCCGCCCGTTACACCGTCGCCCTCGCCCGGGACGAGGCGGAGGTGCGGGCCGCGCAGCGGCTGCGGTACGACGTCTTCGCCGGGGAGATGGGCGCCCGGCTGTCCACTCCGCTGCCCGGCCACGACATCGACCCCTTCGACGCCCACTGCGACCACCTGCTCGTGCACGACACCCTCACCGGGCAGGTCGTCGGCACTTACCGGCTGCTGCCGCCGGAGCGGGTCGCGGCCGCCGGAGGGCTGTACGCGGAGAGCGAGTTCGACCTGACCCCGCTGGACGCGCTCCGCCCCGGCCTGGTCGAGGTGGGCCGCTCCTGCGTGCACCCCGACCACCGCGACGGCACGGTCATCGGCCTGATCTGGGCCGGCCTGGCCCACTACATGCTCGACCGCGGCCACCAGTGGCTGGCGGGCTGCTGCTCGATCCCGCTGGCCGACGGCGGCGCGCTCGCCTCCGCCACCTGGGACCGGGTGCGCGCCAGGCACCTGGCCCCGCAGGAACACCGGGTCCGCCCGCTGCGGCCGTGGATCCCCCGGGCCGCGCCCGCGTCCGCCGCCCCCACCGAACTGCCCGCCCTGCTGCGCGGCTACCTCCGCCTCGGCGCCCGGGTCTGCGGCGAGCCCGCCCACGACCCGGACTTCGGGGTCGCCGACCTGTACGTCCTGCTGTCGATGCGCTCGGTCGGCCCCCGCTATCTGCGGCACTTCCTCTCCCTCCTGCCGGCCCGATGAGCACCTGGCTGCCCGGCGCGCCCTGCACCCCGAGGACGTGCGTGACGACGACACGGTCGACGGCACGGTCGGCGGCGGCCGTACCGCGTGCCGTGCTGCGGCTGACGCTGATCACGGCACTGGTGCTGACCGGGGCCGCCCTGGTGCCGCTGCGCCGGCGGATCCCCGCCGACTGGATCCGGCGCTGGTGCCGCGCGGTCGTACGGGCCTCGGGGCTCCGCCTCCGCATCACCGGCACCGCCCCGCCCACCGGCGGCCTCCTCCTGGTCGCCAACCACATCTCCTGGCTGGACGTCCCACTGCTGGCCGCGGTACGCCCGGCCCGGATGCTCGCCAAGGCGGAGATCCGCCGATGGCCGGTGGCGGGCGCGCTCGCGGCACGCGGCGGAACCCTGTTCATCGACCGGAACCGCCCGCGCGCCCTCCCGGACACGGTCGCCCGCATCACCGAGGCACTGCGCGAGGGCGCCGCGGTCGCCGCCTTCCCCGAGGGCAGCACCTGGTGCGGCCGTGCCCAGGGCCGTTTCCGCCGGGCCGTCTTCCAGGCCGCCCTGGACGCCGGCGCACCGGTCCAGCCGGTCCGCATCCGCTACCGCGCCCCGGGAGGAACGACCGGCACCGCCGCGGCCTTCGTCGGCGACGACTCCCTGGTGGCGTCCCTGTGGCGGGTGGCCTCGACCCGCGGCCTGACCGCCGAGGTCGAGGTGTGCCCCGTCATTCCCCCGGGCACCCACCCGGACCGCCGCACCCTGGCCCGCGCGGCCCAGCAGGGCCGGACGGCCGAACCCGGCTGGACGCACGCGGCGCTGATGGCGTAGGGAGCCGGAGAGCACGGACACCCGGCACGGTTGCGGACCGGGTCCGGCCGGCCGCCGAAGACGGAACCTCAGATCCCGGCGTCGCCCACGAGGACCAGACGCTCGGCGGCCTCCAGCCAGTCCAGATACCAGCGGGCGAACGTCAGCGGCTCACCCGACGCGTCGAGCCGGGGCACCAGGTCCGTACCGTCCTCGTCGGCCCGGTCGTCCGCCCATATGTGGCCGCGCTCGGGCCCGCTGAGGACCAGCCACTCGCGCAGGGCGCAGCCGCGGTGGCAGATCACGACGGCGCCGACGGTCCGGTCCGGGTTCCACATCAGCTCGACCCAGCGCTCCTCCCAGGCCTCCCTGCGCGCGTCGAATTCCTCGAGCCCGTCGGGTCCGTCGAAGTCCTCTTCCTCCGGGCACTCGTCCAGCAGAGCCCGCACCGCCGCCGCGTCCGGCCCCTGTACGGGAAAAGGCTCGGCGAGCCGCGACAGGTCCGTGAGGACCGCTCCGTCGCCCTCCCACCGCCAGCCGGCACCGGTCCTGCGGAGCGGAAAGACGCCGTAGGCCGGACCGGCACCACCGGCGCCCACGGTGAGGAGGAACTGCCGGTAGTCCTCGGGCAGCCGTACGCCGATCTGCGTCTCCAGCTCGGCCAGTTCCGCCGCCGTCAGCGGTTCCTCGAGACGAAAGCCGTGCCCGTGCGCGCCGAACACCTCAGTGCTCCGCGGACGCACGCCGACCGCCGCCACCCGCTCACGGACTCCCGCCCACATCTGCTGCTCAGCCATGCGCGGAGCGTATGCGTCACCACTGACACCCGGCCGCGGACCGACCCGCAGGCGGCTCCCCGGGTGGTCTTCGGGGCACCCGGAATCGGCAGCCCCTCAGGAGAACACGGAGAGCCCGTAAAGGACGAAGAGCATCAGGTGCGCCGCTCCGTGGAGGGCGGTCACACGCGGGCCCGTGAAGGTGATGAGAGTGAGCAGCAGGGACAGGCCGAGGAGGACGAGATGGGCGGGACTCTCGGCGAGGGTGACACCCTGTCCGGTGATCAGCCCGATCGTCAGCACGGCGGGGACGGTCAGACCGACCGTGGAGACCAGAGCACCGTGACAGAGATTGCTCACCCGCTGGATCTCTCCGTTCAGGGCGGCGCGGATCGTGGTGATCGTCTCGGGCAGGAACACGATCGTCGCAATGAGGACGCCCGACAGCGCCACCGGTGCCCCGGCCCGGCCGAGCCCGTCGTCGAGAAGGGCGGCCATGTCGTGGGAGAGCAGCACGATCGGGACCACGGTCGCCACGAGCAGCACGGTGCGGGCGACGGCCTCCGACCGGTGGCGGATCAGCACGTCGAAGGGCCTGTTCCTCTGCTGCTCGGCCTCCGGGGCCGGAGCGTCCGCACCACCGCGGCTCGGGACGACTTCCTGAAAGTCCATGCGCTGGGCGCCCGTCTGCCGGTGGAGGAAGAACCCGTACAGGAACACGGTGAGGATGACGATCGGGATCCTCTGCCCCGTCGTGTAGGTGCCTTCCGTGCCGATGAGACCGGGGAAGGCGAACGCGACGGCAAGGAGGACCGTGAGAAAGGCCAAGTAGGCCGAGACTCCGGCGCGGTTGGGACGGAGGTCGTCGTGGCGCAGGCCCCCTGCGAGCAGGGCCACGCCGATGACGAGGTCGAGGATGATCATCGACACCGCCATGACGGAGTCACGGGCGACGGTGGCGTGCTCACCCGGGCCCAGCATCACCGCCGAGATCAGGACGACCTCGATCAGCACGATGGAGAGGGTGAGCACAAGGGTGCCGTAAGGGTCTCCGAGCCGGCGCGCAAGGTGCTCGGCCTGGGTGACCACCCCGAAGGCACAGACGACGATCACCGTGACGATCCCCGCGAGCACCGCCCACAGCGCCGGAGCCGGCAGACGTCCGGAGAGAAAGGGGGCGGCGAGGAAAAGGGCGAGGAACGCGCCCCACCCGAGGGCGAGCCGGAGGACCACGGTCGGGGTGAGGACGGTGCGAAGAACGGAAACCGTGGGCACAGAGGTCAACGCGTTCTGCAGGGTCGTCCCTGCTCGTCACCTTGCCGACGGGTCGTCCCGCCGGACATCTTCCGGCCTCACCCTACCCGGCGCCGTGCCGCCGTCCGTGGGCGCGATCGCACGTGGTCGTGGACCGGGGGGTACTGGGGCCGGGCTCCCTCCGCGCCGTGAGCGGCCGGGCCCGCGGGGAGGAGCACCGGCCGTGTTCCGCCGTGCCGGCCGTCCGGCGGCCCGGCCCCGGAACACCGCCTCAGATACGGCGCACCGTGTGCAGCGACCTGGCGTACAGGCCCGTGCCGTCGAGCAGCGAGGGGCCGCCCAGGTCGGACATGGTGGGCCCGTTGACCGTCTTGCGGCTGGACAGGAAGCGGCGCTTGCCCGCCGCATCCCGCCCGAGGTAGATCCCGACGTGGTCGACCGTGACGGACCCCTGGTCCTCGTCGTCCCCGGAGTCGGCGTTGAACAGGACGAGATCGCCGGGCTGGAGCAGGTCGGCGGCCGGCGGACGGGTGCCGTCGGTCCGGTCGATGAGCACACCGGGCGCGTGGTCGGCCATGTCGCGGGACTTGCGCGGTATCCGTGTCCCCGACGTGTCTGCCTTCGCGGCCATGGGCACGCCCATGTGGTAGCCGTAGACCATGCGCGTGTAGCCGGAGCAGTCGAGATTCCCGACCTGCTTGCTCGACGGACCGGTGTAGGTGCCGTCGGGGAACGTCCAGCCGATGCCCATGTACTCGTGGAAGTCGGCACCCTCCAGGCGGTACCCCTGCGCGTCCAGATAGCCGTAACCGGCCTCGCCCAGAACCTGTTTGCCCTGCGCCGGACCGTCCCCGGCGGTGACCGCGGGGGCGCCCGCGAGGAACATCGCCGCACAGGCGAGCACATCCGGCGCGGTGGAGCCGGCCCAGCCGCGGATCGTCTGCTCCAGCTCGGGCGTCCAGGTGCCGTCGAAGGGCTCCGGCAGCACTCGCACCCAGTCGTCGTGGGTGACGCTCGGCGGGGTGTGCCAGGTGGCGGCGCTCACCTCGAAGCGGCTCACCTTCAGGGTGACCGGCAGGCTGGTGCAGCCGCTGTTGGCCAGGACGCGCAGGCCCACCCGGCCCTTGCCGAAGGTCGCGTCGTCGATGTCGAAGTTCCACGCGGACGGCTCGGCGGCGTCGGAACGCCATGCCTTGGCCCGGATCCGGGAGCCCTCGCGGCGCACCCGGATCGTCCAGTCCGTGTTCGCGGGGTTGTTCGTCGCCAGCGTGAGCGCCGAGGCCAGCTGGGTGACGGCGTCGTCGACCTCCTTCTCGATGCGGAACTGGACCGCTCCGCCGGTCGTGAAGGACAGCCGGGCCCGGTAGTTGTTGTGGGTGTCCTGGTAACCGAAGGTCAGGCCGTACGAACAGGCGTCACCGGTGGGCACCTTGTCGAACCTGGCCACGGACCGTACGTCGACATCGGTGATCTCGTCGTCCCGCAGACTGGCGTGCCGGCTGACACCCGTGGTGGTGAGGACGACCAGACCGGTGCCCGGCACGACCGAGTAACTGTCGGAGCTGGAGGGGAGCGTGCTCCAGCTGCCGCCGCCGGGCGAGCTTCCCCAGCCCGTCAGCGTGCGCTGGAAGTCGTCCACGAAGGGCCGTTTGTTCTCGGTGAACGTCCTGCGCGGGCCCGGCAGGACGACGGTCCGGGCGCCGTGGGTCAGCAGCGCGACGCGCTTGCCGTTCGAGGTGACCTCCGTGCGGGCCGGAGTCCCCGGCAGCACCGTGGTGGTGAGCGGGGAGGTCAGGGTCACCGGCGTGAAATACGAGGCGTTCAACGGGGCCAGAGTCACCGAGGAGCGGGCCGAGGTCAGACCGGCCGGCGCCGGGAGGGGATCGACCGGCGCGGGGGCGGCATCGGCGTGGGCCGAAGGCGCGGCCAGACCGGTGAGCGGGACGGAGGCGGCGGAGACGGCGAAGGCGGCGAGCAGGCCGCGACGAGAAGGATGGATCATGGAGTCCATGATCCATCCTGCGTGTGCCCGAGGGCGCTGAACTTTCCTGTCTCCGGCCCTACTTCGCCGCGAGTGCCACGAACGCCGCCCACTCGTCCCGGCCGACCCGCAGCACCGGCCCGCCGCCCGCGGCCTTCGAGTCCCGTACGTACACGGCCTGTGAGTCGACGGCCACTTCCACGCAGTCGCCGCCGCCCGATCCGCTGTGGCTGCTCTTGAACCAGCGCAGCTCGTCGACGTGCTCGGATGCCTGCTTCACGCTCATGTCTCCCCAACCAGCCGTTCGATGAGCCGCGCGGACTCGGTGCTGTTCAGAGCCTGCGATCGCAGCTTGCCATACCGCAACCCGGAGGCGCTGACTTCTGCCGGATCGTGGACGACGCATCCGACTTCCTGCGACTCGATGTACCCGAGGTGCTGGTGTTCCCCGGTTTCCAGTACCACGAACGGCCCGTTGAGGCCGGAGTGGAAACCGCACGCGGCAGGCATGACCTGGATCTCGACGTTGCGCAACGCACCCACGTCCAGCAGGTGTTGCCATTGTTCCCGCATGAGTTCCCTGTCACCCACCGGATTGCGCAGCGCTTCCTCGCCGATGATGAACGACAGTTCGGCGAGCGGCATCCGCGACAGGAGCTTCTGTCGGCTCAGCCGTGCCTCCGTGTGCTGGTCGATGATCTCCTCGTTCAAGGGCGGGCAGTGCCCGGCGAACAAGGCCCGTGCGTACGCCTCCGTCTGCAACAACCCCGGTACCAGCAACGGGTCGTAGGAGAAGCGACTCACCGCTTCTGCTTCGAACAGGGCGAAGTTGCGGAAGAACCGGGGCAACTTCGCCCGGTCCACCTCGTCCTGAAGCGCTTCCAGGGCTCCGTCCGCGTTCAGCACCCGGTCCGCCGCCACCGTGAATGCCGCCTTGGCCGGCCGCCGCCCCTGCTCGACCGAGGCAACCTGCTCCAGTGAGTAGCCGATGGCGTCGCCGAGTTGCTGCTGGTTCATCCCCGATCGCTTCCGCAGGTACTGGAGCAGCGCACCGTACGCCCTCCACACGCCCGGCAGCTCGGGCTTCTCATCCCCGGTCCTCGCCACCCGGCTGTTCCGCGCGTCCCGTGCCTTCACGCTCCCACGCCCTTTCGTCCCCAGGGGTGCAACCCCGCCCGCATTCACCCACGGCCGCGCTCGTCATCCGTACGCCACCGGGGACATGCCCAACGCGACCTCGCGGGACGAGGCACGGCGAGCGCCCCGTACAGCAGTCGTACATGCCGCGTACGACCAGGGCCGCGTACGACCAGAACCACATACGACCGGGGCAGTCAGGGCACCCGTCGACACGCCCGGCGCGGGGAGCGGGCGTGAGCACCGGTCAGTCGTCGTGCGGTGCCGCCGCGGCGCGGTCGGCGCGTCCGCCGGCACCGAGGCGGCCCGTGGCGCGCAGGGGCCGTCCGGAGTCCAGGCGGGGCAGTGTGCGGCGGGACATCCGGAGGACGACGGGAGGCACGGCCGCACGCGCCACCTGGAGCACACGCAGCCACGACGGTACGTAGACGGCGCTGCGGCGGCGCTCCACCGCGCGTGCCAGGCGGGCGGCGACCAGGTCGGCCGAGTGGACGGTGCGGACGAGCGGGGGCATGCGGGTGCGCAACTCGTGCATCGCGGTGAACCGTTCGGCGTCGCGGATCATGTCGGTGTCCGTCCAGGCCGGATAGGCGATGCCCACCGCGACCCCTTGGTGCGCCACTTCCGCCCGCAGTGCGTGGGCGAAGGCTTCCGCGCCCGCCTTGGAGGCGCAGTAAGCACTCATCATCGGGGTGGCGCCGAGCGACGCCAGCGAGGCGACCTGCAGGAAATAGCCGGCCGTCGCCACCAGGTCGGGCAGGAAGGCCCGTGCCGTGTGGGCGCTGCCCGTCAGGTTCACGTCGATGACCCGGCGCCACGAGGCGGCATCCGAGGTCGCGAAAGGGCCCCCTTCGGCGATTCCCGCGTTCGCCACGACCACCGACGGCCGGCCGAGACGTCCGCGGACCTCGTCTGCCGCATCCCCCAGCGCGGTGCTGTCGGTGACGTCGACTTCGAGCGCCAGCGCCGGGGTGGGCAGGGAGGCCGCCAGCGTGCGCAGCCCGGGCCCCTCGTGGCCGAGGAGTGCCAGGCGTGCTCCGCGCCGGGCCAGTTCGCGCGCCAGCGCCGCGCCCAGCCCGCGGGCGGCTCCGGTCACCACGGCGGTCCGGCCCCGGAGGGGGCTGCTGCCCGTCACCGGCCGTTCCTTCGCCGCCGGTCCAGCCTCATGCCCGCCTCACGGACCGCTCCCGCCAGATGGCGGGCCCTGGGGCCGTTTCGCGCCGGAGGGTTCTCCTCGGGCCGCCCGCTTTGTCCGGTCCGCGGCAGCGAGCGGGCCGGCGCCTTGCCCGGAGGGTCGAGCCAGCGGGTGGAGATGTGCACTCCGCCGACCAGACGCCCGCCCGAGGTCTTGACGGCGGCCAGGCAGAAGCGGACCCACATGTTGAGCTGGATCTCCTTCGCCAGACGCAGGTGCGAGTACAGCAGGTGCACCAGGCGGCTGCCGGGGCAGGCCCACAGCTCGATCTCGAACACCAGCAGGTCGCCCTCCTGCCGCGCATGGAACTGCACCTGCCCGGCCTCCATGTGGCCGCGCAGGGTCGCCAGGCGCAGGGAGTGCGCGTCGCGGTGCACGACCCTGACGGGACCGTTCCAGGGGCCCGGCATCTCCACCAGCAGTTCGTCCCCGACGTCCAGGCCGTGGTCGCGGAGCTCACCCGTGTGGATGTCGACCACTTCCGTGGGGACGAAGTGCTTGAAGTCCCGGCAGACCCAGGTGATGAGCCGGTCCGCCTCGAGGCCGGCCCCGGCGATGTTCACCCGGAAGAGGCGGTGGTACAGGGGGCCGCAGCCGTCCTCGGGCTGCTGCAACCGGTCGTCGACCACGTCCGGGGACAGAGGCGGCGGGCGGTCCCGCTCGTCGCCCCGGCACTCGCCGCCACGGCGGAGGGGAGTGGTCTCCCAGAGATAGCGCCAGGTGACCAGCACCGTGCCCAGGAGCCACCGCCCCAGCACGGCGAGTACGCGAGGACAGCGGGGCTCCGACATCCGCGCCCCCTTGAGAAGGCTAAACAGGAGAAACTTCATACATAGGTATAAACACGTGTATACCCTGGTATAGCGATGGGGACAAAGTGGCGACGTCGCAAGCGGACGAATCCGGAGGCCCCCATGGTGGTCCGGCTCCTGCATCGGGTGGGCGTACGCCGCACCCACCTGCACCTCTCCTCACTCGGAGCGATCGTTCTGTGCGTGTCGCTGTGGGTGCGCGCGAAGACCGTCGACCAGGAACAGCGGGGGAACGCCGAGCGCCGCGCGCTCTTCGTGGGACTGTGGCCGCCGACGATGTGGCTGATCGGCGAGTCACTGCCGGACTCCGAGTGAACCTGAGTGAATCCGAGTGGTCCCGGTGATTCCCGTGGGTGACTGGACGTTCGGGCGGATCGACACCGTACGGGCGTGGAGGGAACTCACGGACGCACGCGTCAACTACTCGGCCGACGAGGTCCGCCGGCCGTCCTGGAACATCGACACCTACCGCACCGTGCTGCCGGGGGAGCGGCCGGGCCCTCCGGAGCCGGGAGGGTCCTGGGAACACGCCTGCCGGCTGGTCCGCGACTACCAGTTCTCCCCGCCGGAGATCGTCCGGGCCCTGTACGACCCGACCACACCGCTGCTCGGCCGCGACATGCTGCTCGAGGCCCGTTTCCACGGCATGCACTTCTACTGCGGTGTGCGCATCACCGAGGTGGTGGACGAGACCCGGGACACCACGGACCGCGTCTGGGGGTGGGCCTACGAGACCCTGGAGGGGCACCTGGAGCGCGGCAAGGCCACCTACGAGGTGGTCAAGCGGCAGAGCACGGGGCAGGTGCAGTTCGTGGTCTCCTGCTACTCGCAGGGCGCTCCCACTCTGGACCGGATCACTTCCCTCGGGTGGCGGCTGTTCGGCCGCCGCACCCAGCTGCGGTTCTACCGCCGGTGCGGCGAGCGTCTGCGGGGTTTCGTCGAGGCCGTGCTGCGCGACGGGCACCCGGGCCTCGGGCCCCCGGCCGGTGTCGGACACCTGGTGTGCGCGCCCTCCGACGCGAGGATGCGTCGCCTGGACGCGCTGGCGATCCGCCGCGTGGCCCCCGGCCGGGCCACCGGGCGTGCCGCCGACGCCCGGCCGCCGGCTTCCTGACGTCCGCCGCGGCGCATCGGTGCGTACGCCGGCGTCATGGAGCGGGCGGGCGCCCTGTGCCGAGTGTTGTCTTCGTTCCTCCCGCTCCCCTCGTTGTTCCTTCCGCTCCCCTCGTTGTTCCTCCCGCTCCCCTCGTTCTCCTCGACCGTCCTTTCGTGCCCGTACATGCCTCTGCCCGCCTGCCCGTCTTGAGGCGGGTGCAGGGCCGGTCGGTCGTACGAAGGGGGCGGTCGGCCTGGTGTGCGGTGTGCCCCGGTGTGCTGTCGAAGCCTGTCCCTCACTCGAGGGATTCCGAAAGGAAGCGCAGGTCCGATCATCACCCAGTCAGGTGAATTTGCCGACGAGTACGGAACCTCCTGGGGTGCCGGCACGTACTGTCGGACATGGGACCGACCATGGATGCGCAGGTGCCGGAATCGAGTCGGCCGTGCTCGTGGCTCCGGAGACCGGCCATCCACGGCGCCGAGGACACCACACCGGGAGCAGCCCCGTCTCCGGCCGGGCGCGCAGAGCACTCATGTCCCGGGGCGCCCTCTTCGCCCTCCCCGCCCCCAACCCCGGGCGAGTGCTTCACCGTTCACACGGACAGCACGGAAGAGCTCCCGCCCACAGCCCCGGGAAGAGCCGTACGGGCCGGCCGGCCCTGATCCCGGATCCGCGCCGGGCCCCGGGGACCCGTCGGCCCGGACCGAGAGCCGGAAACGCCGTGCAGATGCCGACCGGTGGGTGAGCAACAGGGCGCGTCGGCCTGAAAGTTCCGTTCCCCGGGGATCGAGAGGCGGTATCCCCGATGATGGGGAGCACCCGGGGCAACAGATCAAAAAGCATGAGAGGTGCGCATATGACGGTGGAAGCCGGCACACGCCAGGAAGAGCGCGTCGTGGGGCGGGTATGGACGGTGCGCCTGGACCCTGACGGCCGCCCCTCCGCCGGCATCGTCCGGCTCTCCTGCTCCCGCCCGGCCTGCGCCGATCAGCGTTTTCCCAGCACCTCCGCAGGGCGCAAGGCCGCCATCGAGCACGTCAACCTGCACCTGGCCCGCATCCGCGAGGACGGCGGACCGCGCGGCGAGGCGTGGTGCGCCTGCCGCGCCGCCGACTGCGCCTGGCACATTCCCGACTCCGTCGCCGGACGGCGCGGCGGCACACGTCCGGCGGAAGGAGCGCGCTGCGGCGGCCCGGTGGTCCTGACGGTGTACGCGGACCGTGCCGGAAGGCTGTGGCGGATCGCGGAAATGTGCGCACGATGCGCGGCCGCCACCCCCGGCTGCCGTGTCCTGGACACCGCCCTGCCCCCCGCGCGCACCGCCCCGGCCGGACCGGACCAGACGGCGGAAAGGACGGACGCGGAACGGAAAACCGTGAGCAGCCCGGTGGGCAGCGGCATGGCGGCGGTGTTCTCCGACTCCGGCTCTTCCCCCGCGCCCGCCCCTTCCCCCGTGGTCGGCGCTTCACCGGCCTCGGTCGCCGCACTGGCGTCGGCCGCCCGTGCCCGCGCCGCCTCACCGGGTGCGATGCCCCGGCGGGCGAAACGGTGGGGGAAGATCGCACAGCGGATCGTGCCGCACAACCTCGAGCCCGAGGTCCTGCGCCTGGAGCTCATCGAACTCGGGGACGCGTTCCGCGCCTACCAGAAGCGCGCCGAGCCCGATCTCCTCCACCTCGCCGAACTCCACGAACGCAAGGCCCGCGCCTTCCGCCTGTGGGCCGACGTGACCGGCGACGAATCCCTGCGGCAGGAGGCACAGCGGGCCGGGAAAGCCGCGCAGACCACCCGCGAGATGCACCACAACCGGGTCGGCACCCTGGACGGCGGAGCGGTGGTGGAACGCCTCCTGACCCGGCATCAGGCCGAGCACGCCCGCATCGTGCTGAACCACGTCGCCGCCCACTCCCCGCGCCCGGAGGCCGAGGTACGTCTGGCGGTGCTCATGCTCACCCTGCGGGCCGCGCGCGCCGGCAGCGGGAACGTCACCGGGCAGGACCTCACCGGCTGGCTCCAGGGCGACGCCGAACGCGTGCTTCAGCAGTTGGCCGAGGCCGACTGGCTGCGCCTGCCCGGCACCGTCGCCGAGGTGATGGCCTCCCGGCCCGAGAACCCCACCACGTTCACCGTCCCCACGCTGCTGCCCGAGCAGCCCCGCCCGTTCACCTTCGGCAAGACCACCCGCTCGAGGATCTCCGGCTGGGCACAGAGAGTCGTGGGCGACCGGAAGATCCGCAGGAAGAAACTGGGCGCCGCCACCCGGCTCCTGGCCCTGTACACCGCCGCCCACATCCGCCCCGACGGCAGGCTCGGGCACGCGGAGGACGGCGGGCTGCGCCTGGACCGGCTCGCCGCGTTCTCCAACCTGACGCCCGAGCAGATCGGCGAACACACCGATCTGCTGGTCACCGCCGACTGGCTCGCCGAAGCCGACATCAGCGAGAACAAGCTGCGCGGACGACTCTCCGAACGCGCCCTGCCGCTGGGCGGCCTGCTGTAACCGGCCGGGCCGGCACCCCGCGGACGGCTCCGGCTCCATGAACGCGGAGCCGGAGAGCAGGAGAGGAAGGGAGCGGGGGCCTGCGCAGGGGCGTGGCCGCTCATGTGCGGCGGCGAAGCGTCACGGCGGGCCGCCGCCGAGCAGGTGGAGAAGCTGCGGGTCCAACTGGCCCGGGCCGAGGACTTCGCCGCCACCCTGCGCGCTCGCCTGGAACGGAACGCCCCGGCGGGACGGAGCACTTGGGCCGCCCCGTGCGCTGGAGCCACAGCGTCCTGCCCTGTCCGGAGTCCTGTCCCGGGCAGGGCGCCGGAAGAAGTCGCACACGACGGATCTCCCGCAAGTCCCCGCATCCTGCGGGTCACTGCTGCGTGCGGCCCGACGTCGTGTCCCCCTGAACACGGAACGAGTGGCGGACAGGCGGACGTTCGGTCACATCTGTTCGACGAATGTCCCGAACTCGTACTAGAGGGCCCGAATGCCGTTTCGTCACCGGGCAGTTGTGTCACGCTCACAACCCCGGGAGGAGACGAGCGGGAAGAGGATGCGGATGAGGGGCAAGAGCCTGAGACGCTGGGCCTGGCTGGTATGGCTGCTCGTACCCGTGCTCCTGGCGGGCTGCAGCCGGAGAGGGGTGAGCGACCGCGACGGCCCTTCCGTCGACCGTCCGGGGGCGTCCCGTCAGGCCGACGGCGCGGACGGACCCGGCATCGGGGACCTGCCCGTGCCCGGCATCGAACTCGGAGGCGGTGGAGGAGGCGGCACCGGCGGCGGTGGTGGGGGGAGCGGTTCGGACGGTGCCGGGAGGGCGGAGCCGGAGCCCCAGCCGGACCCGACCGACCCGAGGGAGGAGGCGTTCCGGGCGGTCGTCCGGGGGACGTGTCTGCCGGTGTACAGGAACGGCAGCACCTGGAATGTCTCCGTCCCGCCGGACGCGGTGTCCTGCAGGAGCAAGCGGGCCGGACTCTTCCAGGTGACACATACCGCCACGAGCAGCATCACATGCCCGACGGGCGTGGGGCGGGACAGGTGGAGCTACTACTCGGCCATCACCGGCCGCACCACGACCCTCTGCCTCAACCGGGTCTGGGTGAAGAACTACTGCGTGCTCGCCAAACAGTCCGGGAACACCATCACCGCCATCGGCTCCACCACGGCGGCGGACTGCTACGCCACCCGGGTGCCCGTCCCCTACAACCAGGTCCTCGTCGTCGCCGCCGTGTACCGGGCACCCGCCGGCGCCAATGCCTCCCACTGCCGCACAAGTGCCCAGGACCCCCTTCGGTACTGGTCCCTGCTCGCCGACGGCGGCAACACCCTGGTGTGCTTCAGGGCCCGTTCCTAGCCCTGCTTCTCCGGCCCGCCGTCCGCCGGGGGCGCGGCCTCGGCGAGACGGGCCCTGAGGTCGTCGAGGATGGCGGCGGTGGCGGTCGCGCCGAAGCGGGTGGCGCCCAGGCGGTGCAGCTCCAGCAGGGCGTCGAGGGTGCGTACGCCGCCCGCGGCCTTGATCTGGACGTGCGGTGAGACGGTGCGCCGCATCAGGGCGATGTCGGCGGCCGTCGCCCCGCCCGGAGCGAACCCGGTGCTGGTCTTCACAAAGGCCGCCCCCGCCGCCTCGGCCGCGCGGTACCCGGCGACCTTCTGTTCGTCGTCCAGGTACGCGTTCTCGAAGATGACCTTGACCGTGCGGCCCTGCGCCGCCTGCACGACCGCGGCGATCTCGTCCTGGACGTAGGCGACGTCGCCGCCGCGCAGACGGCCGATGTCGATCACCATGTCGATCTCCTGCGCGCCCAGGCCGACCAGTTCACCGGTCTCGAACACCTTGGCCGCCGTGGTCGCCCCGCCGTGCGGGAAGCCGACGACCGAACCGACCGCGACCCCGCTGCCCGCGAGCGCCGCCACCGCGGTCGTGACATCGGCCGGGCGCACGCACACCGAGGCCGTGCGGTACTTCAACGCGGTCTCCAGACCGGCGGCGACCTCGGCCAAAGTCAGTTCCGGCCGCAGCAGCGAGTGGTCGATCATCTTCGCCGCCTCCTCGAGCGTGGGCAGCGGGCCGTCCCAGCGCGGGGCGGCGATCGGGGCGACAGACATGGCTTTCCCTTCCAGCCCTCCATAAGCTGTCTAGACAGCCTATACAGGTGAGGATGGCGGTGTCGACGGGCATCCCGCCGGAACCCGTGACCCGCGCCGACCCAGGAGGAACAGCACTCGCCATGGCCGCACCGCAGCCGCTGTACGAACGCATCGAGAAGCAGTTGCGCCGACGCATCGCCACGGCCGCCGACGGCGACCCGTTCCCCTCGGAGCCCCGCCTGGCCGCGGAGTTCGGTGTCTCCCGGATGACGGTGCGGGCGGCCCTGGCCCGGCTGGAACGCGACGGCCTGCTGGAACGCGTGCCCGGCCGGGGCAGCTTCGTGCGCAGGGCCGCCGCCGCCCGCCCGGTCGGAACCCTGATGAGCTTCCACGACCAGGCCCTCGCGGCCGGGAGGACTCCCCGCTCACGCGTCCTTCGGGCCGGTGTGCGCCCCGCCTCGCCCCAGGAGGCCGCCGCGCTCTGCCCCGGCGGCCCCGCCCAGGACGCCACCGTGGTCGGGATCAGCCGCGTCAGGCTCTTCGACGACCTGCCCATCGCCGTCGAACACGCCGCCTTCCCCGCCTCCCTCGACGCCCTGCTCGGCGCGGACCTGGAGACCGGCTCCCTGCACAACGCGCTGCGCCGCCTCGGTCTGCACCCGACCCTCGGCTCCTCCGTCCTCAGCGCGCGCACAGCCGGCGACGACGCCCCCGAACTCGGCGTCGACGCCGCCACCCCGATGCTCGTCGAGACCCGTTCCATCGCCGACCAGCACGGCGCCCCCCTGGAATACACGGTCAGCTCCTACGTGGCCCACCGCTACGCGCTCCAGGTCGACTTCTCCGTCGCCCGCGGGGAAGACGCCTGACCGCGGGAACGCCCCGCGGCACCGACACACCTGAGCCCGAAACCGGCGTCGCTCAAGGCCGTTCGCGAAGGCCCGGTGCGGTGGGACACCGCCCGGCCGTGCCCGCGGCCCGGGTTCGGCGGCGACCTGACCGCTCTCGTGCGAAGCGGAGCGCTCGTGCTCGCCACACCGTTCGCCGTGCCCGCGTGGGTTGGGCCCGTCACCCGGACTTTGTGATCCCTTCCGCCTTTCGAAGCCGTGGCAGAGGGCTCTCCGTACGAACGTCGTCAGCTGGGGCGCGAGAGCTCTCCAGGGCCGCGCGCGACGGGGATCTTGGTGCGCCGGAGTGCCACTGTGCGCCCTCTTGTAAGGGAATGTCAGAAATGCCTGCTGGGCAGTGCCTCAGACGTAACCGAACCACTCGGAAAGGAGCCTCTGCCCATGAGGTCACGTACGGCCCGTTCCGCCGCACTCGTCGCTTCGGCCGCACTGCTCGCCGGAGGCATGCTGGCAGCGACCGTACCCGCCGCCACCGCCGCACCCGCGAAGTACTCGCACGCGGCCGCCGCACAGCAGCTGAAACGGGCAGGCATCAACTGGACCTCGTCGGGTGGGTGCAGCAACCGGAACAACCCCAAATGCACCTCCTTCGAGCAGATCAACAAGAGCACGGTCGCCGGCGTGATCGACTTCAAGAAGGCAAGCAAGTGCGCCGTGACGATCACCGGTGGCACGGAGAAGGGGCACGCCTCCGGCACGTACAGCCACTGGAACGGCTACAAGGTCGACATCAGGCCGACGTCGTGCGTGAACTCGTACATCACCCGCACGTTCCGCTACGTGGGCAAGCGCAAGGGGGACAACGCGAAACAGTACAAGGCCCCGTCGGGGAACATCTACGCCCGCGAGGGTTCGCACTGGGACATCACCTACTACCGCGGCAGCCGCTGACGCGGAGCGGTGGCGGCGTCGTGCCGGCGCCGCCACCGTCGGCAGGTCACAGCTCCTCGTCCCGCCCGACCGGCGGTCGGTCAGGTGTGCCGCTTCGCCCGCCGTCCGACCGCCCCGGTCCGACACCGCACGCACAACGGCGAGCCGAGCGCTGACCGCCTGCCCGGCAAGAAGACGTGCAACACCTGCTCCATGCCCGACGTCCGGGCCGGGAGTGAACCGGCCCGGACGTCGTCGTATCAGCCGCCCCCGTGCGCGAGTGACGGGGGCGGCTGTTTTCTGTGAGTTTCTGTGAGTCTCCGGCCGATGGGTGCCGTGACCTGCCGGTTTTCCGCCCGGGAGGGCGTCCGGTTCACAGGAGGCACTCAGCTTCGCGCAGATCCGCCTCAGAAGCGCGGATCACCGTGGAGTGGCGCGCGTGAGGACGGCGCGCACCACCCACACCATCGGTTCTGGAGTCATTGATGATCGAAGTCCGCGGGCTGACCAAACGCTACGGCGAGGTGCTGGCCGTCGACGACCTGACGTTCACCGTCCGACCGGGGGAGGTGACCGGGTTTCTCGGGCCCAACGGCGCGGGAAAGTCGACGACCCTGCGGATGATCCTGGGCCTGGACGCCCCCACGTCGGGGACCGCCACCGTCGGCGGGCGCCCGTACGCCGCGCACCCGGCGCCGCTGAGAGCCGTCGGCGCGCTGCTGGACGCGGGTGCGGTCCTGCCCAGCCGCACCGCACGGCACCATCTGCTGGCGCTCGCGGCGAGCAACGGGATTCCGCGCCGCCGGGTGGCGGAGGTGCTGGCGGAGGTGGGGCTCGAGAGCGTGGCCCGCCGCAGGACGGGGACGTTCTCGCTCGGTATGCGGCAGCGGCTCGGCGTCGCCGCCGCCCTGCTGGGCGATCCGCCGGTGCTCATCCTCGACGAGCCGCTCAACGGTCTCGATCCGGAGGGCATCGTCTGGATGCGGGAGCTGATGCGGCGGATGGCCGCCCAGGGGCGTGCCGTGCTGATGTCCAGCCATCTGATGAGCGAGCTGGATCTCACCGCCGACCACCTCGTCGTCATCGGACGCGGACGGCTGATCGCGGACACCTCCATGACGGCGTTCATCGACGCGCACTCCAGCAGCGAGGTGCTGGTGCGCAGCCCGCAGACACGGATGCTGCGCCGGATGCTGGGACCGGCGGCCGAGGTGCGCGAGGAGGGTACGGACGGCCTGGTGGTGACCGGGCTGGACGCCGCCAGGATCGGTGCGCTGGCCGCCGCCGGGGGAGTGGAGCTGCACGAACTGACGCCCCGGCGGGCCTCGTTGGAGCAGGCCTTCATGAACCTGACCCGCGACTTCGCCCAGTACCGCGCGGAGAGCACGGAGCGCGGGCGGAGCACGGAGGACACCGGACGTACCGAGCACATCGACCGCACCGAGCACGAGCAGAAGGGGATGAGCCGATGAGCGGGAGCGTCGTACGGCCGGGCACCGCGGCGCGGGGCAAGGCACCGCACCATCACCGGCAGGACCAGCCGCAGAACCGGCAGCAGGGCCGGCAGCAGGAGCAGCCGCGGAAGCGGTCGTGGAAGGACCGGGCGCGCCCGGGAGCGGCGGCGGGGCGGACGGCCTTCCCGCACTGCTTCCACGCCGAGTGGATCAAGATCCGCACCATGCGGTCCACCCTCCACCTCGTCCTCGGCACCCTGGTGTTCTGCACCGGCCTCGCCCTGCTGAGCGGCACGTCCGCCGGGAGCGAGTACGCGACCCTGTCCGCGGCCGACCGGGCCGCCTTCGACCCGCTGGCCACCGGCCTGCGCGGCTATCTGCTCGCCCAGGTCGCGCTCGGCCTGCTCGGCGGTCTGACGATCACCTCCGAGTACGGGGCCCGCACGATCGTCGGCACGCTGACCGCCGTGCCGCACCGGGTCCGGGTGCTGGCGGCGAAGGCCGTCGTCCTCGTCCTGGTCGCGCTGCCCACCGGACTGCTGGTGTCCCTCACCGGATTCGTCGCCGGGCAGGCGATGCTGATCCGTGAGGGCGCCCCGTACCTGGCCCTTTCCGATCCCCAGGCGCTGCGTGGCATCGTGGGCTGCGGACTCTATCTGACGCTCGCCGCACTGTTCGGGCTGGCGCTCGGCACCATGATCCGCAGCACGACGGCGACGGTGACGACGCTGTTCGGCGTCCTGCTGATCGTGCAGGCGTTCGCGCCGGCGCTGCCCGGCGGGGTCGGCGACTGGATGGTGAAGTACTGGCCGCCCCTGGCCGGCGGGCAGATCATCACCAGTTACCGTGATCCCGCGCTGCTGGGCCCGTGGGCCGGACTCGCCGTCATGGCGGGCTGTGTCGCGGCTCTGCTGACCGCGGCGTTCGTCGTCTTCCACAAACGTGACGCGTAACGGGCGGGAGGCAGGAAGTGGATGCTCGGGCGGAGGCGGAATCGAGGACGGTATGACGGCTCCGGAACGGCTGCTGGTGGTGGAGGACGACCCGACGCTGCGTGAACTGCTGTCCGCCAGCCTGCGCCTCGCGGGCTTCGCCGTGGTCCCGGTCGCGACCGGCGCGCAGGCGCTGGAAGCGGTGCGGGAGCAGCGTCCCGACCTGATCGTCCTCGACGTGATGCTGCCCGACGTCGACGGCTTCGAGGTCGTCCGCCGGCTGCGCGGCGGGCGTCCGGCCGCGGCGGGGCATCCACCGGTGCTGTTCCTCACCGCCCGTGACGCGCCCGAGGACCGCATCGGCGGGCTCAGGGCGGGGGGCGACGACTACGTCACCAAGCCGTTCAACCTGGAGGAGCTGATCCTGCGCATCCGGGCCATTCTGCGCCGCACCAGCGGCCGGCAGGCGGACGGCCGGCTGGTCGTCGGCGACCTGGAACTGGACCCCGACAGCCATCAGGTGACCAGGGGCGGACGCCCGGTGCATCTGTCCCCGACCGAGTTCAGCCTGCTGCGGGTGCTGATGGAGAACGCCGGACAGGTGCTGTCGAAGGCCCAGCTTCTGGACATGGTCTGGCAGTACGACTTCGGCGGCGACGACAGCATCGTCACCTCGTACATCAGCTATCTGCGGCGCAAGGTGGAGGACGAGGACGGGCCGAGGCTGATCCACACGGTGCGCGGCACCGGCTATGTGCTGCGCAGGCCCCGGTCGTGAGCGACACCGCCCCGCGCGGACTGCGCGGCCGTCTCGCACCGCGCGGCCGGTCCGCGCCGCGTGACCGGTTCGCGCTGTGGAGCCGGCTCTCGCTGCGCGTCCGGCTGCTGGTGATCTCCCTGCTGCTGCTCGTGGCCGCCCTGCTCGGCAGCAACATCCTGCTCATCACCCTGCTCGAGCGGGACCTGGTGCAGCAGCTGGACAACCGGCTGCACGCCGCCGTCACGGTGGCGGCGCGCTTCGACGACCTGTCCGACGCCCTGCGCGACCGGGTGCCGCAAGAAATGCGCGACACCCCCGCACAGCAGGTGATCGCCGACGTCCACCTGGCCTATCTCGGCCCGGACGGCCGGGTGCGGCGGGTCGTCCGGCAGGCCGAGCGCAGTGCCCCCGAGCTGCCCGTGCTCGACGCCGCGGCGGTCGGGGAGCGCCGCGGCCGGCCCTTCGAGGTCCCGGCGGCCGACGGCGGCGCGGCCTGGCGGGTGATCGCCCGGCCTCTCGACGGACCGGACAGGGCGCGGACGGGGCAGGAGGGCCGGGCCGCGGACGGTGGCAGTGTCGTCGTCGCCGGGTCGCTCGCCGAGGTGCGGGCGACGGTCGGGCAGCTCGGCGTCCGGATGCTGGTGATCGACTCCCTGGTGCTCGCCCTGCTCGGTGCGGTCGGCTGGATCGCGGTGCGGGCCGGGCTGCGTCCGCTGCGCCGTATCGAGGCCACCGCGGCGGCCATCGCGGACGGCGACCTCTCCCGCCGGATCCCGGAGCTGGCCGCCTCCCGCACCGAGCTGGGCCGGCTGGCCACGGTGCTCAACGGCATGCTGGACCGGATCGAGGCGGGGGACGCCGCCCGGGCCGCCACCGCCGAGCGCATGCGACGCTTCGTCGCGGACGCCAGTCATGAGCTGCGCACCCCCCTCTTCGGCATCAAGGGGTTCAGCGAGCTGTACCGGATGGGCGGCATGCCCGAGCGTGCCGACGTCGACGCCGCGATGAGCCGTATCGAGCGGGAGGCGGCACGGCTGGTCCGGCTGGTGGAGGACCTGCTGCTGCTCGCCCGCCTCGACGAGCACGACGCCACCGCGGACTTCCCGCTCCGTCTCACCCCCATGGACCTGCGCACCCTGGCCGTCGACGCCCTGCACGACCTGCGTGCGCTCGATCCGGGGCGCCCCGTGACCCTCACCGGCCCCGGCGGCGGCCCGCCCGGGGGCGCGCCGGTGCTCGGCGACGAGGAGAGGCTGCGGCAGGTGACCTCCAACCTCGTCGGCAACGCGGTGGCCCACACCCCGCCCGGCACCCCGGTCCGGATCGGTGTCGGCACCCGGGACGGCCTGGCGGTCCTGGAGCTCCACGACGAGGGGCCGGGGATGTCCGAGGAGCAGGCCGCCCGGGTGTTCGACCGCTTCTACCGTGCGGACGACTCCCGCGGCCGCACCCGGAGCGGAGGCGCCGGTCTCGGTCTCGCGATCGTCCACTCCCTGGTGACGGCCCATCGCGGCCGGGTGGAGGTCCGCACGGCCCCGGGCGAGGGCGCCACCTTCCGCATCCTGCTCCCCCTGCACGGCTGAACGGCCGGACGGCCGGAGAGCCGGACGGACGAGCGGAGGAGTCCCCGCCCGTGCGCCCGCGAGGGCCCGGAGCCCTCGGCCCGTGCCGTGCGGAGCCGCACCGGCCGGGCGCGCCGGCGCCCCTGGTTTCCGCACCGGTTCCGGTGACAGCGGACGGAACCGGGGAAGACGGGGAGGCATGACACCGATCAGCAAGCACGACAGCCCCCCGGAGCGGACCCGGCGGACCCCGGAGCGGACCCGGCGGACCGGCCCCTGGCTGCGGTACGGCGCCGCCGCGGCGGCCGTGGCCGCCACGGCCGTGGCAGGAGCCCGGGCCGTCGACTCGGACAGCCGCTGGTACACGTCCTTGCGCAAGCCGCCCTGGCAGCCGCCGCCCCAGACGTTCGGCATCGTGTGGCCGCCGCTCTACGCCGCCATCGCCTACGCCGCCGGCCGCGCGCTCGCAAAAACCCCGCACCGCGGCCGGCTCCTCGCCGACCTGGCGGCGAACCTGGTGCTCAACGCGGGGTGGACCCGGCTGTTCTTCGCCCGCCGCAGCCCCGGGGCGGCGCTGGCCGACGTCCTCCTGCTCGACCTCAGCAACGCCCGGCTCGTCCGCCGGATCGGCCGCGTCGACAAGACCGCGGCGGGGACCCTCGTCCCCTACGCCGCCTGGTGCGCCTTCGCGACGGCCCTGAACGCCTCCATCGTCGACCGCAACCGCTCCCGGCGGCCGTAGGCACCCCCGCCGCACACCTCGTGCGTGCTTCTTCCGCGGGGTCAGCCGGGCGGGATTCCCGGCTCCGGGCCCCAGTAGTCCGGGCCGCCCCCGCGCCAGTCGATGAGCGGGGAGACCACGACCTGCGCCGGCTCGATCTCCAGGCCCGCGCGGTGCAGGAACTCGGCGACGTCCGTGACGCTGTGGGCCAGCCCCAGGATCTCGCCGTTCACCCGCACGCGCCGGCCGCCCGTCGGGGAGGGCGGGTACACGACCACGGGCAGTGATCCGGGCATGTACCCAGCATCGGGCGCGGGCTCCCGGCTCGCATCCGGACAGGGGACGCCCCCGGAAAACCCCTGCACAGGGCCGCACTACGCTGGGGCCGTGACGGACAGCAGCAAACGGCCGCTCGCCGTGTTCGACCTGGACAACACCCTCGCCGACACCGCGCACCGGCAGCGGTTCCTCGAACGCCGGCCGCGCGACTGGGACGCCTTCTTCGCCGCGGCGCCCGCGGACCCGCCGCTCGAGCAGGGCGTCGACCTGGTCCGAAGAAGCGCGGCCGAGTGCGAGATCGTCTATCTCACCGGGCGGCCCGAGCGGTGCCGCCGGGACACGCTGGACTGGCTCGCCGCGCACGGGCTGCCCGAGGGGCGGCTGTACACGCGGGGCAACGCCGACCGCAGGCCCGCCCGCCGCACCAAGCTGGAGATCCTGCGCCGGCTCGCCCGCCACCGGGAGATCCGTGTCCTCGTGGACGACGACGAGCTGGTGTGCGAGGACGCGGAGCGGGCGGGGTTCCGCGTCCTGCGCGCCCGCTGGGCGGATCCGTCGGCCGCGCTGAGGGCCGCGCAGGAACGCGAGGGGCGGACCTGAGCGGTCCCGGTGCCGGCCGGTGTCAGCTGGGGTCCTCGATCCGGAAGCCGACCTTCAGGCCCACCTGGTAGTGCTCGATCCGGCCGTTCTCGATCTGGCCCCTGATCTGGGTCACCTCGAACCAGTCCAGGTTGCGCAGGGTCTGCGAGGCGCGTGCGACGGCGTTGCGGATGGCGTGGTCGAGGCCCTCGTGCGAGCTGCCGACGATCTCCGTGACCCGGTAGGTGTGCTCGGTCATCAGGGTGCTCCTCCCGGCGGACTGGGACTGCGGCTGGGGCTGTGGACCGCGGGATTGCGGACAGCACACGCGCATGTGGCGTACGTCACCCACCGTGCCGTATGCGGAGGCGGAGCGCGAGGCGTGCGACCCGCACGACGTACACGCCCCGGCCCGGCGCGGGGCCGTGACCGGGCCCCGGCCGCCCGTACGGGCCCTGCGCGCCCGGGAGCCCCCGAAGCCCCCGAAGCGTCCGGAGCCGTTCAGCGGCACTCGGCGCACCCGGAGCGCCCGTGGCCCTCGGGCCCCGAGGCACCCCGGGCCCCGGGGACGCACGCTCCGGGCGGCGGTCCCGCCGCACTCTCACCGCACCACGCTCAGCGACAGCGCGAAGCGCCCCTCGCCGTCCGTCCACCACCGCGCCGACTCCAGCCCGGCGGCGGCCAGCTCCTCGTGCACCCGCTCCCTGCGGAACTTCGCCGACACCTCGGTGCGCAGCTCCTCGCCCGCCGCGAAGTCCACGGCGAGCGCGAGCGCGGGCACCTTCACGGTCTGCGCGGTGCGCGAGCGCAGCCGCATCTCGATCCACTCGTTGCCGGCGTCCCAGAGCGCCACATGGTCGAAGGCCTCCGGCTCGAAGTCGGCGCCCAGCTCGCGGTTGAGCACGCTCAGGACGTTCCGGTTGAACGCGGCCGTCACCCCCGCCGCGTCGTCGTACGCCCTGACCAGCACCTCCTCGTCCTTGACCAGGTCCGTGCCGAGCAGCAGCGCGTCGCCGGGGGAGAGCAGGGAACGCACCCCGGCCAGGAACGCCGCCCGTTCGGCGGGCAGCAGATTGCCGATGGTGCCGCCGAGGAACGCCAGCAGCCGCGGCCCCGCGGTGTCGGGCAGGGTCAGGCCGGCGGTGAAGTCGGCGATCAGCGCGTGCACCCGCAGCCCCGGCCGCTCGGCGGCCAGCGCCCGCCCGGCCTGTTCCAGCGCGGCGCCGCTGACGTCGACGGGGACGTAGGTGCGCAGGCCGGTCAGCGCGTCGAGCAGATGACGGGTCTTCTCCGAGGAGCCCGAGCCCAGCTCGATCAGGGTGCGGGCGGGCAGCGCGGCGGCGATCTCGTCGGCGTGGTCGGCGAGGATCTCGCGCTCGGCGCGCGTCGGGTAGTACTCGGGCAGCTCGGTGATCCGCTCGAACAGCTCGCTGCCGTGCGCGTCGTAGAACCACTTCGGCGGCAGCTGCTTGGGACGGGAGGTCAGGCCGTGCAGGACGTCGGCGCGCAGCGCGGCGGCCACGGCGTCCTCGGGCAGGATGCGGGTGACATGGAAGGCACTCACGTACGGGGCTCCTCGAAGGGGACGGATGCCAGGTCCTCGGTGAGGTCCTTGAGCGGGGTGAGCAGGACGTCCGTGCGGTCGGCCGTCAGCAGGGTGCGGTCGGGCACCCGGAGCCAGCGCGGATCGTCGTCGTAGGGTTCGGAGGCCACCACCGTGCGGCGGCCGGGCTCGGCGAGGTACCACAGGGTGTCGCCCCAGGCGGTCGCGGTGATCGTCCCGCCGTCGGTGAGCAGCAGGTTGAGCCGCGAGCCGGGGGCCGCCGCGGCGACCTCCAGCACGGTGTCGGCGAGCGCCTGCCCCGCCCCGTCGCCGGTGCGCAGCCGGGCCAGCACCAGCGCCCAGACGAGCGCCGAGTCGGTGCGGGCCTCCAGCTCCAGCAGGTCCCGCGGCGGAAGGGTGCGGGACACCGCGGCGAGCGAGTCCGGCCAGCCGGCGACGGCGCCGTTGTGGCTGAACAGCCAGCGGTCCGCGGCGAACGGCGCCGCCGCGGCCTCGGCGTCCGCGCCCGGGAGGGTCGCGTCCCGCACCGCGGCCAGCAGCGCCGTGGTGCGCACCACCCGGGCCAGATCGGCGAAGGACGGGTCGGCCCAGATGGGCCCGGCACGGCGGTAGCGGGCCGGCACCGGGTCGCCCTCGGCGTACCAGCCCACCCCGAAGCCGTCGGCGTTGACCGTCCCGTACCGCTGGTGCCGGGGGGCCCACGCCTGCCGGTACAGGCCGTGCGGCGGGTCCACGAGGTACCGGCCGAGCGGCTCCCGCGGCCCCAGGCACGCCAGGTGACGGCACATCAGGAGTCCTCCGAGCGGGCCGTGCGGAACCCGGCGAAGATCTGCCGCCGGATCGGGTAGTCCCAGTTGCGGAACGTGCCCCGGCAGGCCACCGGGTCCACGGCGAACGAACCGCCGCGCAGCACCTTGTACTCCGGCCCGAAGAACACCTCCGAGTACTCCTTGTACGGGAACGCGGTGAAGCCCGGGTAGGGAAGGAAGTCGCTCGCCGTCCACTCCCACACGTCCCCGATCAACTGCCGTACGCCCAGCGGGGACGCCCCGGCCGGATAGCTGCCGGCGGGGGCCGGACGCAGATGCCGCTGGCCGAGGTTGGCGTGGTGGGGCGCGGGGTCGGCGTCGCCCCACGGGTAGCGCATCGAGCGGCCGGTGGCCGGGTCGTGGCGGGCCGCCTTCTCCCACTCGGCCTCGGTGGGCAGCCGGCGCCCGGCCCAGCGGGCGTAGGCGTCGGCCTCGTACCAGCACACGTGCAGCACCGGCTCGTCGGGCGGGACGGCCTCGACGACGCCGAAGCGGCGCCTGAGCCACTGCCCGCCGTCACGCCGCCAGTACAGCGGCGCGGTGATCTCGTGCCGGCGGATGTGGGCCCAGCCGTCCGGGGTCCACCAGCGCGGGTCGCTGTAGCCGCCGTCCTCGATGAACGCGAGATACGCGCCGTTGGTCACCGGGGTGGTGTCGATCCAGAACGGCGGCACCTCGCGCACATGCGCGGGCCGTTCGTTGTCCAGCGCCCATGGTTCGGTGGAGGTGCCCATGGTGAACGGGCCGCCGGGGACGAGGACTTCGGACGGACCGGTGAACGGCGGCGCCGGCTCCGGGTCGGGTGCGGTCAGGGCCTGCGGTCCCCTGCGGAGCTGATGGGTGATCAGCATGGTCTCGTCGTGCTGCTGCTCGTGCTGCGCGATCATGCCGAAGACGAATCCGGCCTCGGTCAGCCGGGTGCCGTGGAAGGAGGCGGACTCCAGCACGTCCAGCACCCGGCTGCGCACCTCGGCCGTGTAGCGGCGGGCCTCGTCGGGGGGCAGCAGCGGCAGCGAGGGACGTTCGGCGCGCGGGTGCTCGAAGGCGTCGTAGAGGCTGTCGATCTCGGGGCGCAGGGCCTCCTGGCCGCCGGCCCTGCGCAGCAGCCACTGCTCCTCCTGGTTGCCGATGTGGGCGAGGTCCCACACCAGCGGGGACATCAGCGGCGAGTGCTGGGCGGTGAGATCGGGGTCCTCCACGCAGGTGGTCAGCAGCGTGGTGCGGTCACGGGCCGCGGTGAGCGAGCGCAGCGCCCGCTCACGCGGCGTCCCGGGGGCGGGAGCGGTGTCGGTCATGTCGCTGTGTCCTTCCGGTACGCGCGACCGTCCGTGGTGCGCAACGGCTCGAGCAGGTCGTCGGCGGGACAGCGGCCCTTGCGGACATAGCGGTCCTGGAACGCGGCGACGGCGTCCGTGACCTCGGTGCCGGCACCGAGCCGGGGCAGGGCCTCCAGGGCGGCCGTGAAGCAGACGACGGCGATCTCGTGCAGTTCGGGATCGGCGAGCCCGATGCGGGCCGCCTCGGCCCACAGCGGGTTGTGCGGCGCGGGCAGGGGCCCGGCGCGTTCGGCGAGCGGCTTGACCGCCCGATAGGCGGTCTCGGTCGCCTGAGGGTCGTCGAACAGGGCCGCGGTGACCGCGAGCGGCACGATCCACCCGTGGTCGCCGGGCTGCGCGTCGATCATGCGCAGTTCCAGGTGGCCCCGCGGTCTGACCGGGGGGAACAGCGTGGTGAGGTGGTAGTCGAGGTCGTCCCTGGTCGGCGGCCTCGGACGGCGCAGCCGGGTCCACTGCCGGAAGGTCAGCCCCTCGGGCACCTCCCAGGGGCCGTCGTCGCGCCGTACGCACATCACCGGTGCGTCCAGGGCGTGCCGGGTCCAGGCGGTGCGCGGATCGCCGTCCAGCGGGGGAGCGCCGGCGCGGGCGGGGCCGATCTGCGTCCACATCCGCTGCCGGGTGGAGAGCCAGCCGGTGGGCCTGCGGGCCAGCAGCGGGGAGTTGGCGAACGCGGCCACCAGCACCGCGCCCAGCTGGTGCGCCAGCCACCAGCGGCGCCCGTGGCCGAGCGGCCCGGGTTCCTCGTGCCCGGCGTCCACGCACACCTGGACGGAGGCCGAGGTGCACATCATGTGCCGGCCGGCCGGGCCGTCGCGGTCCAGGCAGGTCTCCAGGGCGTCGTAGCGACGCTCGCGCAGGAACCTGCGGGGGGTGTGCCAGGGATCGTGGCCGAGGCCGACGAGACGGAGGCCGTTCCCCGCCAGGACGGCGCGGACGGCGTCGAGATCCGCGGAGACGGTGCCGATGCATTCCATCAGGGAGGCGGCGGGCGGCGAGCTCAGCTCCAGCTGTCCGCCGGGTTCGACGGTGAGCGCCGACCTCAGGGGCACGGTCCGCAGTGCGGCGTAGGCCGCTTCGAGGCGTTCGGGTGTCACGGGGAGCCGCGGTGCGTGCAGCTCATGGACGAGCCATTCCAGTTCGACCCCGAGGCGGCGGGGCGGTCCGGTCTTGAAGCAGATGCCGTGGACCAGGGCCTCGGCCTCGGCTTCGGTGATGGCTGCACGGGGGCCCGTGCAGCCGCTTGCCGAATCGGACATGTCGGGTCCTCCTGCGATGTCGGCGCACCACCGTCCCGGGGACGGTGGCCGGGGCGGTGGCACACCGTCCCAGCCAAAACCCTCCGGCCGATCCGCACAAGGGCGCGGTTCGTGACCATCCTGGCGCCGAATCCCGCCGTCCGCGACTCGTCCGCGGCGTCAAGGGGGGTGCGGAAAGGCCCCGGCGGGCGGCTCACCGGGGCCTTTCCGGACCCGGCTCACTCCCAGCCGTAGCGCTCCCTCAGCCGGTGGATGACGAGGTTGAAGCGCATGCGGTCCAGGGCGCACGCCTCGCGGCGCATGCCCTCCTCGTGGAGGCGCAGCACCCGTCCGACGTCCACCCAGGAGTCCCGGCCCGAGCGGTCCCAGGGCCCGTTCCCGATCGGCACCCATTCGCGGTCGCCGTGGCGTGCCTTGCTGGACAGCTGCACGGCGAGGAACGTCCCGGCGGCCTCCCGGGCCACCACCAGGACCGGCCGGTCCTTGCCCCGGCCGTCGTTCTCCTCGAAGGGCACCCAGGTCCAGACGATCTCCCCGGGGTCGGGATCGCCGTCGTGGGCGGGCGAGTACTCGGTGCGGACCCGGCCGACCCGGCGGGGGTCGACCTCGGTGGTGGCGGTGGGGCCGTAACGGCCGGGAATGTTCTCATCGACGAAGGCAGTCACGGGGGAACCCTAGAACGCCCCCCGGGACACGCCGACTTCGGGCATACGGTCGCCGGACTTCGGGCGTGCGGTGCGCGGTCTGCGCACGCCGTGGAGCGGGTGCCGTGCCGGTCAGGTGGCCTCGTCGCGGCGGCGGATCCGCATCCCGGGACGCCGGCGGTGGACGGTGAGGCAGGTCAGGCCCTCCCGGTCTGCGGTGAGGCTGCGTGTGGAGCCGTGCGGCAGCCAGACCGTCGCTCCCGGAGCCAGCTGCCGCGGCTCGTCGTCGCGGCCCGCGCCGAGGACGCCGCCGCCCGCGACGACGAACAGCAGGACGTCCAGGTCCGGTTCGCGGTGCGGGGCGACGCTCGTGCCCGGTGCCAGGCGTACGACATTGGCGTCGAGCTGGCGTCCGGGCTCGTCCAGCTTCCACAGCACACCGGCCGGCAGCGGCGGGGCGTCGGCCAGGGCCCGCGCGTCGCACAGGAGCCGGGGCTCCGGCTCCGCCCCGCCGTCGGGGCCGGTGCCGTGCGCGGAAGGCGATGTCATGACGCACCCTCTTTCGTCCTCGTCCGGGCCGTTCCGGCTCATGATTATTACATGTAGGATTCGTAAAAATAGGTCGGCATCGGTGAAACGCGCAGGGGAAACGAGGTGAGCGGAGGTGACCGTCTCCCGGGAGAGCCCTCGCCGCCGTGAGGTGCCGGACGTGCTGCGCGCCGCCGCCCGGCCGCTGGGCGTCGCGGAGACGGCCGAACGGATCGGGGTCCACCCCGACACCGTCCGCTTCCATCTGGACGCCCTGGCGGCCGAGGGAGCGGTCGTACGGCGGGCCGAGGCGCCCTCGGGACCCGGCCGTCCCCGCGCCGTCCACGCCCCCCGCCCCGGCATGGACCGCGGGGGGACGCGCGGCTACCGGCTCCTGGCGCGGATCCTGCTCGGCAGCCGGCCTCCCAGGGCCCCCGGGCGCGGGAGTCCGCGACGGAGGCGGGCCGCGCCTGGGGCGGCTTCCTGGTCGGCCCGCTGCCGCCCTCGCGGCCGCCGACGGCCGAGCGCTCGGCCGCCCGGCTCCTCGCCCTGCTCGACGCCCTGGGCTTCGCCCCGAGGCCGAGGGCGGCGGCGCCGGGAGGGCGCCGGAACGGATCCGGCTGCGGCACTGTCCCTTCCTCGAACTGGCGGAGGAGTACGGCCAGTTGGTGTGCCCGGTCCATCTGGGGCCGATGCAGGGGGCGTTGGACGGACTGCGCGCTCCGCTGACCGCGACCGGTCTGGAACCGTTCGCCGAACCCGACTCATGCCTGGCCCGCTTGGCCGCCCGCCCGGCCGGGACCGCCGCCGTGTGACCCGGCCGGCCGCGGGCCGCCCGTGCCCCGGCGGACCCGGCGGAAAGACCTCGACAGACCCGACAGACCCGACAGGACCAACGGATCCGGCAGAGAGGCGACGCATCGATGAACACCACGTCGGCCGCCGTGGCGAGCGCGGCCACCTTCGTCTGGCTCGGCATGGTGCTGGCCATCTCCTTCCTGGAGGCCCCGCTGAAGTTCCGCGCCCCCGGCGTGACCATCCCCATCGGACTGGGCATAGGCCGGCTGGTCTTCCGGGCGCTGAACCTGGCGGAGACGGTGCTGGCCGTCGTCCTGGTCGTCGCGGTCGCCACGGGTGCGGCCCCGGCGCCGGTCCTCGGGCTCACCGCGGCCGTGGCCGCGGTGCTCCTCGCCCAGCTGGCCGTCGTCCGCCCCCGGCTGAACCGCAGGTCCGACCGGGTCCTGGCCGGGGAGGAGGAAGGTCCCCGCTCCCGCGGCCATCTGGCGTATGTGGTCCTCGAGGTCGTCAAGGCCGGTGTGCTGATCGCGCTGGGCGTCGTGCTCGCCGCGGCATGACCGGGTGCCCGCCTGCCGCGGCGTGACCGCGCGTCCGCCGGTGCCGGTGCGACCGGCCGTCGGCGGGACGGTCCGGTCGCCGCGGTCCGCGGCCGTCGTCGCCGGGTGCGGGGGCGACGCCGGTCAGGAGGCCGGGGAGTCGGAGAGCGCCGGCTGCTCGGGCCACTTCTCGTGCCAGCGCAGTTCCGCCTCCAGCTGCGCGGCCAGCGAGACCAGCAGCGGCTCGCTGTTGGCCGGGCCGAGCAGCTGGGCGCCGACCGGAAGGCCCCCGGCGACGAAGCCCGCGGGCACGTTGACTCCCGGCCAGCCCAGCACGTTCCACGGCCAGGCGTAGGGACAGGCGGCGATCATCGCACGGTCGGTGGCCCAGCCGCCGAGGTCGAGCATCGCGCCGATCCGCGGCGGGGGAGTGGCCGTCGTGGGCGCGAGGACCACGTCGTAGGAGCCGAGGAAACGGCCGATGCGCCGGTGCAGGACCGCCTCGGCCCGCCGGGCCGCCCGCAGCGGGAAACCGGCGAGCAGCCGGCCCAGCCGGGCGGTGGCGCGGGTGCGCGGGTCGAGCAGCGCCGGGTCCGGGACCTCACGGACCAGCTCGGCCACCCCGGCGGCGGCGCGGGGCACGAAGCCCAGCCCGATCTGCCCGTACGGCGGGTCGGCCTCCTCCACCTCGTGCCCCAGCGCGTCCAGTCTTCGGGCGAGTTCCACGACCCGGTCGCGCACCTCGGGGTCCAGGCGCGCGGGCAGGGCGGTGAACGGCGGCTTGAGCGAGAGCGCGATCCGCAGCCGGCCGGGATCGCGGCCCACGGCGGCGGCGACGTCCACGGCGGGCGGCTGGTGGGGGTCGTCCGGGTGGTTGCCGCTCGCCGCGTCCAGCAGCAGGGCGGCGTCGCCGACCGTACGGGCCAGGGTGCCGTTGACCGTGATGCCGTTGAAGGACTCGGCGCGCGGCCAGGTCGAGATCCGGCCGCGCTGGGGTTTGATGCCGACCAGATGGGTCCAGGCGGCCGGGATCCGCACCGAGCCGGCGCCGTCCGAACCGAGCGCGGCCGGGACCAGTCCGGCGGCGACCGCCGTCGCCGACCCGCCGGAGGAGCCGCCGGGAGTGCGGTCGGGGGCCCAGGGGTTGCGGGTGGTGCCGAAGGCCGGCCCCTCGGTGAAGGGCCACTGACCGAGCTCGCAGGTGTTGGTCTTGCCCACGATCACCGCTCCGGCCGCGCGCAGCCGCCGTACCGCCTCGCCGTCCTCGGCCGCCGCCGGGAAGTCCCCGCGGCAGCCGAACGCGGTCGGCTCGCCCGCCACGTCCATGTCGTCCTTCACGGCCACCGGCACCCCGAGCAGCGGCAGCCGGACCCCGGCGGCCAGCTTCCGGTCCGCGGCGTCGGCCTCGGCGAGCGCGGCGGAGGCACGGACGATGCGGAAGGCGTTCAGGGAGGGCTGCGTGGCCTCGATCCGGGCCAGGGCCTGTTCGACCAGCGCCCGGGAGGACACTTCTCCGGCGGCCAGGGCGCGGGCGGTCTCGGCCAGGCCCGCGGCACGGTCGAGCGTCATGCGGACACCTCCGGAACGCGTTGTCTACCGAACGGTAACGTCCAGAGGGGGCGGGGAACAGCCCCCGTGGGAAACGGGAGGGGGAAGTCGGCGGGAGCCGGCGGGGAGCCGGTGGGGCGGCGGCTCCGTCGGTGCCCGGCGTCCGGCGCAGGCGTCCGGCCCGGTGTCCGGTGTCTGCAGGGGGACGTTCGTTCAGCCCGTGGTGAGCGGCAGGCGGGCCGCGAGGAGGGCGATGTCGTCGCCGCTGACCGTGCACGCCTCCTGCAGGAGTTCGTCGCAGAACGTGCTCAGGGGGGCACGGGCCAGCCCGGCCGCGCGCCGGCGCAGACGCTCGAGCCCCTGGTCCAGGTCCTCGGCCGGCTGCTCGACCAGGCCGTCGGTGTAGAGCAGAACGGTGCTGCCGGGCTCCAGGGGCTCGGTGGCGCTGGCGCGCAGCAGCCCGTGGGGCTTGAGCCCGCCGAGCAGGAGGTCCTGGGCGTCCTCCAGGAACCGGGCCCGGCCGTCGGCGGTGACCAGCAGCGGCGGCGGGTGCCCGGCGACGCTGTAGCTGAGCTGCCGGCCGCCGCCCGCGGTCTCCTCGATCCTGGCGTAGACGCAGGTGACCGTCCCCTCCTCGGGGCCCAGCAGGCTGGTGGCCCGGTCGAGCCGGCGCAGGACGTCCCCCGGGGGCATCCGCCGGTCGACGATGATGCCGCGCAGCATGTTGCGCATCTTGCTCATGGTCACGGACGCCTGCAGATCGTGCCCGGAGACGTCACCGATGATCAGTGCGGTGGCGCCGTCGGGGGTCACGAAGGAGTCGTACCAGTCGCCGCCGACCTCGTTCGCGGCGGCACTGGACGCGTAGCGGGCCACGATGTCCAGCCCGGGCACCTCGGGAGGGGCGCCCAGAAGGCTCTCCTGCAGGGCGAGGGCGACACGCCGGGTGCGCCGCAGCTCCAGCAGCCGGCCGAAGGCGGGCGCGGTCCGGTCGAGAACCTCCTCGACCAGCGAGATCTCCTCCGCACTGAAGGGCTCGCGGTCCGCCGCGTACAGGGCGACGACCGCCCGGATCTCGCCGAGCACCACCACCGGCAGCAGGGCGACCTCCCGTATCCCGCCGGCCCGCGCCCACGCGGCCGCACCCGGCGGGATGTCGGCCTCGGCGAAACCGTCGGGACCCGCGCGCCGAAGGGCGGTGCGTCCGCGCCGTACCACCTCGTCGAACAGGCTGCCCGGCGGAGTGCCCCGCAGCTCCCCGCCGGACGGGAAGGACGGCAGAGGGGGAGCGGTCACCGTGGCCACGTGCCGGGTCATCAGCGGGCCGGCCGCCTGGGGGCGGACCCCCTCGGGCAGCAGATAGATGCCGCACGCGTCCGCCGGTTCGGGCACCAGGACACGCCCCACCGCCTCCAGCGCCGGCTCGGGCCGGTGCGGCCCGGACACCGCGATCGACGCCTGGCCGAGCAGGTCCTGGCGCCGCTCGCGCAGCCATTGGTCCTCGATGTCGGCGCAGGCCCCCACCCACTCGGTGACGTCGCCGTGCTCACGGATCGGCACCACCCGCAGCGAGCAGTGCCGGTAGGTGCCGTCCCGGCGCCGTATCCGGTAACGGTGCTCGAAGGAATCCGGCTCCGTGCGCACCACCCGGCGCCAGGCCTTGGCCAGGCCGGCACGGTCCCGGGGGTGGGCGCTGTCCAGCCAGCCCCATCCGAGCAGCTTCTCCTCGGGCATGCCGGTGACCCGGTGCCAGCCGGAGCTGAGCTGGAGCACGCGCCCGTCGCGGTCGGCCACCCACACCATCTGGACGCTGACCGCGACCAGGCTCTGGTAGCGCAGCAGGGTGCGCCGCCGCTGTTCCGCCTGCTCACGGGCGACCTCCTTGGCGGTCACCTCGCCGGTGACGTCCACGACCACCACCAGCACCCCGTGCTCCCCGGAGCCCTCCGGATCGCCGCGCGAGGTCTGCCGGGCCGAGCAGGACAGGCTGATGCTGAACCAACGGTCACGGACCACCCCGTGCTCGTCCCGCAGGGTCATCGGGCTCTCCGGGCCGATGACGACCGGCGCGCCCGTCTCGTAGACGACGTCCAGCAGGTCGAGGATCTGCTGCTGCTTCAGGTCGGTGAACAGCTGCCGGATGGGGACGCCGTACTGACGCGTGCCGAAGAGGTGCCGGTAGGTGTCGTTGGTATAGACCAGGATGTGCTCGGGTCCGCGGAGGAGGGCCACACCCACCGGCGCGGGGTTGAAGACCGTCAGGTCGGGAACGGTGATCGGTCCGTCGCTGTTCGGTTCGCCGCTGTTCGGAACGTCGCTCATGGCAGCAGCCCTCTCACCTGCTTCGCCCGGTTCGGGTACCCGCTTCGGGCGCGACCGCGTCCGGGCCCGGACGCGCGGCGCGTGTCCCTGCCGCCCCGGCGGTCTGCTCCTTACCGTCCCAGCAGTCTGCGCAACCAGTCCAGTCGAGCCGTGCGGGCGGCCCGGGCCAGGGCCGTCTCGGGGGCGAGGGCGTCGAAGCCGTGGAAGGCGCCGGGCCACACATGGAGCTCGGCGACGCCGCCGGCCCGCCAGATGCCCGAGGCGTAGGCGACGACCTCGTCGCGGAAGGTCTCCGCGGAGCCGACGTCGAGGAAGGCCGGGGGCAGGCCGGAGAGGTCCGTGGCGCGGGCGGGGGCGGCGTACGGCGGCACGCCGGGCCCGCCGCGCCGGTCGCCGAGCAGCGCCGTCCACGCGGTCTCGTTCGCCGTGCGGTCCCAGACGCCGACGCCCGTCATCTGATGGGCGGACGGGGTGTCGTTGCGGTCGTCGAGCATGGGGCTCATCAGCATCTGGCCGAGCGGCCGCGGGCCGCCGCGGTCCCGCAGCAGCAGGGTCAGCGCCGCGGCCAGGCCGCCGCCCGCGCTGGTGCCGACGACGACGATGCGCTCCGGGTCGCCGCCGAGCTCCCCGGCGTGCTCCGCCGTCCACAGCAGGCCCGTGCGTACGTCCTCGACCGGCGCGGGATGCGGATGCTCGGGCGCCAGCCGGTACTCCACCGACACCACGACCGCGTCCAGCTCCCGCGCCCAGGGCAGCACCGTGTCCACGCCGAGCCGGTTGTTCCCGACGACCATGCCCCCGCCGTGCGTGTAGTACAGGACGGGCCGTGCCCCGCCGCCCGGCGGCGCGGTGGGCCGGCACACCAGCAGGGACACGTCGGGCGCGCCCCCGGACCCCGGCGCCGTACGGTCCTCCACCGCGAAGGCGCCGCCCAGGGTCAGGTCCGGCCCGGCCGCCGGGCCGAGGAGGGCGAGGGCCTGCCGGGCGGCCGGGATGTCCTGCGGGGCCAGACCCGGCCGCATGCCCTCCGCGGCGTCCAGGGCGGCGGCGAGCTCGGGGTCGAACGGGGGCGGGGGTTGTGTCATGGGCATCTCCTCGTACGGGGAAGCGGCCGCCGGTGCGGCCGTTCACCGTCTACCCGCCCCGGACACGGCGGTGCCCCGGCCACGAGCGCGCTCACCCCCAGTGGCGCAAGGGCGGCCGGGCGGCCGAGCAGGACCCGGGCGCGCCGCCGTGCGGGCCGGAGGGGCGGCGCACCGGGCCCGGCGCCGGCACCGTGCGGTGGCGCGGACGCGGCGGGGGCCGGAGCCTTTCGGCTCCGGCCCCCGTGCTCCGGTTCTCCGGGCGGGACTCAGGCGGCCGTCGCGGCGCCGATCTGGCCCTGCAGCCGGGTCACGACCTCGGTGAGCTGCGCGGCGACCTCGGCGTCGTCGACCGGGTGGGTCTCGGCGAAGCGGGTGACGGAGTGGGGGATGGACAGCTTGATGTCCTCGACCACCTTGCCGCCGGCGATGCCCGCGGCCTTGCGGGCCTCGTCCTGCGCCCACACGCCGCCGTACTGGCCGAAGGCGGTGCCGATGACGGCGACGGGCTTGCCGGCGAGGGCACCGGCGCCGTAGGGGCGGGACAGCCAGTCGATGGCGTTCTTCAGGACGGCCGGGATGGTGCCGTTGTACTCGGGCGAGAAGAGCAGGAAGGCGTCGGCGGTCCCGGCGGCCTCGCGCAGCTTGGCGGCGGCGGCCGGGACGCTGCCCTCGACGTCGATGTCCTCGTTGTAGAAGGGGATGTCGCCCAGGCCCTCGTAGAGCACGATCTCGGCGCCCGCCGGGGCGAGCTTCACCGCGGCCTCGGCGAGCTGACGGTTGTGCGAACCGGCGCGGAGGCTGCCGACGAGCGCGAGAATGCGAACAGACATGTGGGGGCTCCATTGGGGAGGTAGTGCCGTGCTTAAGCGGACCGGGGTCCGATTAAATTTTCTAGCAGCATAACCGGACCGCGGTCCAGTTTTCTTCCCCGTGCTTTACGCTGTCTTCATGTCCCGCTCCCTGCAGCGCTGCACCGAGCCCGAACAGCCCCAGGACCCCGCGGTGACGCCGGTGTTGCTCGACATCGGCACCGGTGAGGACGAACCCGCCCTGCGGGCCGACGCGGCACGCAACCGCGCCCGGCTGCTGGACGCCGCCGCGCGGCTGGTGGCGGAGCACGGCGCGGCCGGCGTCACGATGGAGGCGGTGGCCGCCGCCGCCAAGGTGGGCAAGGGCACGGTCTTCCGCCGCTTCGGCGACCGCACCGGCCTGCTGAACGCGCTGCTGGACCACTCCGAGAAGAAGTTCCAGGCGGCCTTCCTCAACGGCGAGCCCCCGATGGGCCCCGGCGCACCGCCCGTGGAGCGGCTGCGGGCGTTCGGCTGCGCCGCACTGCGCCGCGCCGCCGACGACCTGGAACTGCAGCTGGCGGCCGAACCCTGCCCGGAGCGCCGCTATCTCGTGCCGGCCCGCCGGGTCCGTCACGCCCATGTCGTGATGCTGCTGCGGCAGGCGGTCCCGGACGCGGACAGCGAGCTCCTCGCCCAGACGCTGATGGGATACCTCGAGCCCGCCCTCATCCACCACCTGACCCAGCAGTGCCAAATGCCGATGGAACGGCTGCAGGCCGGCTGGTGCGACCTGGTCGACCGCGTCACCCGCACCGCATCGGGCGTCACCCGCACCGCATCGGGCGTCACCCGCACCGCATCGGGCGTCACCCGCACCGCATCGGGCGTCACCCGCACCGCATCGGGCGTCACCCGCACCGCATCGGGGAAGTGACTTCACCCGCACACCGTTTCGGCTTCAACTTCTGTGTGTTTTCCGGCAGTTGACCCGCCCGAAGCGTCGTTCGCGGCTTCTGCCAAGATGCGGTACGTCATGGTGCAGATCCCGAAACCCGCCGCGCCCCCGTCGCCCGCACCGCGCTCGGTGCCCACGAGCGCCGACGTGGCCCGACTGGCCGGCGTCTCGCGCGCGACCGTCTCCTACGTCCTGAACAACACCAGGGCCGTACGCATCAGCGAGCCCACCCGCCGCCGCGTCCACGAGGCCGCCAGAGAACTCGGATACGTGCCGCACGCGGCGGCCCGCAGCCTGCGCGCGGGGCACAGCCGCATGGTCCTGATACCCGCCCCGTCCGTCCCGGCCGGCCGGCTCTACGGCCGGTTCCTGAACGAACTCCAGTGGGCGCTCGGCCGCCTCGACTACACCGTCGTGCAGCACGGCACCATCGGCCTGCCCGGTGACGAGGCCGCCCGGGCCTGGGCGGAACTGCGGCCGGTCGCCGTCCTGGTGCCCGGCACGGGGCTCGGCCCCGAGGGCGTCGCGGTGCTCAAGCGCTCCGGCGCCCGGGCCGTGGTCACCGTCGGCCCGGAGGCCGTGGAGGGCGCCCACGCCCTGCTCATGGACCACACGAGCGTGGGCCACCGGGCCGGCGTCCACCTGTACGAGCGGGGCCGGCGGCGCATCGGTGTGGTCGTGCCCGAGGAAAGCGGCCTGGACATCTTCTCCCGCCCGCGCCTGGAGGGCGTACGACGGGCCCTGGAGGGCACCGACGGCAGCGTCACCGAACTGCCCCTCGGCTACGACGAGGACTCCGCGGCCCGCCTCGCCGCCCGCTGGCGCGGCCTCGGCCTGGACGCGGTGTTCGCCTACGACGACGAGTACGCGATGCTGCTGATGCGCGCCCTGCAGGACGCGGGCATCCGCATCCCCGAGGAGACGGCCGTGATCGGCGCCGACGACCTCATGCTCGGCCGGCTGCTGCGGCCCCGGCTGAGCACCGTCCACATCGACCTGCCCTCGGGCCGCGACCTCGCCGAACTGGTCGACCGCGCCGTCCGGAACCCCGGCGCCCCGCTCGAGAGACACCCGGCGCTGGGCGCGCGGGTGGTGCACCGCGAGTCCACCTGAGACGGCCCGGGGAGCGGCCCGTGGGACGGCCTCACCGCTCCTGCCGGCCGCCCTGCGCCTGCTGCTCGGCGATCGCCCTGCGGACCTCGTCCATGTCCAGCCTGCGGGCCTGCCCGATCAGGTCCGCGAGCGCGGCCTCGGGCAGGGCGCCCGGCTGCGCGTACACCGCGACCTGATCACGGACGATCATCAGCGTCGGAATGGACTGGATCCCGAAGGCCGCCGCCAGTTCCGGCTGCGCCTCGGTGTCCACCTTGCCGAACACCAGGTCCGGATTCTCCTCGGCCGCCTTCTCGTAGACCGGGGCGAACTGCCGGCACGGCCCGCACCAGGAGGCCCAGAAGTCGATGAGAACGAAGTCGTTCTCGGCGACCGTCCGGTCGAAGTTCTCCTTGGTGAGCTCCACGGTGCTGCTCATGTCGCGTTCTCTCTTCCTGTGGGCTTCCGGTGGGTTTCCGGCGGTCTCGCGGTGGGCTTTTGGGGTCTCGGTGGGTTTCCGGTGGGGTTCCGACGGGGGCTTTCCGCGGGGATCCCGGCTCCCCGGCGGGGATCCGGTGGGTCCGCGGAGGTTCTCCGGAGGTCCTCCGCAGGTTCTCCGGGGGACCTGACGCCGTGCGAAGCCACCCGCACAACACGGCCGACCCCACGGGTATTCCGGGTGCTTACCCGTGTGGCCGACCCGCACACCAGCCACCAGACTGACTTCATGACGGAAACGGAAACCATCGCGTACGACGTCGTGGTGCTCGGCGCCGGACCCGTGGGCGAGAACGTGGCCGACCGCACCCGCGCGGCCGGGCTGTCCACCGCGATCGTGGAGAGCGAGCTGGTCGGCGGCGAGTGCTCGTACTGGGCGTGCATGCCCAGCAAGGCCCTGCTGCGCCCGGTCCTCGCCCGGGCCGACGCCCGCCGCCTGCCCGGTCTGAGCCAGGCGGTGCGGGGCCCCCTGGACGCCGCCGCGGTCCTCGCCCGCCGGGACGAGTACACCTCCCACTGGCACGACGACGGGCAGGTGCGCTGGGTGGAGAGCATCGGCGCCGACCTGTACCGCGGGCACGGCCGGCTGGCGGGAAAGCGCACGGTCACGGTCACCGGCGCCGACGGGGAGGTCAGGACGCTGACCGCACGGCACGCCGTCGCCGTCTGCACCGGGACCCGCGCCCGCCTGCCCGACCTGCCCGGCCTCGCCGAGGCCGGGCCGTGGACCAGCCGCGAGGCCACCAGCGCCAAGGAGGTGCCGCGGCGGCTGATCGTGGTCGGCGGCGGTGTCGTCGCCACCGAGATGGCCACCGTCTTCCAGGCCCTCGGCTCCCAGGTCACCGTCCTGGTCCGCGGCGAGGGGCTGCTGGCCCGCATGGAGCCCTTCGTCGGCGAACTGGTCGCCGAGGCCCTCACCGAAGCGGGCGTCGACATCCGGACCGGCACCTCGGTGGAGTCGGTGACCCGGGAGAACGGCACCGTGATCGCCGCGACCGGCACCGGGGACCGCTTCGAGGCCGACGAGATCCTCTTCGCCACCGGACGCGCCCCGCGCACCGACGACATCGGCCTGGAGACCGTGGGCCTGGAACCCGGCTCCTGGCTCTCCGTGGACGACACCCTGCGGGTCGAGGGCACCACCTGGCTGTACGCGTGCGGCGACGTCAACCACCGCGCCCTGCTCACCCACCAGGGCAAGTACCAGGCCCGGATCGCGGGCAACGCCATCAGCGCCCGCGCGGCGGGCGTCCCCCTGCTGGAGACGGACCCCTGGGGCGCGCACTCCGCCACCGCCGACCACCGCGCCGTCCCCCAGGTCGTCTTCACCGACCCGGAGGCCGCCGCGGTGGGCCTCTCCCTCGCCGAGGCCGAACGGGCCGGCCACCGCGTCCGTGCCGTCGACGTCGACCTCTCCTCGGTCGCCGGCGCGTCCCTGTACGGCGACGGCTACCGCGGCCGGGCCCGCATGGTGGTCGACCTCGACGAGGAGATCCTGCGCGGCGTCACCTTCGTCGGCCCCGGCGTCGGCGAACTGCTCCACTCGGCGTCCATCGCCGTCGCCGGGGAGGTTCCCGTCGAACGGCTGTGGCACGCGGTGCCCTCGTACCCGACGATCAGCGAGGTGTGGCTGCGGCTGCTGGAGGCGTACCGGGGCTGACGCCCCGCCGCCGGCGCACCGCGCGCCGTCGGGTCGTCACGCGGACTCGACGGGAAGCCACAGCTCGCAGGTCGCGGTGCTGAAGTCGTCGGCCCGCTCGAGGACCGCGACGATCGAGGGCCCCGGCCGCAGCCGCCACGGGTTGGAGGGGAACCACTCGGTCGCGGTGGCCGCCCAGACGGTCTGCAGGGCCTGCGGGTGCGGACCGCTGGAGCGGAACACCGCCCACATGCCCGCCGGCGCCTCGATGACGTCGAGCCCGTCCGGGACCGGCGTGTCCCGGCCGATGGCGACCCCGTGCAGATAGGTCAGCTCGGTGCCCTCCCGCCCGTCGGGGTCGACGCCGTCGCTGACCTGGAGCAGGCCGGCCGGCTCGGTGTCGCCGAGGGCCTTCAGACGCTGGTGCTCCTCCTGCGGGATGGAGGCGATGTGCTGCTGGATGTGCGGGTTGACTCCGTGATGAATGAGCGGGACCCGGGCGGAGTGTCCGACCAGGCGGAACGCGGGGCGGTCGACGAGACGGGTGTCCATGGGACTGCTCCCTTCGACGGTCAGGCGGAACCTGAGCTGCGGTTGTGTACGCAAGGGGCCTCCGTCGCGGCGCACCTGGGCGGGACCGGCGCCGTGAACCGCCCGGAACGCACGTCCGAACGCCTCCCGCGAGCCGTACCCGTGCCGGACGGCGATCTCCAGCAGGTCCTCCTCGCCCCGGACGACGTCACCGGCGGCGACGGTCATGCGCCGCCGCCGCACGTACTCCGACAGCGGCATGCCGGCCAGCGACGAGAACATCCGGCGCAGGTGGTACTCGGTGGTCCCGAGTCCCGCGGCCAGTTCTTCGAGGTCGAGCTCCTCGGTGAGGCGTTCCTCGACGAGATCGACGAGCCGGTTGAGCGCCGAGATCATGAGGCCTCCTTTCGCCCTCAACTCTGGCAGCGGACCCCCTGGCCGGGCCCGACCGCTGCGAACCGATCCGATCATGCGTGGCCGCGCCCGGGCCCAGGGCTTCCCATCGCGCGCGTACGGCCTCGGAAACGTTCGCGGAACGGCGTCGTCCGGCGGCTCCACCACCTCGCTGTCGGGGCCACCCCTGACGAAGGGCGTGCAGGTGACAGAGGTCCGCCCGGCCATGCTGTGCGTGCCGGGCGGGCGCCCGGTACGTGCCTCCGGAACCCGCACCCGGTACCGGCCCTCGTAGTGGGAGATCGTCCGGCCCGGCCCGACGGGCGACGCGTACCGGCACTTCCTCAGCAGCTTCCCCCACCCCTGGCACTCGGCGCAGGCGACGAGCCGTACCTGCCCGGGCAGCGGCGTGAAGGGGCCTCTTGGCCGATCCGCCGCCCCGGCCGTCGTTGCTCCGGCCCTCTCGGCAGCCGGCATCCCATGCGCTGTGCGCGCCGGCTACGTCTCCGCGCCGGCCTCGTCGATGTCCCGGTGCAGATGGGCCATCAGGTCGCCCATCTCACCGACCTGGCCGGACGCGGACGTCGCCTGCCGGGCGATGTTCCGCAGCCAGTCCGTCGCCGCCAGGGCGAGCCGCGCCGCGTCCTGCGGGTGCCGCTCGAAGAGGAGCTCCTCGACGCGGTAGGAGACGGCACTGAGCGTCTCCGCGTCGGTGTCCGGCGGCAGAACGCCCTCCAGCTCGGCGGGAGGCGGATTCTGGGCACGCAACGAGCACAGCGCCTCGACGACGTCCGCGTCCTCGCTGTACCGGTCGAGGGTGCTCGTGAGCGCGACCAGCCGTGCGGTCAGACGCGGAAGGCCGGGGTGGCGGTCCAGCCAGCGCAGCAGCCCGGACTCACCGCCGAGGTGCTCGACGACCGCGTGCAGCCGCTCCTTGCCCCTGTACGTCAAGGACCAGTTCAGGGGAAGGATCTCGGCGACCTCCTCCGCGAGGCGCTGCTCCCCTGCGGCGTCCAGCGTGCCGTCGGTGAAGCGGAGGACCTTCGCCTCCTCCAGGCCGAACGCGTCGGGTGCGACGCGGTGCCGCGCGGGGCGTGACGCGCCCGCCCGCCGGTTCAGGAGGTGACCGGCGAGCTTGCTGAGCGGCTTGTCGTGCATGGATCCTCCCGGCGGACCGCTGCGGTGACGTTCTCCCGGCCGATGAGTCCCCTGCCGCGGGGCAGGCGCTGACGGTGTTCCGCGCTCGTCGACGGCTGTACTCCAACTGTGCCGGGCCGTGTGCGCGGGTGCGCGCCCGGTGACCCAGTCGGGCGACGGCCCCGCCGGCCGCACGTCCGCCGGGCGGCTTCTAGAGCATGCGGAGCACCGCGTAGGTCTCGCCCTCCCCCGGCGGCCGCGTCCAGGAGCGGGTGGTGAACGTGTGCAGCCGCCCGCGCACGATCGCGTGACGCGGCAGACGGACGCCGAACTCCTCGGTCACCGCCTCCAGCAGCGGGCGTTCCGCGTCGGTGCCGCCCTCCGGGCCGGCGAAGAACCGGTCCGGGTCCAGGGCCCGCGGTATCTCCCCGCTCTTCTGGATCTCCCCGTCCGCGTAGGTGAACGCGTACTGCTCGGCACCGTCCTGCGCCACCGAGAGGTGGAAGAACGGCTCTCCGTACCACGACCTCAGACCGGACCACACCACCACCGCGCGGGTGCCCGCGCTGGCGGCCACGGCCGGGGAGACGAACCGCTGCCGGAGGAACGGGGCCGGATCCCCGTCGAAGGCGAAACTCCAGCCGTCGCCGGCCCGGCCGACCGCCATGAGAGCCCTGTCCTCGTAGGACGAGAACTCCCTTCGGCCGTCCAGCTTCTTGTGGTGCGCCTCCCAGAAGGTCATGGGTTCGCTCAGCACGGTGCCGTCCCCGTCCGCGAGACGTCCGGGCAGCTCCTCCGGCCCCACGCCCTCCACCAGGACGAACCGGTAGGACGTGCGCTTGTTGCCCGGATCCGGCTCCGCGAGCCATGCCAGGCCGTCCGGGTCGAGTCCGGCGGACGGAGCCGGCGCCCTGCCCGTCTGCCCGCCCCGCGGGGTGGACAGCAGCTCGCGCCCCCGCTCCGGAGTCAGCAGCGGCCCGAGCAGCGGGTCGGCCACCCAACCCAGCGGCGCCAGGTGGTCCGGTCCCAGCGGCTCCCACAGGGGCAGAGCGTTCATCAGCGCCCGCCACGCCCCGTCGGTGTCCCCCCACCGCGCCAGCTCCCGCGCCTGCTCGACCGCCTCCCCGAACGGTCCGGTCGCCGTGTACCGGTACGTGCCGTTCCTCACCTGGTCCAGCAGCGTGCGGGCCAGCGTCACCAGAGCGTCGTCGGCGCCCCGCAGATGGAGCGTCAGCGCGGAGTCGTCGCGGTACGAGTGCGCCGCGTGCTCGGCGACCAGCGGCGGCAGCAGCTCGGACGCGTACCGCGGGTCCGTCAGCAGCCCGTCGAAGTACACCATGGAGGTCTGCCCGAGCAGACGGCGTATCTGGTCGCCCAGCCCCGCCGCCCGCGGTCTGCCGTATCCCCTGGCCTCGTCCAGCGCCCTTCGGGCCCGTTCCCAGCCGCCGCGCAGGGCCTCCAGCCGGGCCTCCTCCACCAGGGCGTCCAGCGTGCGCGTCGTGTCGTTGACGAACGGCTTCCCGTCGTCCCGGTTCGCCCGCAGGCTGTGGAACTCCCGGTACATGTCCCGCATGAACTCACGGAAGTTCGCATGCCGCTCGGGAGGGGCGGCCAGCCAGCTCGACCATGTGTAGACGGCCCACTCGCCGTCCTCGTCCACGTCCCCGGGGTCCAGCAGGACGTAGGTGACGTCGGACTCCACATCGAGCTGCAGCCCGCGCCACCACAGGCTCGTCTGCCGCCGCTCCTCGGACCCGGCGTCCTCGCCCCGGTGGTCCTCGAAGACCCCCGCGAGCCCCGACGCGTTGTTGTGCCAGTGCGCGTCCTCCGTCCCCGCCAGCAGCCGCACGAACCCGCCCGCGTGCCGCCATCCGTCGCTGACCTTGAGGAACTCCCGGTACGACGGGGGCAGCCGTCGGCCGAGGCGCTCCTCCAGGGCCGTGATCCGCTCCTCGGACGCGGGCGGGAACCCCAGCCACCGCGCCCGCCGCGCGGCCTCGTCGTCCTCGCTCCGCGTCTCGTCGGCGGACAGGGAGTCCGCCCACTCCTCGCTCCACCTGAGCAGGAAGGAGCGCCAGTCGAATGCCGTGGTGTCCGCCATGCGGCCGATGCTGTCAGCCGCCACTGACATCGCCCCGTCACGTCCCGTGGTCCAGGGGCTCGTTCGTGCGCGTGCACCGGCACGGCCCGCCGTGCCGGTGCACGCGCACCGCGCCGGGCGACCCCGCCCGCCCGGACGGTCCCGGCCGGCGGAGCGGCCGGCGGACTCCGCGCCGTCAGACGGCGGTGCGGCCGCCGTCCACGGAGAGCACGGCGCCCTGGACGAAGCTTGCCGCGTCGCTGGCCAGGTAGGCGATCGCCTCGGCGATCTCCTTCGGATCGGCCGGCCGGCCGGCCGGGGCCCGGGCGGCCAGGGCGTCGAGGGCCTCGCTCATGCCGGCCGTGCCCTCGGTGCGGGTGGGCCCGGGACGGACGGCGTTGACCCGCACCCCGCGCGGGCCGTACTCCGCGGCCCATGCCTTGGTCAGCAGCTCCACGGCCGCCTTGCTCGACCCGTACAGGGCCGTGTCCGCCATACCGAAGGCGGCGACCATGGTGCTCACGTTGACGATCGCACCGCTGCCCCGTTCGGCCATCGCCGGCGCGAGGTCCGCCACCAGGAGGAACGGCGCCTTCACATTCACCGCGTGGACGGCGTCGATCTCGTTCTCCGTCGTCCTTTCGGTGGGCCCGAGCGGGTAGATGCCCGCGTTGTTCACCAGGAGGTCGACCCGGCCGCCCCCCAGGTCCACGGCCCGCCGCGCCAGCTGCCGCACCGACGGTGCCTCGCGCAGATCCGCGGCGACGAAGTCGGCCTTGCCGCCGTGGTCGCGGACGGCCGCGACCACGGACTCGCCGCGGGAGCCGTTGCGGCCGTGGACCAGGACATGGGCGCCCCGCTGGGCCAGCAGCACCGCGGTCGCGGCGCCGATGCCGCTGGTCGCCCCGGTCACCAGGGCCACGCGCCCGGTCAGTTCAAGAGCACCCATGAGGCTGTCCTCCGTGTCAAGAGGTGAGGACCGCGGTTGTGCGGTGGCGCTGCATCCAGGACTCGCCGGCCCGGTCGCGAACCGGCTTGCGGGGAGAGCACCCCTGTCACCGTGGGATTCCGTTCTCGTCATGGACCTCCGTCATCGGCGATTCCTGAGATCGCCGTGAGGCCAGGGGCTGTTCCGAACGGCCGCACCCCTCATAGAGGGGAGCATCGGACCGCCTCGGGGCCGGTCACGCCGCGCATACACCTCCTGAGGGGCACGAAGGGCCGCTCCGGGTGCCCCTACGGTCAAGGTATGACGGTCGCGCACGCATCGCGCGCTCACCTGAGCCCGGGACGTGGCCCCGGCAGCCTCGACCGTCGCGCCGAGTCGCACTGCTGCATACGCGACTCGCACGGCTGTCGCATCGAGGCGGGCCAGGTGGGGGGGGCATGCCCAGACGGACACGTTCAGGCCCGGACCAGCAGCCGAGGCTGAGCACTTCGCTGGAGCAGGCCCCGGGAGGACCGGATCGGTCTGCGGGAGGTTGTCCGATACAGCGCCCCTGCGGCCTGTGCCTGCCGGCATCTCGTTCCGGTCGGCTTTCGGCGTCGATCCTCCGGAGTGCGCGCGCCGATCCGGGCAGAGCACCGGCTCTTCTCCCGCGGCTGCGCCAAGTTCCCGGCCGAAGCGCACAACTGGGCCAGCGGCTTTGATCAAGGTGTCCACGCGGCGCTGGGGGAGCCGCCGGGCGATGCGAGGGGTGCCCGGAGAACGTCCTGACCCGGAAATACACCGGAACTACTGGTCGGGGCGGGAGCGCTGGTGGGGGAGGCATCGGGAGCGAGGCAGTGCTCCGGTTCACTGCCCAGACATACGCCGCGCAGAGCATCTGGCGGACGTCCGCCGTGCTCAGGCGCCCTTCTTCTGCAACCCCTCACAACACACGCAACGCTTCAAGTTCCTCACGGGGCATCAAAGACAACGACCTCGCCCGGAACTGCCGGCTCGCACTCCGACCTGCCCTGCCCGTATCTCAGAAGAGTTCAGGGAATGAATGGGACAACCAGCCGGGTGAGTGAACGAGCAGGGCACCGGCATTGCCCACTCGTCTGCTCGAGCAGCCTGCCAAAGGACGGACAGGATCTTCAGCCGGGAGGTTTGCGGGGGCCGGACCGTTCTGCACGGGGTTGACGGTTCCATGCGTCCCGCTCCGCCAGGGGAAGGGCCATAGGGCGGTAGAAATCCCGTCTCGGGGATGCGGGCCGGCCGGAAAAGGGAACACGGGAATGTCTCCCGGGAAAGGTCGTGAAGTCGCGGCTGAATCATGGAAACCTCCAGCGCATGACCGGTGAGCCCGGTCAGCAGTAGGCGTACGTGAACCCGTACCGGCCGGCAAGCGGAGTCAAGCATCCGGGTGGGAAGCTTGGCCGGTATTGATCCCTGTTGTTGTTGAGTCGCTGTACTAACATCCATACCATGAATGAATTAGAGATGCGGCAGGGGGAGCGAGGGTGCGGTAGTGCGCAGGATTCCGCAACAGTGCGTCACATTGATTCGGCCGGACGTTATCGGAGAAATGGCGAATTCGGCCTGGCGGTAAATTCACGGTGTGACCGCGGTGTGCTGTGTGACGTACGGGAGCGTCGCTCGGTCGTACGGGTTTTCCTCGTGGACGGGTATCCGGTCTTCCGGGCCGGAATTCGGGTTGGAGTGAGGAACGAATCCGACATGGAACTGACCGGTGAGGCGTCGACCGGTGAAGAAGCGCTGCGCATGCTGGAGGAGAATCCTCGGATGCGCCCCGACGTGATCCTTGCGGACTTGCAGTCATCCGGTATGACCGAAGGTGATTTCCTGCAGGCTGCTGGTGAGTTGTCGGGCGGCCGCCCCATGCGCCTCCTGGTCCTCTCCGGGGAAGAGACCGACGAGTCCGTGATCACCGCCATGAGTGCCGGCGCTCACGGATTCCTGGAGAAGACGACACCGTGGGACGAGCTGATGAGGGCGATCCGGCTGGTGGCGGCCGGAGGGGTGGTGTTCGGTCCGGTCGTCGCGGCACGAATGCGGGCGTACTTCTCCAGCGTGCGCGACCTGCGCGGGCAGTTCGCTTTCCCGCAACTCACCTCACGGGAGAGGGAAGTTCTCGACCTGCTGGCGCGAGGCTGGGGGAACCGGGAAATCGCCCGGAATCTCTTTCTCTCGGAGAAGACCGTCCGCAATCATGTGACGCACATCTTCGCAAAACTCCAGGTGCACGACAGGGCGATGGCGGTGGTCCGGGCTCGGAGAGCGGGAATGGGGAAGTGATTCCGTTTTCCCGGTGCAGACGTACCAGAGGAGGAAGAATGGCAGTGCAGGACCACAGCAGGCGGCGTGCTCTTCAGATCGCTCTGGGGGCCTTCGTTCTCTCCGGGTACACGGCGGGCGGTGCGACCGCCTTCGCTGCGGACCGTCGCGGAGAAGAGTTTCCCGAGGTCCCTGGAATGTCTGGTGACCGCCGGGCGAACGAACTCTGGTATCAGTTCAACGTGGCGACGCTTTACGAGCAGTCGGCTGACGTCAGGGAGGCCTACGCGCAGATCAACGGCCACTTCGGCGGAAACCTTCCGGTGACCCTGCGCGAAAACTGGTTCGCCATGTACAGGGAACCCGATTACCCCCGTAACTATGCCGCTTTTATGGCCCCGGTGACACGGGCGCTGCGGACCCTCTCGCGGGTGCAATTGGAAGTTTTCGACACGTACTACCCGATAAGGCGGCGGCTGGTGGAGGCGTTCTCGTTCTTCGGTCAGGGAACCCTGTTCGACCCGAGGGAACGCGTAGGGCTCAGAGTGCACACCATGGACGCCCGCCCGGGCGAGGCGCCGACGGCGTACCACACCTGGTACCTCTTCATGCGTGCGATGATGCTGCTCGGCATCGACACCGACCGTTGGCGGAGGATGGCTCCGCTGCTGGCGTTCGCATGGGCGGTTCAGAACACGGCCCTTCCGGCCATGGACGAGATCAACCCCCCACTGCCCGCGGACACCCTGCGACGTTTGGCATGTACCTGGCTACCGACGAACACCCGGCAGCTCGATGCGGCTTTCCAGTCGTTTCCCGCTCCGCCGGACACGGTGCCGCGCCGCTGATCCGTCAGCCGAGCTGTCCCGAAGCGGCGTCCGTGCGTGGCGATGTCCCGGGACGGTACAGCTCCAGGAGGTCGGCGTCGACACGCCGGACGCTCTTCGGGAGCCAGGACGCCGCCACCCGTGCCACCGTCTCCCGCGGGAGGGGCGGGTTGACCTTCCGGGTATTCGGCCTGGCGATCAACTGGAGTGCCCAGGCGAAGCCGTTGATGGGGATCATCGCCCTCCAGAACCGCCGGTCGATGTCGAGCAGCACACTTGCGAACTGGTAGGCGTGCCACGTGTGGTAGGCGAGGGGCGGGTCCCCGTCCATGGTGTGCACCTCCGACTGGACCGGTGCCCGACGAGGGTCGAAGAGCACACCCTGAGCGAAGTAGGACATGGCCGTGAGGATCCGGTCGTAGCGGTGGCCGTAGTAGAAGCGGAAGACCTCTACCTGCACCTCGGAAATCACGCGCAGTGGCTCACGGACCGGCCGCAGAAAGGCGGCGTAGGTCTCCGGATACCCGGCAGCCGTCCCTGTGCGCACCCAGGCATCGCGGACGCCTTTCAACGGATTCCCGCCGACATGGGCGGCAACCGCCGCATAGGCGTCCGCGAGTTGCGGCGTCTGCCGGAAGTACGTGGCCTCGTCGAACTGGTACCAGAACTCGTTGGCCAGACGGTCCCCGAGCATCCCGGGGACAGGAGGAAGGCCGTGGACATCCGGTCGGAAGTCCGCCGCCCGGGCGAGCCGGCTGGAAGCCGGCAGCATCAGTCCGGCTGCGCCCACGATACCGAGCGCACCGCGCAGTGCCTGCCTGCGCCCGTACCCGTTCCGTCGCGCAGCATCCATGAAAGGCCCGTCCTTTCGGTCCGGAGGACAGTGAGGGCGACCCGTCGGCCACTGCTGCCATGCTGTGATCGACGCTCGCACCCTGTCCACGCCGAGAACAGAACCGGGACATGAGCGGGACCACGGACTCAGGCATCCGGGACCCCTGAGTCCATAGATTCACTTCTGTCCGCCGAAGCGCTGATCGTGGCGTGTCCGGCGGCGTTTTCGCACAGATGCCGAGAAGAAGGGAACGTCATGAAGGACGAGACGGTCTACGAGCCCCCCGCCCTGGTCGAGATCGGGGACTTCGCGGAACTCACGCTGAGCCGTGGCACCTGGGGCTGGGACGACTACAACGAGTGCTGGTTCCTGGGCTGCTGATCCCGTGATGAGGATCCCCTTCTGCCGTCGCTGACGGCAGCTGGGGGAGGCGTCGTGTGTGCCCGGTGGCGCACGCCGCCCGGCACACACAGAGTTCCTGGACGAATTCCGTCCATCCGGCCAGTGGGGGGGCAAGTGGGGTTCCTCGTTCTTCCCGACAACCAGGACGGCGCGGCGGTGGCTCGCGCGACGAGCCCGGGCCTTGAACAGACGCAGGTGATCCCCCATGCCTCCGGGCGCCCATGGATCGTGGGTGCGTGGAATGCCGGGGAGATGCTGACGGCCTCAGTGGGCCGGAAACGCCTGGCATTGCTCGGCTGTTTCGGAACGACCTCGGCGGAGCTGCTCCGCGCGCTCTCGGGCAGCGGAGACGTCGCTGCACTGGATGCCTTCCTCCGGTCCGTGCCCGGAAGCTATCACGCGATCGTCTCCTTCGACGGTGAGGTGCGTGTGCAGGGCTCCCTGTCCGGCGTTCACGAGGTCTTCCACGCCACGGTCGGCGGGGTGACGTGCGCGGCCGACCGTCCGGACACACTTGCTGCCAGGATCGGCGGCGACATCGACGCGCAGGCATTGGTGGGGCACCTGCTGTCGCAGCAGCCCTGGCCGCTGAGCGGATACACGGTGTGGCGGGGTGTCGAATGCCTCGCCCCCGGCCACTACCTCCGGATACGGCCCGACGGTGCCCATCGCGCCGTCCGGTGGTGGAGCCCTCCGTCCGCCGAGCTGACGCTCGCGGAAGGCGCGCGCCGGGTGCGGAATGCGCTCGACGACGCGGTTGCTGCACGGGCGAGGAACACTCCGGCCCTCGGTTGCGACTTCTCCGGCGGCATGGACTCCACGAGTCTCGCCTTCCTCGCCAGTCGGCAAAAGGGCTGCCGGCGGCTGGTGACGATACGCAGGGAGGCCGTGGACCCTGCCCACGACGACGCCCAGTGGGCGCTGCGCGCCGCCGCATTCCTTCCCGGCGCCGAGTTCGTCGTACTGCCGAGTGCGGGGCTTCCCCTCTCGTTCACTGACCAACTCGCCTATGACGAAGACCTGGAGGCCCCATATCCCTGGAGCCGGGTGAAAGCAGTCGTGGCTTGTGTCGCCCGGCAGTTGGCCGCCCGCGCCGTGCCTCTCCAGCTCACCGGTCACGGAGGCGACGAACTCTTCAGCCCGGCGCCCTCCTTCTACCACGCCCTTGCCCACAGCGAGGGGCTCCGGTCTGTGCGAGATCTGCGGGTCGCCCGCAGCATGTACCGCTGGCCGCTCGGTGCGATGTTGAGCAACTTGCTCCGCAAACCGTCCTACCGCCAGTGGCTCATCACGGCGTCCATGTCTCTGACCAAGCCCGTCGGCGGGCCCACCGAGCCCTTCACCGGCTGGGGAGCCCACCCCAGGCTGCCGCCTTGGGCAACCCCCGAGGCGGTCGAGATGTGCGCCGGGCTCCTTCGCGAGGCGGCCGCCCGGGGAACCCCGCCCCACTCTCCCGAGGCCGCGCAGCACGAAGTCCTTCAGGCCGTGCGCCAATGCGGGACGAAGATTCGCCTCACCAATCGTCTCACTTCCCGGTTCGGGGTGGCATACCACGCTCCCTACCTGGACGACCAGGTAGTGAGCGCCGCCCTTTCCGTGCGCCTCGCCGACCGCGTCGAAGCCGAGCGCACCAAGCCGGTTCTGGCGACTGCCATGAGGGAGATCGTGCCGGACGCGCTACTGGACCGCACCACCAAGGGCGAGGCCAGCGCCGAGGTGTACGCCGGGGCGCGACACCACAAGGCTGAACTGCTCGCACTCACCGAGGACATGCGCCTGGCCCGCTTGGGCCTGGTGGACGACACCGCCGTCCGCGCCGCACTCCTGGCACCGCATCCCGTCTCACGGACGTTCATCCCTGTGGTCACCACACTCGCCTGCGAAGTGTGGCTGCGCTCGGTCGAAGCGGCGCGGACACGTATGCGCCAACAGGAAGGAGCCGCATGAGCTACTCACTCGCCCCTCATGTAGCGGCGGCCGAAACCGACGACGGCATGGTGCTGCTCCACGAAACCACCGGCCGCTACTGGATGCTCAACACCACCGGCGCCGCGGTCGTACGGTCCCTGCGGCAGGGCAAGGAGGTTGCGGAGATCGTCGACGAACTCAGTGCCCGCTTCTCACTGGACATCACGCGCGTGACCGCCGATGTCGATGCGCTTCTGAAGCGTCTCACTGAGGCCGGGCTGGTGACGAGGTGAGCTTCCCCGTCGTGCCGGAGCGGCGGACGCACGTTCCGTTCGCCACACGTCTGCTCGCCCGAGCCGCTGTGACTGCGGCATGGTTCCTCATCAGGCTCCCGCCTGCCAGACTCCGTCGCGTCCTGAGCGTTGTCGCGCGCGGTGCGCGCCCCGCCACCCGGGCGGAGGCCCTGCGCAGCCGCCGAGCGGTGGTGTCGGTGAGCAGCAAGTGCGCGGGCCAGGGCTGTCTGCAGCGCTCCGTGGCCACCGTGCTGCTGTGCCGTGCCAGAGGGCACTGGCCGGACTGGTGCACAGGTGTACGGACGCAGCCGTTCCGTGCCCATGCCTGGGTCGAAGTGGCCGGCTGCCCCGTCGGCGAGGGCGAGGACGTTCAGTACTTTCAGACGCTCATGCGGGTGCCCGCCGCGACCGGAGACCGGAGGGACTCATGAAGGCGAGGGAGGAAGACCTCAGGTTCGGCGTCATGCTGGCCACTGACCGCCACCCGGGCCAGGGGGTGGCGGATGTCCTGGCCCGCACCGTGGAGGTGGCACGGCGGGCGGAGGAGCTGGGTCTGGACGACGTGTGGGTGACCGAGCACCACTTCCTCGACACCGCTGTCAACCCCTCGGCGCTCACTCTCGCCGCGTACCTGCTGGCGAAGACCGAGAGCCTGCATGTGGGCACCGCGGTGACGGTGCTGCCGTTGCACTCGCCGGTGCACACGGCGGAACAAACGGCCTTGCTGGACCAGTTGTCGGGCGGCAGGTTTCTTCTCGGCGTAGGGCGCGGCTTCCCCGGCGTCGAGTACGACCTGCTGGGTTCCGGGCTCGCGGCTTGGCGAGCCGGGCTGGCCGAACCGCTGGATCGCCTCCTGGCTGCGCTGCGCGGCGAGGTGTCCGCGGATCCGGCCCTCTCCGCCGTCCGGCTCACGCCGCCCGTACGGAACCCGCCCGGCCCGCCGGTGTACGTGGCCGCCGGTTCTCCCGCGTCGATCGAGCTCGCCGCCGACCGGGGGCTGCCCCTCATGCTGTTCGTCGACAAGAGCGCCGAGGCCAAGGCGGAGATGGTGGCCCTCTACGAACGCCACCGGTTGCGCGGCGGGCGGCCGGAGCCGGCGATGGGCCACGCGTTCGCCGTGTTCGCGCAGGTCTGTGACGACCCCGAGGATGCCAGGCGGCTCATGCACGACCGCGCGCGGTTCATCCTTTCCCTCAACAACCACCCCAGCCGCCTTCTGAGGGATACCGTCTCGGCACCGCCACCGGTTTCCGCGGCGAACGTCGGACTCCTCGCGGACAGGCTTATGGCGACGCACCCCGTCGGATCCGTCGAGACGTGTGCCGAACGGCTGACGCACCACATCCGCACTTCCGGCTGCACACGGGTGATGTGCCAGGTGGAGGCCGAGGCAGACACCGACGACGTGCTGCGCAACCTGGAGCGGCTCGCCACCGAGGTTTTCCCCCTCGTACGGCACAGGCTCGGCGCGGCCTCTGCCCGGATCGCGGTCTGAGGGCTGCTCCGCCATGCTCACACGAGCGCGTGGCACGGGCCCCCGCACCAGGAGGGCGGTGACGGAACCGTCGCCCGTACCGTTCCGCTCGACCGGCCGTGTTCTGCTGGCGCACATGCGTCCGCACCGCCGCCGGATAGCTCTGGGCGGGTTGCTCGGGCTGGCGGGGGCGGCGGCAGTCCTTCTCCAGCCGCTTGCGGCGAAGGAACTGATCGAGGACCTCTCACGACACGACCGTGTCGCGGGCACGCTGGCCCTTTTGTCCGGGCTCGTTCTGCTGGGTGCCGCGCTCAAGGCGCTCAGCCAGTACGTCCTCGCGTACGCTGCCGAGTCGGTGGTGCTGCGTGCCCGCCATCGGCTCATCGGCAGGCTGCTGCGTCTGAAGATGCCCGTCTTCGAGGGCATGGAACCCGGGGACCTCCTGGCACGCGTCACCTCGGACACCACACTGCTGCGGCAGGTCACCACCCAGTCGGTGGTCTCGGCGGCCAACGGCATTCTCACCATTGTCGGGGTGCTGGTCATGATGGGTCTGCTCGACCCCGTGCTGCTGTGCGTCTCCGTCGGGGTGACCGTCCTGGTCAGCGTGGTGGTCACCACCGCCATGCCACGCATCTCCCGCGCCACTGTCCGGGCGCAGGCGTCGGTGGGTGCCATGGGCGCGACACTCGAACGTGCTCTGGGGGCACTGAGGACAGTGAAGGCGTCGGGGGCGGAGGAACGCGAGACCGCCGCCGTCCGCCGAGCGGCCGACGAGGCGTGGCGGCACGGCATACAAGCGGCCAGATGGCAGGCGCTGATGGGTACATCGGCAGGGCTCTCGGTCCAGTTGTCGTTCCTGTCCGTACTGGGAGCCGGGGGAGCCCGGGTCGCATCGGGTGCCATCGACGTGTCCACCCTCGTCGCCTTCCTGCTCTTCCTCTTCTACCTGACGGAGCCTGTCTCCCAGCTCATTCAGGCCACCACCCAGTTCCAGGTGGGGGCGGCGGCCGTCGCCCGGTTGCGGGAGGTGGATCTGCTGGAGACGGAGGACGACGCTCCGGCGGTGCGGCGCGGGACGACCACAACTGCTCCGACCAGGCCCCCGGCCACCGTCGTTTTCGAGAAAGTCGTCTTCCGCTACCGCCCTGACCTGCCCGACGTCCACCGCGGTGTCGACTTCACGGTGCCCGGCAAAGGGATGACCGCCGTCGTCGGACCTTCGGGTGCGGGGAAGTCCACCCTCTTCGCCCTGCTGGAACGCTTCCACGAGCCCACCTCGGGCAGAGTGCTCCTCGACGGCCGGGACATCCTGGACATCCCCTTGCCGGAACTCCGCGCTGACATCGGCTACATCGAGCAGGACGCCCCCGTACTCTCCGGCAGTCTGCGCGACAACCTCCTGCTCGCCGCGCCCGATGTCACCGACGAGGAACTCCATGACGTACTCGTCCGCACACGTCTCGACGCGTTCGTACGATCCCTGCCGAGGGGACTCGATACCCACGTCGGACACCGGGGAGCCAGGCTGTCCGGCGGTGAACGCCAGCGTGTCGCCATCGCGCGTGCCCTGCTGCGTGGACCCCGGCTGCTCCTCCTGGACGAGGCCACGTCCCACCTCGACGCAGTCAACGAACAGGCCCTGCGCGACGTCATCCTGGAAGTGGCACGGCAGACGACGGTGCTTGTCATCGCGCACCGCCTGTCCACCGTGACGACGGCCGACCGCATCGTGGTCATGGAGTCCGGCAGGGTACGAACCACCGGCACCCACGAGGAACTGCTTGTCCGGGACGCCCTGTACCGGCGCCTCGCGGCCACTCAACTGCTCGTCTGACCAGCTCGTGCACGGCAGGTGGTGAGGCGTCGGGCTCCTGACCGCCGCTCGTGGCCGGGCGGCGGGGAAGGCGCCCTGGGCAGCGAGCGCCAGTGGCCGGAGGAGCACAGGCCTGTTGCCCAAGGTGGCAATGAACTCGTCGCTGAGGTGGTCCCGGTGTGGCGCGACTGACACCGGCAGGGCTTGTGCCCTGGTCCCGGAAGTGGGCCGTAGGCGCCCGGCGGGGCGGTCGGCTGATCTTGGCCCACCGGCTTTTGGCCGCACTCCACCAGCTCTGTCAGGGGACTGCGCACGGCGTGCCGGCCTGCTGATGCGCGCGGACTGCTCCACCAACGCCTGGGCCACCGGCCGTCGGAGGCAAGGGGGACCGGGAGGCGATCGTCTCCGGCGCCTTCTGCGCGCTTCTCCCCGGTGTCCCGGCAGCGTCACCCAGGGGGCTCGGGACGGGCGAGCTGCGTTCTGGGCCGGTGGATCTTCCCTTCATGGATCTTCTTCCTCTGGATCTTTTCTCCCGCCCCCGGATCCCTTCTCCCTCCCGCAGGTCACGGGCTTGACCTTGACACGGTGACAAGGTGTCCCCTGGGCGCAGGAGGTGGTTGCGATCAAACCGGTCAACGGAACCCCGCAGCGTGCCCGCGTGCTCGACGCCCTGGGCGCCGAGAACTCGTCGGTCCGGCTTCGGGCGGCCCTGGCGGCCGGCTCGGACCCCGACCCAGGCTTCCTGGAGCCCCTCGTCGAGCGGTGCGCGGTCGAGCCGGACTTCTTCGTGCGGGACATGCTCTCCTGGGCGCTGACCCGTCTCCCGCCGGAGATCACCCTGCCCCGGATCCGCCGGGAGCTCGACTCCGCGTGCGCTCAGGCCCGCAGCCAGGCGCTGCACACGCTCTCCAAGATCGGCGACAGGAGGGCGTGGGCCTGGATCACCCGTGACATGCTGCGCGACGCCGACGACGAGATCGCGCGGACCGCGTGGCGCGTCGCGGTCGTTCTCGCACCCGAGGAGGCGAGGAAGGACCTGGCCGGTGAACTGGTCGCACAGCTCGGCCGGGGCGACCGGGAGGTGCGGCTGAGCCTGAGCCGGGCCCTCGTCGACCTCGGTGAGGTGGCCAGGCCCGTCCTGGAGCGGGCCATGAGGAGCCCCGACCCGGTGGTGGCCGAGCACGCCCGGGCCACCGAGCTGCTGCGCAAGGACCCGGAGGCCGGTTTCGACGCGGCCGTCGACGAGGCGAGGCGCATCGTCGCCCTCGGTCCGGAGCGTGCCGCTGCCGCCGACGCCGCCGCGGCCGCAGGGACCACCAGGCCGGCGGAGGCTGCGAAGGTGGAGGAGGGAGAACGAGGCGGCTGAGGAGGTCGTGGCATGCTGATCGGCGAGGTGGCCCGCCGCTCGGGAGTGAGCGCACGGATGCTCCGGCACTACGACGCTCTCGGCCTGGTGCGGCCGACCGGCCGCACCGCGGGCGGCTACCGCGAGTACTCCGCCGAGGACGTCCGAAGGATCTTCCACGTGGAGAGCCTGCGCTCCCTCGGGCTCTCGCTCAAACAGATCGGGCGTGCGCTGGAGGACCCGGACTTCACCCCGTCCGCCCTGGTCGGCGACCTCATCCGGTGGACGGAGGAGCGCCTGGAACGGGAACGGGAGCTGCTCGAGCGGCTCCGCGCGATCGATGCGTCCGGGCCCGCCGACTGGCAGGACGTCCTGCGCATCGTCGCGCTCATGCAGGGGCTCGGTTCGGCCAGCGCCGCGCGCAGGCAGCAGGCCGTCCTGACCCGCCCGGAGGGCGCGTCGGCCCCCGCCGGGCTGCTGGCCGAGGCGGTCCTGCGCGAAACCGACCCCCATGTCGCGGGCGCGCTGCGCTGGGCGCTGGCCCGGTCGGGCGGCGACGGCGCGGCGGAACTGGCCGCCGGCATGCGTTCGGAGGACGCCGGGACCCGGCGGCGCGCGGTGCTGGCGATCGCCGAGCTGCCCGAGACCCCGGAGACGACCGCGGTGCTGGCGGACGCGCTCGAGGACCCCGATGCGACGGTGCGCGGACATGCCGCCCTGGCCCTGGGCAGGCGGGGGAGGACCGAGGCCGTGCCGGCACTCGTCGCCATGGTGGTCGAGGGCCTTCACGACGTCGACGCGGCGGAGGCCCTGGGAACGCTGTCCCAGGACCCCGGGTGCGCGGACCGGGTTCTGGCCGCGCTGACCGGTGAACTCGCCGCGCCCACCGCGGACCGTGCGACACGGATACGGCTGACCCAGGCACTGGTCGAGCTGCCGGGGACCGCCGCGCGGGAGGTCCTGCGACGTCTGGCCCACGACGACGACCGTGCTGTCGCCCTCGTCGCCTCGGCCTTCGCCGCAGTCCTGGACGAGCGCTCCCCCGAGGACGGGGCCGGCGAGGACTCCCAAGGGCAGGCGGAGGACCCCCGGGGCAGGCGGAGGGATCCTGAGGGCACGCGGGCCGGGATGCCGCGGCGCCCCGGCCCGCGGAGGCGGCCCTCATGAGCCCTTCAGGGCGGCGGCGGTGGCGGTGCCCTCGATCCCGGCGACCGGTCCCTGGTAGAGGATCCGGCCGCCGTGCCGGCCGGGGCCCGGGCCGAGGTCGATGAGCCAGTCCGCGCGCCGGACGACGTCGAGGTTGTGCTCGATGACGACCACGGTGTGGCGCCGGTCCAGCAGGTGGCCGAGGACGTCGAGCAGGACGGCGATGTCGCGCGGGTGCAGGCCCGTGGTGGGTTCGTCGAGGACGTAGAGCGTCGGTGCGGTGGCCTCGCGCAGCTCCCTGGCCGTCTTGAGACGCTGGCACTCGTCGCCGGACAGCGTGGTGAGCGGCTGGCCGAGGCGGAGGTAGCCGAGCCCGACCCGCCGCAGGGGAAGAAGCGCCTCGTGGATCCGCCGGTCCGGCAGCCGCTCGAGGGCGTCGGTGACGGTCAGGCCGTCGATGTCCGCGATGGACAGCCCGTCGACCCGGTGGCGGAGCACCTCGTCGGTGAACCGCCGTCCCCGGCAGGTCTCGCAGACGGTCTCCTGGCCGTCCATGAAGGCGAGGTCCGTGTAGACGACGCCCAGCCCCTTGCAGTCGGGGCAGGCGCCCTCGGAGTTGGCGCTGAACAGGCCGGCCGGCAGGCCGCTGCGCCGGGCGAAGAGCCTGCGGACGGCGGGGGCGGCACCGGTGTAGGTCAAAGGGGTGGAACGGCGGTTGGTGCCGACCGGCCTCTGGTCGATCACGACCGCGTCGTGCTGGTCGACCAGTTCCGCCGCGAGGCTGGACTTGCCCGATCCGGCGACTCCGGTGAGGACGGTGAGGACTCCGGTGGGTATGTCGACGGTCAGGTTTCTGAGGTTGTTGCGAGTGGCGTTCACCACCGTGACCGTGCCGGTGGCCGTCCGCGGGCCGGTGGTGACCGGCGCACGTTCGTCCAGAGCGGCGGACGTGGCCGTCCGTGCCGCCCGGAGCTCGTCGAAGGTGCCCTGGAAGACCAGCTGCCCTCCGCCGGCACCCGCGTCGGGCCCGATCTCGATGATCTGGTCGGCGATCGCCATGACGGCGGGGTCGTGCTCGACGACGAGGACGGTGTTGCCCTTGTCGCGCAGCTGCCGCAGCAGGGCGGTCATGGAGGCGACGTCCTGCGGGTGGAGGCCGACGGTGGGCTCGTCGAAGACGTAGAGCATCTCGACGAGGCTGCTGCCGAGGTGCTTGACGGTCTTGATCCGCTGCGACTCCCCGCCGGACAGGCTGGTGGTGGCGCGGCCGAGGTGCAGGTACCCGAGCCCGATGGTGATCATGGCCTGCAGCCGGTCCCGGAGAGCGGCCACGACCGGGGCGACGGCGGGGTCGGTCACCTGTTCCAGGAGACCGGCGAGTTCAGTGATCTCCATACGGGCCATCTCACCGATGGTGCGGCCCAGGACGGTGGCGGTGCGACTGGCCTCCTTCAGACGGTCGCCGTGGCACTCGGGGCAGGTCTCGGAACGGGTGAACCGGTCGATGACCTCCCTCTTGCGGTCGGAGAGCTCGTCGGCCGTACGCAGGTGGATCCGCTCGAACCGCTCCACGACGCCCTCGTAGTCCTTGGGCGGTCTGGTCCCCAGACGCGCGGCGTGCTCGCCGCCGTGGAGCAGGGCCTGGCGCTCGGCCTCCGTCCAGTCGCGCAGCGGCGTGTCGGCGTCGAAGAGACCGATGTCGGCGTACTGGGAGTACCAGTAGCCGCCGTTGCCGAAGCCGGGCAGCAGGATCGCCCCCTGGGCAAGGGACTTGTCCAGGTCCAGGAACCGCTCGACGGCGCTCACCACGACCTCGCCGAGCCCGGAGCAGGTCGGGCACATGCCGGCGGGGTCGTTGAAGGAGAAGTGGTTCGACTCGCCCACGTACGGCGTGCCGATGCGGGAGAACAGCAGCCGCAGATGGGTCCAGGCGTCGGTGACCGTTCCCACCGTGGACCGGGCGTTCCCGCCGATCCTGCGCTGATCGATCACCACCACCGGTGAGAGCCCCTCGATCCTCTCGGCCTCGGGACGTGTCCACTTCGGCAGCCGGTTGCGGACGAACGGCGGACAGGTCTCGTTGAGCTGATGACCGGCCTCCGCCGCGATCGTGTCGAACACCAGCGACGACTTGCCCGACCCGGACACCCCGACGAACACGACCAGCCGGCCGCGCGGGATGTCCACGTCCAGACTCTTCAGATTGTGGGTCCGGGCACCCCGGATGCGGATCACGCGCTCTAGCATGCGGCGAGGCTAGGAGCAGATGCGGCCGGTTTCTGACCGCAACGGCGGCGGAACAGACGGAACAGAGGGAACGGAAACGGGACGGGAGCGGGACCGGGCACATGGCGGACGTCACCCAGCGCATCCTCGCCCTGCTGGCCACCCTCCAGACCGGGCGGTCCTTCAGCAGCGACGAACTCGCCGCCCGGCTCGACGTCAGCCCCCGGACGCTGCGCCGTGACATCGACCGGCTGCGCGGCTACGGCTATCCGGTCAGGGCCCGGCCCGGTCCCGGCGGCCACTACCGCCTCGCCGCCGGCACCGCCATGCCGCCGCTCGCGCTCGACGACGACGAGGCGATCGCGACCCTCCTCGGGCTGGCCACCCTCGCCGCCACCGGCAGCGCCGCCGAGGGCAGCCTGGACGAGGCCGCCACCCGGGCCTACGGCAAGGTCGACCAGCTCCTCCCCAAGCGGCTGCGTCATCGCGCCGCCCATCTCCGCGCGAGCCTGGAGACCGGCACCACTCCCGCCCCGAGCACCAGCACCGAGGTCCTGACCGCCCTGGCCGAGGCCGTCCAGCACCGCCGGGTCATCACTTTCGACTACACCGGCCGGGACGGCACGGTCACGTCCCGCCGCGTCGAGCCCCACCGCCACGTCCACCACAACCTGCGCTGGTACCTGCTGGCCTGGGACACCGGCAAGGACGACTGGCGTGTCTTCCGCATCGACCGCATCGCCCGCCTGCACACGACCACCACCACCTACGCACCGCGGCCCCTGCCCGCCGGCACCGCACTCGACTACCTGCGCCAGGGACTCAACAAGGACCGGGTGCGTGTCGTGCTCACCGTGGACGCGCCCCTGTCCGCCGTCGTCGACGCGTTCAAGTACCAGGAGGCCGAGATCGTGGCCCTGGACGGCCGGCGGACCGAAGTGGTGCTGAGGACGGACACCTGGCAGTGGCTGCTGCTGGCCCTGGCGTTCCTGGACGCCGACTTCACCGTCCGAGAACCGCCCGGACTGCGGGACGCCCTCCGGGCCTTCGGCGCACGCCTTCTGCGCTGCCTGTGACGTTTGCGGACGGGTCAGGAGGCCCGGCCGCGCCCGGCGGGGAAGGACGCCAGCCAGGAGGTGACCCGGCTGATGTCGGAGCTGGTGACCACGCCCACGACCCGGCCGTTCTCGACCACGAGGGCACGGTGCGCCGGACTGCTGTCCAGCGCGGGCAGGAGGTGCACCAGCGGATCGTCGGGGCGGGGGGTGGGAATGTCCCCGACCGGGATCATCACCGAGGTGACGGGGGAGTCCCGCTCCACGTCCGGAACGCCGGCGGCGGTCCTCACCTGCACCAGCCCGACGGGACGCTGCTCCTCGTCGACGACGGGAAAGGCGGAGTGCCGGTAGCGGAACTCGGGAGCCGTGAGGAACTGGGCCACGGTGAGGGAGGCGGGCACGGTCACGGGGTCGGGGCTCATCGCATGGCGCACCGGGACGCCGCTCAGCAGCTCCCGCAGCTTCGCCTGACCGCCTTCCGCGCTCGCCATGGCGATGATGAACCAGCCGACGACGACGAGCCAGAAGCCGTTGAAGACCGCGCCGGCCAGGACGAGGTAGAGCCCGGCGCCGGTCAGGAGCCAGCCCAGCGCGCGTCCCGCGCCGGTCGCCACCTCGGTCGCGCGCAGCGGACTGCCCGTTTTGTGCCACACCAGGGCCCGCAGCAGCCGTCCGCCGTCCAGAGGGGCGGCGGGCAGGGCGTTGAAGACGGCCAGCAGGATGTTGATGCCCGCGAGCCATGCGAGGGTCTCGACGGCCGGCCCGGCACCGTACAGGGTGCCGAACAGCGCCGCGAGAGCTCCGAAGAGCACGCCGAGCAGCAGGCTGACCAGCGGGCCGACCCCGGCGATGCGGACCTCGGAGGCGGGGGTGGGGGCCTCGCTCTTCAGCCGGGCGACGCCGCCCAGGAGCCACAGTGTGATGTCGTCGACCTCCACGCCGTTGCGACGGGCCACGAGGGCGTGGCTGAGCTCGTGGGCCAGCAGGGACAGGATGAAGACGACGGCTCCCAGGATCCCGGAGAGCCAGTACTGCCAGGGCGGCCGGCCGGGGTGGACGTCGGGGAACCGGCTCGCGAGGCCCACGGCGAGCACGACGACGATGAACAGGACGCTCCAGTGCACTCCGACCCGGATGCCTGCCACACGCCCGAGCGAGAAGGTCGCCTTCACCACGGATGTGCCTCCCTTCGTGCGTCCTGTGCTGTGCCGGGTTCCACACGGCCGGGGCCTGACCCGTCGCCCGTCACCGGCGCGCGGTCCGGGAGGGGAGCGGGGACGACCGCGCCGTGACGCCGGAACGACCGGAGCGGGAAGGGCCGGGACGGGAGCGGTGGGAACGGGAACGGCCGGACGGGAGCGGTCGCAGGGGCCGGTCGCCGAAGGCGCGCCCCGCCCCCGCAGGCCCGTGGCGCTCAGCCGTCGGAGAGGGGGCGGGCCCGGGCGACGAGCAGGGCGACGTCGTCGTGGTCGTCGGGGCGGCGCAGGGTGTGCAGGAGCCGGTCGCAGGTCTCCTCCAGGGGGCGCTTCGGGTCGTCGAGGAGGCCGAGGAAGGTCTCCAGACGCCGGTCGATGGGCTCGTTCCGGCTCTCGACCAGGCCGTCGGTGTAGAG
>NZ_MUME01000109.1 GCF_002155915.1 Streptomyces thermovulgaris | reverse complement strand
AGAGCGGCCGAGGCTTACACACCTACTGAGCCCGCCGGCGGACCTGCTGGGCCTGCTGACGGACGGCACCGGCGAACGGGCACGGACACGGCCGCTCGCCGGCACCGAAACGGTGCACCGCCGGCCCCGGCATCAGGTATCCGCACGCCGGCCCGCACACCGCCGATCCGGCCGCTCGGGGACCGGGCCGGCGTGCGGATACCTGATGCCGGGGCCGGCGGTGCACCGTTTCGGTGCCGGCGAGCGGCCGTGTCCGTGCCCGTTCGCCGGTGCCGTCCGTCAGCAGGCCCAGCAGGTCCGCCGGCGGGTTCAGTAGGTGTGGAAGCCCCGGCCGCTCTTCTTGCCGAGCAGGCCGCTTTCGACCATGCGGGTCAGCAGCGCGGGGGGTGCGTGGAGCGGTTCCTTCGTCTCCCGGTACAGGCCGGCCGCCACCGCCGCCAGGGTGTCGAGACCGATCAGGTCCGCCAGGCGGAGCGGTCCCATGGGGTGGGCGCATCCCAGGACCATGCCCTTGTCGATGTCCTCGGCCGTGGCGTGGCCGGACTCCACCATCCGGATCGCGGACAGCAGGTAGGGCACCAGGAGGGCGTTGACCACGAATCCGGCCCGGTCCCTGCTGCGGATGACGTCCTTGCCGAGCACGTCCCTCACGAACAGCTCGGCGCGGGCCAGCGTCCGTTCCTCGCTGAGCAGCGAACCGGTGATCTCCACCAGCGGGAGTGCCGGGACCGGGTTGAAGAAGTGCATGCCGATCACCTGTCCCGGCCGCTGGGTGGCCGTGGCCAGCCGGGCGATGGGCAGGGAGGAGGTGTTCGACGCCAGGATCGCGTCGGGGTCCTGGACGACCGCGTCGAGCCGGGAGAAGAGTTCCAGTTTCGTCGGCTCGTCCTCGAGGACCGCCTCGATGACGAGCTCCCGGTCGGCGAGGTCCTCGAGGTCCTGGGTGAAGGTGATGCGGCCCAGGACCGCCTCGCACTCCTCCTCGGTGAGCCTGCCCTTGGCGACGGCCCGCTCCAGGGAGCCGGTCACCCGTGCCCGCCCGGCCGTCAGGGACTTCTGGGAGGAGACGGCGACGAGGACATCCCGGCCGGGCCTGGCGCACACCTCGGCCAGGCCCGCCCCCATCACTCCGCAGCCCACCACGCCCACACGGGTGACGGATCCGGTTTCGTTCGCGCCGCTCACCGGGGGCCTCCCTCGTACCAGCGCAGCAGGCTGTTGCCCACCGCCATGCCGCCGCCGAACCCGGACAGCAGCACCAGGTCGCCGTCGTGCAGTTCCCCGGCGCGTGCCGCGCTGTCGAGCGTCACCGGCAGGGAGGCGGCTCCGGAGTTGCCGAAGTGCTCCAGGGTGGTGTGGAGGCGTGCGCCGGCCAGTCCCATGTCGCGGGCGAGCCGGTCGAGCAGGACGCCGTTGGCCTGATGGGGCACGAAGTGTGCGACGTCCTGCGGCTGGACGCCGGTTCGGCCGAGGAGTTCCTTGACCGACGGCGGCACCTGGGCGAGGACGAACTCGGTCACGCCCCGGCCGTTCATCCGCAGATAGTGCTGCCGGGCGTCCACGGTGCGGTGGGAGGCCGGCAGCGCGCTGCCGCCGGCCTCGACGACGAGCAGGTCCGCCTTGTCCCCGTGGCCGATCAGGTCGGAGCCCAGGACTCCGTACGGTTCGGGCACCGGCCCCAGGACGGCCGCGCCGGCGCCGTCGGCGAGCAGGACGGCCGTGCTGCGGTCCTGGGGGTCGGTGAACCGCGACCAGGCTTCGGCGCCCACCACCAGGGCGTGGGCCCGGGGACGTGCGGACAGCAGGGCGTGTGCGACGGCGAGGCCGTGGACGAAACCGCTGCACCCGATGTTGAGGTCGAAGCACGCCGCCCGGTGGGCGCCCAGCCCGGCCTGCACCAGGCAGGACACCGGGGGCAGAGGGGTGTCGCCGGTGGTGGTGGCCACGAGGACGTAGTCGATCCGGTCGGCGGGCACGCCGGCCCGTTCCAGTGCCCGGCCGGCGGCCCGTCGCGCGAGGGCCGACGGTGTCTGGCCATCGGGCATGCGACGACGCGACAGGATGCGTGTCTTGCGCTCGATCCACTCGGTGGTGACGCCGAATCGCTCGGCGAGTTCGGCGTTGGTCGTCTCCTCGTCGGGCACCTCGGAGCCGGTGCCGAGGATCCCGATGGCGTGTGCGGGCATCAGGCCCCCTTCAGCAGGTTCAGCCGGTCCTCGCCGATCCGTGCGCGCTTGCCGGGGTCGGTGACGCCGAGGCCCGGCTCGGGGGCCAGGCACAGCACGCCCACCTTGCCGACGTGCGCGTTCTGCTGCACCAGGCGTGCCGCTTCGCCGACCTGCTCCAGGGGGTAGGTGCGCGAGAGCATCGGCATGATGCGGCCCATGTCGATGAGCCGGTTGCTCTCCCACTGCTCCTGGAGGTTGGCGGCGTGGCAGCCGATCACGCGCTTGAGCTTCATCCACAGGTACCGGTTGTCGTACCGGTGGTGGTAGCCCGTGCTCGATCCGCAGGTGACGAGGGTGCCGCCGCGGCGCAGGACGAACATCGATATGCCGAAGGTGGCCCGGCCGACGTAGTCGAAGACGATGTGCGGGTCCTCGCCGGTCTCCCTGCGGATGATCCTCCCGAGCCGTTTGCCGGCCTCGACGACCCTGGCGGGGTCGGTGCCGTCGTCGTCGCCGATACCGAGTTCCGAGCGGTTGATCACCACGTCGCAGCCGAGCCTGCGCAGCAGGCCGGCCTTCTCTTCGGAGCCGACCACGCCGACGGCGATGCCGCCGCCGTGCTTGACCAGCTGGACGGCGTACACGCCGAGGCCGCCGGCCGCGCCCCAGATGAGCACGATGTCGCCCTGTTTCATCCGGGCGCCCCGGTCGCTGACGAGCATGCGGTAGGCGGTGCCCGCGCACGCGGTGGTGGACGCCGCCTCCTCCCAGGTCAGGTGGGCCGGTTTGGGGATGAGCTGGCTGGCCCGCACGACCGCGTAGTGCGCCAGGCCGCCGAAGTTCGTCTCGTAGCCCCAGGCCCTCTGTCCCTCGCCGAGCATGCCGTCGTGGTGGGTGGCCGCCTCCTGGTCGTCCACCTGGATCGGGCTGACCCCGACGTGGTCGCCGATCCGCCAGCGGCGGACCCCGTCGCCGACGCGGACGACGACGCCCGCGGCGTCGGAGCCCAGCACGTGGTACGGCCGGTCGTGCCGCGCCTCCCAGCGTCCTCGCCTGCCGTACGCCTTGAGGAAGTCGAACGTCGGCAGGGGCTCGAAGGTCCCGGACCAGACGGTGTTGTAGTTGATGGAGCTGGCCATGACGGCGACCAGCACCTCGTCCGGCGCGAGTTCGGGCATCGGCACGTTGCCGACGTGCAGCGACTTGCGCACGTCCTTGTCCTCCACGCCGCGGAACATGCCGATGTCCTCGACGCGGGTGTGGGCCGCCAGGTACTCCCGGGGCACGGGCAGGCTCGCCAGCTCCTCGACGGGTGCCCCCCGCCGGACGGCTTCGGACAAAGCGTCCATGGCAACCATCCTTCGTCAGTCGGTGGGGGTCAGACCGGGGACTCCATGCCGAGTGCCAGCCGCAGGGGCGCCATCTGGCCGGCGTGGAAGGAGTCGTGCATCTGCGTGAGGGCGAGGGCCTTGCCCAGCGTCCGGAACTGCTCGGCGTATTCGCCCATGTTCTCGTCGGGGAGCACCGGGGTGCGGCGGGAGAAGTCCTCCGGTGCGAGCCCGACGACGAAGTCGCGGATCCGCTGGTGCGTCGACCGGTAGATCTCGATCATCTCCTCGAGCGGCGGCACATAGGTGAAGTTCGTGTCGGCGCCGTCGGCGAAGTTGTCGGAGAACTCCTCGGAGACGGCCTTCGGGGTGCCCTGGTGCAGGGTGGAGAAGTAGTCCTTGGCGCAGGCGAGGTGCCCGAGGAACCACACGAGCGGCTTGTGTCCCTCCGGGGCCCGGCGCGCGGTCTCGTCGTCGAAGCCCTCGGTAAGGGCGAGGACCAGTTCGTAGCCCACGTCGAGGGCCTGGACGAGGTGCTCGCCCACGGCCGGCGGGACGGGCGTGAGGGTGGGCTGCGTCATGGCGGCATGAATCCTTTCCGTGATTGTCCGGGTGTCCGTGAGGTGCGGTGGAGTTTTCCGTGGAAGTCCGCAGGAAGCGGGGCGCGGTGGCCGGTGCCGCCGCGGGAGGGGCGCGCGAAGGGGCGCGGCCGGGTCAGTCGGGTGAGTGGAAGGGGCTGGGGCCGGGGGGCCGTACGGCGTCGAGCCGGGCCCGGGCCTCGGCGAAGGTGGGCAGCTGGGTGGTGGAGGTGCCGATCCAGTGCGTGCCCTCCCAGTCGTACATGAGGCCCTTGGTGCGCCGGGCCGCGGTCAGGTGGGCCTCGGAGAACAGGAAGGCGTCGAGGGCCTCCTTGTCGCGCCACAGCACCAGGTTGCGGGCGGCGTTCCACGACTTCGGCGAGATGGCGAGCGTGGCCGCCAGCAGGCCGTCGCGTTTCCAGAGGTCCTCCAGGATGGCCGCGTTCAGCTGTGCGCCGATCTCCTCGTGTCCGGGCTTGGGCCAGCCCACGGAGGTGGCCACCAGGTAGGACTCGGGCAGCGGCTCGCGCAGCCCTCCGGTCTCGGGGTCGATGACCGGTCCCGTCCAGGGGACGACGATCTGGAGGTCCGACTCGTCGCCGGCGGCGAACTCGTGCAGGGATGTGGGTATCTTCGACATGGCGTCTCCGGGTTCGCGGCGGTCGCCGGTGGTCACTTCTTGCGCCGCACGACCAGTCGTTTGATTTCAGCGACCTGCAGATGAAGAACGCTTGAGTCCGGCTTGCGCACGATCTCCAGTTCGGGCAGCACGGGAAGGACGGCGCGCAGCACGGCCCGCAGCTCCAGCCGGGCGAGGTGCGCACCGAGGCAGACGTGCTCCCCGTGGCCCCCGAAGGCCACGTGCGGGTTGTGCTCGCGGGTGATGTCGAAGCGGTACGGGTTGTCGAAGACGTCCTCGTCCCGGTTGCCGGAGGGGTACCACATGGCGACGGTCTCGCCCTTGCGGATGCGCCGGCCGCCGAGTTCGGTGTCCTCGGTGCAGGTGCGGACGAAGTGCACGGCGATGGTCGTCCAGCGCAGGATCTCCTCCACCGCGCGGTCCACCAGCGACGGGTCGTCGACGAGCTTGCGCAGCTGGTCGGGGTGCTCCAGGAGAGCCTGGATGCCGCCGGTGGTCGCGTTGCGGGTGGTGCCGATGCCGGCGACCAGCAGGTTGAAGACGGTGTAGAGGATCTCGTGGAAGGCCAGCGGACGGCCCTCGACGCGGCCGGCCGCCAGGCGGCTGAGCACGTCGGTGCCGGTGCCGCCGGCCTGGGCCATGCGCTGCTGGACCAGGTTGGCCACATAGCCGTTGAGTGCGGTGATGTTGCGCCGGAAGGCGGCCTCGGCGTCCTCGCCCTCCAGCCGGTACTCGGGGTCGGCCGCGGCGGTCGTGCCCTCGGTCCAGCTGAAGATGTCGTCCCAGTCCTCGACCGGTGCCCCGACGAGTTCGCAGATGGCGGCGACCGGCAGGCGGGCGGCGAGGTGGCGTGCGACGTCGGCGCTGCCGTGCTCGTCGATGCGGTCCGTGAACTCCTTGACGTAGGCGGCCGCGAGCTGCGAGAACCGTTCCTCCAGCTGCTTGACGGCCTTGGGGGTGAAACAGGGCGCCATGATCCGGCGCAGGTGGCGGTGGCGGGGCGAGTCCATGTACGACAGCGCGGGCGGGTCGGTGGGGCTGTGCCCGAACATCCGGGCCCGCTCGTCCAGTTCGGCCTCCAGCATCTCCACGGCCTCGGGCGTGTCGACGGTGACCCGCTGGGCGCTGGAGAAGATCTTGGTGTGGCGGGAGACCCAGGCGATGTCCTCGTGCCTGGTCACGACCCAGAACGGCTCGAACCCCGGTCGCACGTACCAGAACACGGGCGCCTCGCGGCGCAGCAGGTCCCATTCCTCGTACGGGTAACCGTTGGCGGCGTAGGCCTGTTCGTCGGTGATGTCGAGCGTGTCGAGCGTGAGCATGGGCGGCTTCTTTCGTCAGCGGGGCGTGTGGGTGGTCAGGAAGGAGACGATGGTGTCGACCGTCTCCGCGCGCTTGTCCGCCGCGGCGAAGTCCGCCTCCAGCAGGGTCGCGTCGGGCGCCTCGTCGGCGATGCGCTTGGCGATCAGCTCGGGGTGCGTGCTGTCGCGGCCCGGGAGGACGAGCAGCGGTGCGGGGAAGTGGGCCATCCATGTCTCGGGCACCGAGAAGTACGCCGAGCCGGCGGGCCACAGGCCGTCGCGGAAGCGCACGACGCGGACGATGTAGCGCTCCCGGCGCAGGGCCAGGATCTCCTCCCGGAAGGCCGGGTCGTGGTGCAGGCGCGCGGCGTAGGGGCCCGCGGCGGGGTTCTCGGCGAAGCGGCCGTCCCGCCGGGCGGCCTCGACGACCGCCTCCAGTCCCTCGGCGCGGGGGTAGCGCATGGCCTCGTCGAACTGCCGCAGGTAGGTGGTGAGGCTGTTGACCGCGGGGTCGATGCCGACGGGCTCCTGCGCGACGACGGAGCGCACCCGCTGCGGGGCGTCGTGGACCAGCCGCCAGGCCTGTGCCGTTGCGCTGCCGGCGGCGACGACGTGCACCTGGTCGGCGCCGAGTGCGTCGAGGACGGCCAGCTGGTCGGCGGCTGCCTGCTCGTACGAGAAGGGCTCCGCCGGTGCGGTGCTGCGGCCGGCGTACCGCTGGTCCATCGCGATCACCCGGAAGTGCCGGGACAGTTCGGTGACCGGGTTGTAGAAGTTCGACTCCCATCTGCCGATGCTGCTGTCCGCTCCGCCCGGAGCCAGCAGCAGGACGGGAAATCCGTCGCCGTGCACCTCGTAGTGAAGGCGTGCGCCGTCCGGGCGCTCGATCTCAGGCATGGTTCTCCTCAACGGTGGTGACGATCTGTGAGATCGCGGACAAGAGTTCGCCGGCCATGGCCTCGGCGTTGACGATCGGTGCCGCGTGCGTGCCGTCGATGCGCGACGCGACGAACGGTCCCGTGGTCAGTTCGCGCCACACCTGCATCGAGCCGGCGGGCAGCACCGGGTCGTCGGTTCCCTCGACGGCGAAGAGCGGCACGTCGAGCGCGGGGCGGGTGACGCCGTCGAGGGCGGCCCGGTGGCTGTCGGCGAGAGCGGTGTCGGCGCGCAGCCGGTCGACGTATGCGGCGAGCAGTTCCTCGTCGGCGAGGATCTCCTCGGGCAGCAGGCCGTCGAAGATCTCCGCGAGCTCCTCCAGGGCGACCGTGTCGAAGTCGCCGGTCAGTTCGGCGAGCCTGCGCAGCCCCGCCGTGGGTTCGGCGAGGGGCGGCAGTGCACAGGCCACGACCAGGGCCGTGGGGGGCACTTGGGGCCGGTGCGCCAGCCGGTGCGCGACCTCCCAGCACAGCCAGGATCCCTGGCTGTGCCCGAAGAGCACGAGGGGGGCGCCCAGCCGGCCGGACAGGGCGGCCGTGACATGGTCGGCGAGGGCCATCATGTCGTGTGCGGGGGCCTCGCCGGACCGGGCCTCCCGGCCGGGCAGCTGGACCCCGACGAGTTCGACGTCGTCCGGCAGGTGGCGGACGAGCGGCACGTATCCGCCCGTGGTGCCTCCCATGCCGGCCACGCAGACGATGCGCGCCCGGGGGTTCTCGGCCCGCTTCAGGACCCGCAGCCACGGGTCCGGGGCCGTCCCGTCCGCCCGGCCGGCCGGGGGCTGCGCCGTCTCGGGCAGCAGTTCGGCCAGCAGGTGGGCGCCGATCCCGGCGCAGCTGGCGTGGCGCAGGATCGCCTCGGTGGTCACGGGCAGACCGGTGCGGCGCATCAGCTCCTTGCGGACGGTCACGGCCATGAGCGAGTCGAATCCCAGCTCCTGCAGGGGCTGTTCGTCCGGCACGTCCTTCACGGCCAGCCCGAGCACGGGGGCCGCTTCCGCCTTGACCAGGTCGGTCAGCGTGCGCAGCCGCTGCCCGGCGTCCTGCGCGGCGAGCGCGTCGCGCAGGTCCCGGCCGGCCGACGGGTCGCCGACGGCGGCGTCCGCCTCGGGTGCAGGCCTGGCCTCCTCGATCTCCTCGATGAGGGGCCGGGGACGGGCCGCGCGGTAGAGCGGGGCGAAGCGCGACCAGTCGATGTCGGCCACGCCGAGGACCGTGGTGTCCGACCCGAGGGCGAGTTCCAGGGCGTCCAGTGCCACCGCAGGGGCCATGGAGCGCAGGCCGCGGGAGCGTGCCGTCCGCTCCGCGTCGGCGTCGACCATGCCGCCGTCGGCCCAGCCGCCCCAGTGCACGACCGTGGCGGTGAGCCCGGCGGCGCGGCGGTGCCGGGCCAGTGCCTCCAGGGCCGTGTTGGCGGCGCCGTAGACGGCCTGGCCCGCACCGCCCCACAGGCTCGCGCCGCTGCCGTAGAGCACGAAGGCGTCCAGCGGGTGCCGCCCCAGCGCCTCGTGCAGGTGCCAGGCGCCGAGGACCTTCGCGGCGGCCTCCTGGGCCGCGTCCTGGGCGGTGAGGTCCCCCAGGGGGGTCATCCGGGACACGCCCGCCAGGTGGGCGACGAACGTCAGGGGGCTGTCGTCGTCCTGGATCCGCGCGAGCAGTTCCTCCACCTGGGAGCGGTCGCCGACGTCGCAGGGCTCGACCAGCAGCCGGACGCCCTGATCGGCGAGCTCGGCGCGCAGGTGCTCGGTCTCGGGGGTCATGGCGGCGCGGCGCGAGGCCAGTACGATCCGCTGCGCGCCGCGGGCGGCGAGCCGGCGGGCCAGGTGCCTGCCGAGCGCCCCCTGACCACCGGTCACGAGTGCCGTGCCGCGGACCTGCCACGGCATCCGGCCGGCGTCCGGGGCGGTGTGCCGCAGCCGCCTGACGAACCGTCCGGCAGGCCGCAGTGCGACCTGGTCCTCGTGGTCCTGGGCGGTGAGGGCCGCCACCAGCTGGTCCGCCCAGCCGTCGTGCGGTTCGGCGGGCAGGTCGACGGTGCCGCCCCAGCGCAGCGGGTCCTCCAGCGCCACGACCCGTCCCAGGCCCGTCACCAGGGCCTGCAGGGGGTGCGGGACGCCTTCGGTGCCGTCGGTGTCCACGGCTCCGCGGGTGACCGCCCACACGGGGCAGGTCACGGCGGCGTCGGCGGCGCCCTGGAGCAGGGCGAGCGTGGTGAGCAGCCCTTCGGTGACGCCTCCCGCGCCGGGGGTGTCGTCGAGCGAGCCGAGGGTGAGGATGCCCGCGGGCTTCTGCGGCAGTACGGACAGGGCCGCACGGACGGCGTCCCGGTCGGCGGTGGCGCGCATGCGGTGCACCTCGGCTCCCGCCGTGCGCAGGGCCTGCTCGGCGGCGTCGGCCAGGGCGGCCTCCCGGCCGGTGCCGGCCAGCAGCCACAGGCCGGTGGCCCGGGCGGGGCGCGGCGGCCGGGGACGCCAGGCCTCCTCGTACAGCCAGCCGCCGAGCCGGGTGTCGGCCTCCTGCCGGTGCCACCACCGGGTGATCAGCGGAAAGACCTCCTTAAGGCTGGGCCGCAGCCGGTCGGGGGCGTCCAGCAGGTCGGCGAGGCGTGCGCTGTCCTCGCCGCCCACGGCCTCCCAGAAGGCGTCGCCCAGGGCCGCCGGGCCGGTGCCGGACGTCCTGCGCGGCGTGTCGATCCAGTGGCTGCGGCGCTGGAAGGCGTAGCCGGGCAGGTCGGCCACGGCGGCCGTTCCGTGGGCGGCCAGGGCGGTCGCCCAGTCGACGCGGTGGCCGTGGACGTGCAGCAGCCCCAGGTTGCGCAGCAGCTGGGAGCGTCCGCCGTGGTCGCGCCGGAGGCTGCCGGCAACCAGGGCCCGCTCGGAGCCCTCGGTGAGCGGCATCGCCAGGACGGGGTGGGGGCTGACCTCGATGAACACGTCGTGCCCGGTGTCGAGGAGCCGCTGCTGCGCCTGGTCGAGCCGGACCGGCTCGCGCAGGTTCCGGCACCAGTAGCCGGCGTCGAGTGCGCTGCCGTCCAGCACGTCACCGGTCACCGTGGAGTAGAAGGGGACCCGGGCCGGCCGGGGGGACAGGGAGGCGAGGTCCGCCTCGATGGCGGGCAGGAGGGCGTCCATGTGGCGGCTGTGCGAGGCCACCGGCGCCTCCAGCATGCCGCACTCCACGTCCTCGTCGTCGAGGGCGAACAGCAGGTCCTCGATGGCGTCGGCGTCCCCGGAGATCGCGATCGACCGCGGGGTGTTGACGGCGGCCACCGAGATGCGTCCGCCGTAGGGCGCGATCCGTTCCAGGACGGTCTCAAGCGGCAGTTCCACGACGGCCATGGCGCCCACGCCGGCGACGTCCTGCAGGGCGCGGCTGCGTACGGCGATGATCCGTGCGCCTTCCTCGAGGGTCAGTGCGCCCGCCACCACGGCGGCGGCGACCTCTCCCTGGCTGTGTCCCACGACGGCGTCCGGGTGCACGCCGAGTTCGCCCCAGGCCGCGGCCAGGGCCACGTACATCGTGAACATCAGCGGCTGGAGCACGTCCAGCCGTTCCAGCGCGGCGTCCTCGGGGGCGGTGTCCTCCAGCAGGGCCGCCACCGAGCGGCCGAGGAGCGGGACGAAGGCCTTGTCGCAGGCCCGGACCGTCTCGGCGAAGGCCGGTGACTCGGTCAGCAGGGCACGCCCCATGCCGGGCCACTGCGCGCCCTGGCCAGGGAAGACGAAGACGGTCCTGCCCCTGGTGGTCGCGGTGGACCGGGCCAGGGCGGCGTGCGAGCGGTCCTCGGACAGCGCGCGCAGGGCCTCGGCCGCCTGCCGTGCCGTGCCGGCGTGCACCACGGCCCGCTCGGGGAAGTGGGCGCGCCGCAGGGCGGCGGTGCAGGCGATGTCCACGAGCGCGGCGTCCGGCTGCCGCTCGGTCCACTCGGCCCAGCGGGCCGCCTGGGCGCGCAGGGCCGCGTCGCTCTTGCCCGAGAGCACGATCGGCAGCGGGGTGCCGGGCGGATGTTCCCGCGCGGGCCGGGCGGGCGGCCCCGGCGGCTGTTCGACGACGACGTGGGCGTTGGTGCCGCCGATGCCGAACGAGGAGACCCCTGCCCGGCGCGGTGTGTCGCTCCTCCAGGGCTTCAGTTCGGTGTTGACGTAGAACAGGCCGGGGTCGAGTCCCATCTCCGGGTTGGGGTGCTCGTAGTGGAGGCTCGGCACGAGTTCCCCGTGGTGCACGCACAGCACGGCCTTGAGCAGGCCGGCCAGGCCGGCGGTGGCGTCGGCGTGCCCGATGTTGGTCTTCACCGAGCCCAGGGCGCAGGGCCGGGTCCGGTCCGCGCCGGCGAACACCTTCTGCAGCGCCTGGACCTCGATGGGGTCGCCGAGCGCGGTCGCGGTGCCGTGCGCCTCGACGTAGCCGATGTCCGCCGGGCCGACGCCCGCCTCGGCCTGCGCCTCGGCGATGACGTGGGCCTGGCCGTCGACGCTCGGTGCGGTGAAGCCGGCCTTGACGGCGCCGTCGTTGTTGACGGCGCTGCCGCGCAGCACGGCGTAGATGCGGTCGCCGGCCGCCTGGGCGTCGGACAGCCTGCGCAGGACCAGCGCGACGACTCCGCTGCCGAAGACCGTGCCGTTGCCCTTCTCGTCGAAGGCGCGGCACTTGCCGTCCGGTGAGACGACCAGGCCGTCCTGGTGGACGAAGCCCTGGACGAGGGGGATGGTCAGGGAGGAGGCGCCGACGAGGGCCACGTCCGACTCGCCGCGCAGCAGGCTCTCGCGGGCCAGGTGGGTGGCGACCAGTCCGGTGGAGCAGGCCGTCTGCACCGTCAGTGCGGGGCCGCGCAGGTTGAACCGGTGGGCGATGCGGGTGGCGAGGTAGTCGTTCCTGGTCCCGATCATGGTGCGGTAGAAGGACGACATGTCGGTCGTCTCGGCCTGCGGGTAGCCGCCGTACCCGGAGCCCGCGAAGACGGACACCCTGCCCTCGACGTCCTGGGGGACGATGCCCGCGTTCTCGAACGCCTGCCAGGACACCTCCAGCAGCAGCCGGTGCTGGGGGTCCATGGCCTCGGCCTCGGCGGGCGAGCAGTCGAAGAACGCGGCGTCGAAGAGGTCGGCGCCCTCCACGACGGCGCGGGCCCGGACGTAGTCGGGGTGGGTGAGGTCCTCCTGCGGCACTCCCGCGGCGAGGAGTTCCTCGTCGGTGAAGTGGGTGATGGACTCCACGCCGTTGCGCAGGTTGTTCCAGAAGGTCTCCACGTCCGGTGCGCCGGGCAGCCTGCACGCCATGCCGACGACGGCGACGGCGTCGTCCTGCGGCCGTCGTGTGCGTCCGCCGGTGGGCGGCTTCGCCGCGGGGGCGGGTGTGCCCCGCAGGTGGTCGCTCAGCAGGCGCACGGTCGGGTGGCGGAACAGCGCGGAGAGCGGGAACTCGCGGTCCAGGGCCGCGCACATCAGCTTGTGGGCCTCGAGGGCGGCCATGGAGTCGGCGCCGAGGTCGAAGATGCCCTTGTCGGGGTCGATCTCCGTCGAGCCCAGCACCGTCGACCAGGCCTCGGTGACGGCGCGTTCGATCTCGTCGCCCGGGTGTGCCGCCGGTGCCGGGACCGGGCGGGCGGACGGTGCGGGAAGCCGGACGAGGGCCCCCTTGTCGATCTTCTTGTTGGGGGTGTGGGGCAGCTCGTCCAGCCGGACGAGGTGCGAGGGCACCATGTAGGCGGGAAGGTGCCGGGCGAGCAGGTCCCGCAGGTCCTCCGCGTCGTGCTTCCCCTCCGGGGCCGGGGCCCAGTACAGGAAGAGCCTGGGCTCGCCGACGGCGTCGGGGCGCACCACGGCGGCGCACTCGGCCACGGCCGGGTGCTCGGCAGCGACGGACTCGATCTCTCCCGGTTCGATGCGGTGTCCGTTCAGCTTGACCTGTGCGTCGGTCCGTCCGCAGAACTCCAGGGTGCCGTCGGGCCGGTGCCGCACCACGTCTCCCGTGCGGTACATCCGTGCTCCGGGGACGTCGGAGAACGGGTCCGGCACGAAGCGTTCGGCGGTGAGGTCGGGGCGTCCCAGGTATCCGCGGGTGACCGCCCGTCCGCCGATGTGCAGCTCGCCCCGGAAGCCGCGGGGGACGGGCCGGCCCGCGCGGTCGAGCACGTACAGCCGGTTGCCGTGCAGCGGTTCCCCGAGGCTGATCCCGCCCGGCTCGACGGTCCAGGCCGAGGACCACACGGTGGTCTCGGTCGGGCCGTACATGTTGGTCAGTTCGCCGTCGAGGAGTTCGGTGAGCCTGCGGGCCAGTCCCCGGTCGAGCGGTTCGCCGCCGACCAGCATGCGCTTCAGGTTCCGCACCAGGTCCCTGCCGTCGGCGTCCGCCAGGAGCATGCGGGCCAGGGAGGGGGTGCACTGCAGATGGGTCGGTGCCCAGGGGGCGTAGCGCGCCCAGTCGGCTGCGGTGCCCCGGGCGATGACGACGCGGTAGCCGCGGGTGAGGGTCCACAGCAGCTCGAGCGTGGAGATGTCGAACGACAGGCTGGTCACCGCGAGCCAGGTGTGTCCCGGTCCTCCGCCGACCCGTTCGTCCATGGCGCGGCAGAAGGTGGCGAACTGGTCGTGCTCGACCATGACGCCCTTGGGCCTGCCGGTCGAGCCCGAGGTGTGGATGACGTAGGCGAGGTCGTCCGGTGCCAGGCCGGCGGGCGGCTGCGGCAGGCCGGTGCCGGCCGGGGAGGGTGTGCCGGGCACGAGGACGTCGATCCCGTCGCCGAACACCGCGCGGGCGTCCTCGGAGGCGGAGACGACGACGCTCAGGCCGCTGTCCTGCGCCACGTGCTCCAGCCGGGCCGTGGGGTAGGCGGGGTCCAGCGGGACGTAGGCGGCGTGCGCGAGCCAGGTGGCCAGTACGGCGACGACCATGTCCACCGAGCGCGGCAGGTGGATGCCGACGAGGGACCGGCGGGTGACGCCCCGTGCGCGCAGGCGCTCGCCGAGGGCGCCGGCCCGCAGCAGCGTCTCCCGGTAGGTGAGCTGCTGCTCGTCGTCGGCCAGGGCCACGGCGTCGGGGGTCCTGCGGGCCTGCGCGAGGATGCGGTGCAGGGCGCTGTCCTGGTCGCCGTCGGCGGCCCGGGCGCTGCGGGTCCACTGCTCGAACCAGGCGCGTTCCTCCTCGCCGAGCAGCTCGAACTGGCTGATCGGCCGGGTGGGGTCGGCGACCAGGTCGGTGAGCAGGGCGCGGAAGTTCTCCGTCATGCGGCGTGCGGTGTCCGCGTCGAGCACGTGGGCCTGGTACTCCAGTACGCCCCGCAGGCCGGTCCCGTCGGGTGCGAGGGTCAGTCCCAGTTCGGACTTGGCGACGCCGCGCGGGGTGCCGGTGATGCTCGTGTCGTGCGACGGCACCCAGGCCTCCTCGCCGTCGCCGAGGACGGGAAGGGCCGTGGCCCGGTAGTTGAACAGTGCGCGGAAGAGCGGGTTCTCGTCGCCGGTGCGGGGGCCGCCGGCCGCGCGCACGACCTCGGCGAGCGGTACGTCCTGGTGCGCGGACAGCCGCTGGATCCGCGAGCCGAGGGAGGCCAGAAGGTCGGTGAAGGACGGATCGCCGGTCAGGTCGCAGCGCAGCGGCAGGGTGTTCACCAGAAAGCCGACCATGTCCTCGGTGCCGGCCAGCTGGCGGTTGGCCCAGATGGTGCCCAGGCCGAAGTCGTAGCTGTCGGTGCAGCGGGCCAGCAGCAGTGCGAAGGCGGCGGCGTGGACGGTGTACGGGGTCACCGCGTGATATGCCGCGAGGTCCTCGACCGCCCGGCGCAGTTCCTCGGGCAGGGTGAAGTCGACCGTGCCGCCGCCGCTGTCGCCGCCGGCGTCGTTGTCGCCGCTGTCGCCGGGGGTGTGCTGCTGCGGCAGGTCGAGGCGGCCCATGCCGTCGAGTTCGTCCGCGAAGTAGCGCAGCCCGGCGGCGAAGCGGTCCTCCCGCAGGGCGCGCTGCTGCCAGGCCGCGTAGTCGCCGAGGTGGTGGGAGGCGGGTGCGTCGGCGGGTTCGGTGCCGTGCGCCAGTTCCCGGTACAGCGCATGGAGCTGGTCGAGCATCAGCGTCAGCGACCAGCCGTCGCTGATGACGTGGTGCGTCGTCAGGCACAGCACCTGTTCGCCGCCGGGGACGTCGAGCAGGAGCAGGCGCAGCAGGGACGGCCCGGACAGGTCGAAGGGGGCGCGTTCCTCGGCGCGGATCCGCTCGCTCACCGCCGCTCCCGCGGGGTCGCTCGCGGAGAGGTCCTCGTGGGTGAAGGGGGTGGTGAAGTCCTCGTGCACGACCTGGACCAGTTCGCCGTCGCGCATCTCCAGGCCCGTCCGCAGCGCCTCGTGCCGCCGTATGAGGCGGGTCAGGGCGTCGCGGAGCAGGCCGGGGTCGAGGGGCCGGGCGATGCGCAGGGCCACGGGGGCGTTGTACTGGGCGCTGCCGGGCTGCATCTGTTCCAGGAACCACAGGCGGCGCTGCCCGTCCGTGGCCGGGTGGACGCCGCGCTGCTCGGAGCGCTCCAGCGGCGGCCGGTCGTCCGCCGGGGCGAGGTCGCCGCGGACGAGGCCGAGCACATGGGCCGCCAGCTCGTGCGGTGTGGGGTGGACGAAGGCGGCGTTCGGGGGGAGGGTGACGCGGGCGAGCCGGCCGAGCCGGTTGCGCAGCTGGAGGCCCATGATGGAGTCCAGCCCGAGTTCCTGCAGACGGCGGTCGGCGGGGACGGGCCCGGTGACGCCGAGCAGTGCGGCGGCTTCCCGGCGCACGAGGCCGGTGAGCTCTTCCAGTGCCTGCGGGGCGGGCAGCGCGGCCAGCCGCGTGTGCAGGTCGGCGGGGTCGTCCGCCGGGGTGTCCTGGGCCGCGGCGGGGTCGTGTGCGGCCGGGCCGTCCAGCGGGGCCCTGTGGGGGGCGTCGAACCAGAAGCGGCGCCTTTGGAAGGCGTAGGTGGGCAGCTCCGGCAGACGGCGCCGCTCGCAGGTTCCCAGGACGTGCTCCCACGCCACCTCGTGCCCCTGGATGTGGAGGGCTCCCAGTGAGCGCAGGAACTCGGCGGTCCCGCCATGGCCGCGGCGCAGGGTGCCCACCACGACACCGCCGGAGCCGGCCGTGGCGCCGGTCAAGGGCATGCCGAGCACGGGATGTGCGCTGACCTCGACGAACACGCCGAAGCCGTCGGCGACGAGCTTCTCCAGCGCGCGGTCCATGCGGACGGGTTCACGCAGGTTGCGGCACCAGTAGGCGCCGTCCAGCGCGGTGCCCGGAAGGACGCCGCCGGTCACCGTGGAGTAGAAGGGGACCGACCACTCCTGCGGGCGTACGCCGGAAAAGTGCTCGGCCAGGCCGGGCAGGATCGGGTCGACGTGGGAGCAGTGCCCGGCGGCGTCGGCGTTGAGCTTGCGGTGGAAGACCTTCCGGCCCTCCAGTGAGGCCAGGAGCGCGTCCACCGCGTCGGGGTCGCCGGAGACGACGGTGGATCCCGGGGTGTTGACGACGGCCACGGAGAGGGCGTCGCCGTACGGGGCGATCAGTTCCTCCACCTCGGCCACGGGCAGCTCCAGCAGGGCCATGGCGCCCAGGCCGCTGCATTCGCGCAGCAGTGCCTGGCTGCGCAGTGCGACGATCTTCGCGGCGTCCTCCAGGGTGAGCGCACCGGCGACGACCGCCGCCGGCACCTCGCCCTGGCTGCTGCCCACCACGGCGGCGGGTTCGAGGCCGAGCGAGCGCCACACCGCCGTCAGGCCGATCGCCATGGTGAACAGCGCCGGCTGGAGGACGTCCAGGCGGTCGAAGGGCAGTTCCGGTCGTCCGTTCCCGGCGAGCAGGTCGCGCACGGACCAGTCGGTCCAGGGCGCGAAGGCCCGGTCGCAGGCGTCGACGGCCTGGGCGAAGACCTCCGACTCGGCGAGCAGTTGCCTGCCCATCTCGCGCCACTGGCTGCCGTGGCCGGGGAAGACGAAGACCACCTTGCCGCGCTCCGCGGCCTCCGCCTCGAGCAGGTTCTCGTGCTGCGCCCCCTCGGCGAGGGCGCGCAGCACGCGTTCGGCCTCCTCGCCGTCACGGGCGAGGACGGCGGCGCGCGAGGGGAGGTGGGTGCGGCCCAGGGCGGCGGCCCGTGCGACGTCGGCCACGGGCCGGCCGGGGCGGGCCGCGAACCAGTCGGCCCACCGGTGTGCCTGGGCGCGCAGGGCCTGCGGATCGCGCGCGGACAGCAGGATCGGGTGCGCCTGGGCGTTCGGCAGCGCGGGCCGGGGGGCCGCCTCCTCGCCGTCCGCCGGTTCGGGGGCCTCTTCCAGGACCAGGTGCGCGTTGGTGCCGCTGATGCCGAAGGAGGACACACCGGCCCTGCGCGGCCGGTCGCCGCGCTTCCACGGGCGTGCCTCGTCCAGCAGCCGCAGTCCGCTTCCCTCCCAGGCGATGTGCGGGCTGGGCTGCTCGGCGTACAGGGACTTGGGGAGCTGTTCGTGCTGGAGGGCCAGGACCATCTTCATGACGCCGACGACACCGGCCGCGGCCTGGGTGTGGCCGATGTTCGACTTCGACGACCCCAGCAGCAGCGGCCGGTCCGCGGCCCGGCCCGGCCCGAACACCGCGGACAGGGCGCCGGCCTCGATCGGGTCGCCGAGCGGGGTGCCGGTGCCGTGGGCGTCGACGGCGTCGATGTCCGCGGGGGTGAGGCGGGCGGCGTCCAGGGCGGCGCGGATGACGCGCTGCTGTGCGGGGCCGTTGGGCGCGGTGAGGCCCTGGCTGCGGCCGTCCTGGTTGACCGCCGATCCGCGGATCACGGCCAGGATCCGGTCGCCGTCGCGTTCGGCGTCCGACAG
>NZ_MUME01000108.1 GCF_002155915.1 Streptomyces thermovulgaris | reverse complement strand
GACCCCGTGGGCCGACCGCGTGGGCCGACCCCGTGGGCCGACCGCGTGGGCCGGCATCCCGCCGGAGGCGGCCGCCCGACATCTCGGACGAAACGGCGGAAAAGCGCTCGGGTCGTCCGGTCATCGGCGATGATGGCCGGACGACCCGGGCCGCAGAACCCGGGCCGGTTCGCGTCGCACCACGTGACCGGGCAGGATGCTGTCCGTAGCCTTCACCGCCGTTCCCGCCGTACACGGAGGCCCGGATGACCGGCATCGCGCCCGCGCCCTTCACCGCCGACGACTACAGGGCCCGCATGGAACGCGCCGCCCGGGCGGCCGACGACGCCGGACTGGCCGGCCTGCTGGTGGCACCCGGCCCGGACCTGGTGTGGCTGACCGGCTACGCACCCCCCGCCGACACCGAACGGCTCACCCTGCTCGTTCTCACCCCCGGACGGGACCCGGTCCTCGTCGTTCCCACCCTGGAGGCCCCGGACGCCGCCAGGGCCACCGGCGCGTCCGCCCTGACCCTGCGCGACTGGACCGACGGCACGGACCCCTACGCGATCACGGCCGAGCTGCTCGACGGCGACGGCCGGTTCGGCATCAGCGACAACACCTGGGCCATGCACCTGCTCGGTCTGCAGAGGGCGCTGCCCGACACCTCCTACGCCTCCCTCACCGAGGCCCTGCCGATGCTGCGCGCGGTGAAGGACGAGGCCGAGGTGGAACTGCTCGCGGCGGCGGGAGCGGCCGCCGACGCCGCGTTCGAGGAGATCCGGACGATGCCCTTCGCCGGCCGCCGCGAGCGCGAGGTCGGCGCCGACCTCGCCGACCTGCTGCGCCGCTTCGGACACTCCCGGGTCGACTTCACCATCGTCGGCTCCGGCCCCAACGGCGCCAACCCGCACCACGAGATGGGCGACCGCGTCATCGAGCACGGCGACATGGTCGTCCTCGACTTCGGCGGTCTGAAGGACGGCTACGGCTCCGACACCACTCGCACCGTGCACGTCGGCGAGCCCACCGACGAGGAACGGCGGGTGCACGACATCGTCCGCGAGGCCCAGGAGGCCGGCTTCCGGGCGGTGCGCCCCGGCGTCGCCTGTCAGGAGGTCGACCGGGCCGCCCGCGCGGTCATCGAGCAGGCCGGATACGGCGAGTACTTCATCCACCGCACCGGCCACGGCATCGGCGTCACCACGCACGAACCGCCGTACATGATCGAGGGCGAGGAGCAGCCCCTCGTCCCCGGCATGTGCTTCTCCGTGGAGCCCGGCATCTACCTGCCCGGCCGCTTCGGAGTGCGCATCGAGGACATCGTCACCGTGACCGAGGACGGAGGCCGCCGCCTCAACAACACGACCCGCGAGATGGTGACAGTGGACTGACCGGCGGGCAGCACCCGCCCCGACCGACCGGAACGACACAGCGCGACGATGACCCAGGCACCGACACCCACCGCGGACACCGCCCGCCGGCTGGTCCGCACCCTGCTCAAGGACGGCCTCCAGGACCAGGCCGACACCGCCGCCGGACCCGAGGTCCGGCCCGTCGCCGAGGGCGGGCGCTTCACGTGGTGGGTGGGCACCCGCCATGTGCTGCGCCTGGCCCCCGACCGCGAGGCCTCGCTGCGCCAGCGCCGCGAGCTGCGCCTGCGCGACCTGATCCGCCCGCACCTGCGGATCACCGTCCCGGTCAGCGTCGCCCACGGAGAGTGGGCGCCGGGGCTGTCGTACACGCTGGACACCAGGATCACCGGCGGCACGGCCGACGAGCACGACGTGTCCGCGCTCGGCGAGGACGACCTGGCCGGGCTGTTCACCGGGCTGCGCGAGGTGCCCGTCCGGCAGGCCCAGGCGCTGGGCGTGCCCCGCATCGCACCGCGCTCCCTGGGGGCGCTGCGCCGCATGGCCGTGCACTGCGCCGAACGCCTCGGGGCCGCCGACGAGTTCGACCCCGCGCGGATGACCCAGTTCACCCCGGCCGCCGCGGCCCAGCTCGTCGCCCAGCGCGGCACCGATGTGCTCCTCCACCACCATCTCAGGAGCGAGCACCTGGTGGTGAGCGCCGACGGCCGGGTGCGCGGCGTTTTGGGCTGGACCGACGCGGTGATCGGCGACCCCGCCGAGGACATCGCCGGCCTCGCCGTCGCCGTCGGCGCCCCGGCCGCCGTGCGCGCCGCCACCCTGGCCGGCTACGGCGCCCGCTCCTGTCTGCGCGGTCTGTGGCTGGCCCGCTGCGACACCCTGATCCGTCTCGCCGACCGCCTCGAGGGCCGCGACGGCAGCCCGCTGCCGCTCCTTCGGGCCCAGCTGCGCCACGCCTGGGAGGCGATCCTGCTGGAGCGGGTCACGGAAATCAGGGCCACCACGGGCGAGGAGCCGTAGCCACCGCCCCGGGGCGCCCGCTTCCCCCGGTGCTCACTGCTGCATCAGCACCGCGCACGAGTGGCCGGGCACATGCAGCAGCCCGTCCGGGCCGGGCGGCGTCACCGGATCCCAGGCCGCCAGCACCTCGGCCGGGCGCGCCCCCAGGGGGATGGCCGCCGCTTTCTCGCCGAGATTGACCGCCACGAGCACGTCCCCGCGCCGGAAGGCGAGCCAGCGGGCGTCCTCGTCGAAGGCCACCTTGATGTCCGCGAGATCCGGATCGGTGAGGTCCGGCTGCTCGCGGCGCAGCGCGATCAGCCGCCGGTACCAGGCCAGCACACGCCGGTGCGGCTCCCGCTGCGGCTCGGACCAGTCCAGGCAGGACCGGTCCCGGGTCGCCGGGTCCTGCGGATCGGGCACCTCCTCGGCCGCCCAGCCGTGCTCGGCGAACTCCCGGCGCCGGCCCCGACGCACGGCCTCGGCGAGCTCCGGGTCGGTGTGGTCGGTGAAGTACTGCCACGGCGTGGTGGCCGCCCACTCCTCGCCCATGAACAGCATCGGCGTGAACGGCGCGGTCAGCGTCAGCGCGGCCGCGCAGGCCAGCAGCCCGGGGGAGTGCGCGAGCAGCGTGGACAGACGGTCGCCCCGGGCCCGGTTGCCGATCTGGTCGTGGGTCTGGCTGTAGCCGATCAGCCGGTGCCCGGCCACCCGTGTGCGGTCCAGCGGACGGCCGTGACGACGGCCGCGGAAGCTGGAGTACGTCCCGTCGTGGAAGTAGCCGTGGGTGAGCGTCTTGGCGACCGCCGCGAGCGGGGCCCGCGCGAAGTCGGCGTAGTAGCCCTGGGACTCGCCGGTCAGCGCCGCGTGCAGCGCGTGGTGGAAGTCGTCGTTCCACTGGGCGTGCAGACCCAGGCCGTTCTGCGCGCGGGGGGTGATGAGCCGCGGGTCGTTCAGGTCCGACTCGGCGATCAGGAACAGCGGACGGCCCAGCTGTGCCGAGAGCGCGTCCACGGCCGCGGACAGCTCCTCCAGGAAGTGACATGCGCGGGTGTCCACCAGCGCGTGCACCGCGTCCAGGCGCAGCCCGTCGATCCGGTAGTCGCGCAGCCACGCCAGCGCGCTGCCGATCAGATAGGCCCGCACCTCGTCCGAGCCGGGCGCGTCCAGGTTGACGGCGGCGCCCCACGGAGTGTGGTGGGTGTCGGTGAAGTACGGCCCGAAGCGCGGCAGATGGTTGCCGGAGGGACCCAGGTGGTTGTGCACCACGTCCAGGACCACGCCCAACCCCTGTTCATGCGCCCGGTCGACGAAGCGCTTCAGCCCCTCCGGGCCGCCGTACGGCTCGTGCACCGCCCACGGCGAGACGCCGTCGTACCCCCACCCGTGCCGCCCGGGAAACGGGCATACGGGCATCAACTCCACATGGGTGACACCCAGTTCCGCCAGATGCTCCAGCCGCTCGGCGGCCGCGTCGAAGGTGCCCTCCCGGGTGAACGTGCCGATGTGCAGCTCGTAGAGCACCGCCCCGGACAGCGGACGCCCGGCCCAGGCACCGGAGCGCCAGGCGTACCGTCCGTGCTCGACGACGGCACTCAATCCGTCCGGGCCGTCCGGCTGCCGCCGCGACCGCGGATCCGGCAGCACCGGACCGTCGTCCAGCGAGAACCCGTAGCGCGAGCCGTCGCTCGCCTCCGCCTCACCGGTCCACCATCCCGCCCGCTCCGGATCGCGTTCCAACGCGCGCGTGACGCCGTCGCACTGGAGCGTCACCCGGTCGGCCTGCGGTGCCCACACCTCGAACTGCACGGACGGTTCCCCTTCGTCTGCTCACCGTGATGGCTTTGCCCATCGTCCTCCATGTGCGATCAATCCGCCGTCGAAAACTCCCTTTTGCTGCAGGTGTCGTCAGGTCCGTTCCACGCCGCCACCACGGGCTTCGCTGGACACATGCGGTCCACTGACCGACAATCACCCCCGTGACGTCGTCCTTCGAATTTCATACGCCTCCCGCGCGGTTGTCCGACGCGGAGCGTGACAAGGCGCTGAAGATCCTGCGTGACGGCGTCGCAATGGGCCGGCTGTCGCACGACACGTTCATGCGCCGCATGGAACTGGCCCTGACCGCCCGCACCTCGGAGGATCTCGCCGCGCTCACCGCCGACCTGCCCACCGAGGGCCGGCTGTCCCGGCTGGTGTTCGGCACGGTCGAGGCGGTGTCCGGCTTCACGGTACGGCTGCGCAGGGCCTGGCAGGCCGAGCGGCTGCCCAAGCTGCTGCTGCCGTACCCCGGCAGCGGCCGGGCGCTGCGCATAGGGCGCGATCCGGGCTGCGGCCTGCGGCTGACCCACGAGACGGTCTCCCGGGTCCACGCCGAGCTGTGCCATCAGGGCGGGATGTGGGTGCTGAGAGACCTGAGCTCGACCAACGGCACGACCGTCAACGGACGGCGCGTGATCGGCGCGGCCGTCGTGCGCGAGGGCGACCAGGTGTCGTTCGGCCAGGTCGCCTTCCGGCTCTCGGCTCCCCGGCCCCCCGGCCCCGACCGAGGACGCGGACCCGCCTGAGACCCCGCCGAGGTACGGACTGCCTCATGGGCTGCCTCACCCGCCACTTCACAGCCCACCGCAGAACTCCGGCCCGGACCGCTTCACGTCTTTGCCCTTCAAGGCTCTGGTCAGGACGACGCCGCCCCGAAGCCCCATCCCGGGGTAGGCCCACCCACGCCCCCCGTCCCCGCGCGCCGGCCGCGGAGGAGCCGAAGGGCGTGCCGGTGGCGGGGACCCGAACACGCGGAGGCGCGAAGCGCTGAGCACGCTCGGGTCCCCGCCACCGGCTCGTGGCGCCCGCAGGCGACCGAGCCGTCTCACCTCGACATCCCCCGTGCCTCGAGCACTGCTGCCACCACCGTCCGGCTCTGGTGCTCGACCTGGTGC
>NZ_MUME01000107.1 GCF_002155915.1 Streptomyces thermovulgaris | reverse complement strand
TGTTCGCCCGCCTCGGCGACGACGTCGCCGAGGCGGGCGAACATCTCGTTGCCGGAGGCCGTGAGGATCACGCGGTGGAAGGCGATGTCGTGCACCAGGTACTCCTCCAGCCGGTGGCCGCGCGAGTTCGCCACCATGCCCAGGGCGCACTCGGTGAGTTCGGCGCACTGCTCGGGGGTGGCGTGCTGGGCGGCCAGGCCGGCCGCGACCGGCTCGACCGCGGAGCGCAGCACGGTCAGTGAGCGCAGCTGCCGGGGCCGGTCGGCGCCCGCCAGACGCCAGCGGATGACCTGCGGGTCGTAGACGTTCCACTCCGACTGGGGCAGCACGGTCACGCCGACCCGGCGGCGTGAGGCGACCAGGCGCATGGACTCCAGGACGCGGACCGCCTCGCGCATGACGGAGCGTGACACCTCGAAGCGCTGTGCCAGTTCGTCGGTTCTCAGCACGCTGCCCGGCGGGTACTCCCCCGCGGTGATGGCTGGGCCAAGGATGTCCAGTACATGGCCGTGCAGCCCCCGGCCCGGTGTGCTCATGCCCCACAGGGTACGGCGTGGATCAAGGGACTCAAAAGTCAGATTTATATGTCACAGACTCTTGAATTTGTCGTACCTATGGGTTTCAGTATGGCGGACGTCGGACGTCGACGTCGCTCGTCGAGGAAGACAGCGAGGCAGTGATGCGCACCCCCCACGTCGTTGTGGTGATGGGCGTGGCCGGCACGGGCAAGACCACGATCGGTCCGCTGCTGGCCGCCCGGCTCGGCGTCCCGTACGCCGAGGGCGACGACTTCCACCCCGAGGCCAACATCGCCAAGATGACGGCCGGGATCCCGCTCGAGGACGAGGACCGGTGGCCGTGGCTGGACGCCATCGGCGCCTGGGCACGCGGGCGGACGGGCCGGGGCGGGGTGGTGAGCAGCTCGGCGCTGAAGCGGTCGTACCGCGACCGGCTGAGGGCCGCGGCTCCCGGCATCGTGTTCGTCCACCTGACGGGCGACCGGGAACTCGTCGAGCGTCGCATGGCGAACCGCCGGGGTCACTTCATGCCGACGGCGTTGCTGGACTCCCAGTTCGCCACCCTGCAGCCGCTCCAGCCGGACGAGCCGGGCGTCGCGGTCGACATCTCCGGCACCCCCGAGGAGATCACCGCGCGTGCCCTGGCCGCGCTGGAGGACCTCGACTAGCACCACGCGGCCGGCCGAGGCGCGGCCGTTCCGGCGGTGACGTCTCTCCCCGCGGTCACCGACCGCGGTGCACCCCCACTCCCCCGACACCCCACCTCATCTGCAAGGGAACACCGTGACCAGACTCAGCGTCGAGATGCTGGCAGCGGACGCGCCCCCGCCGATCACCTCGGCCGGACACGCTCAGCTGGGCATCGCCGTCCTGGCGGGCATCGCCGTCATCGTCCTTCTCATCACCCGGTACAAGCTGCACGCCTTCCTGTCGTTGACCATCGGGTCGCTGGTGCTCGGCGCGCTCGCCGGGGCACCGCTCGACAAGGCCATCGGCAGCTTCACCGCCGGCCTGGGCTCGACCGTCGCCGGTGTGGGCGTGCTGATCGCCCTCGGCGCGATCCTCGGCAGGATGCTCGCCGACTCCGGCGGCGCCGACGAGATCGTCGACACGATCCTGGCCAAGGCCCGGGGCCGGACGATGCCGTGGGCGATGGTGCTGATCGCCTCCGTGATCGGTCTGCCGCTGTTCTTCGAGGTCGGCATCGTGCTGCTGATCCCGGTGGTGCTGATGGTGGCCAAGCGCGGCAACTACTCCCTGATGCGCATCGGCATCCCGGCGCTGGCCGGTCTGTCCGTGATGCACGGCCTGATCCCCCCGCACCCCGGTCCGCTGGTGGCGATCGACGCGGTCGGCGCCAACCTGGGCATCACGCTGGCGCTCGGCCTCCTGGTCGCCATTCCGACGGTGGTCGTCGCCGGTCCGCTGTTCTCCAGGTTCGCGGCCCGCTGGGTGGACGTCCCCGTCCCCGACCGGATGCTGCCCCAGCGTCCGTCGGAGGAGCTGGAGCGGCGTCCCGGCTTCGGCATCACCCTGGCCACGGTGCTGCTGCCGGTGGTCCTGATGCTGGCCAAGGCCCTGGTCGACATCGTCGTGGACGACCCCGGGAACATGACCCAGCGCGTCTTCGACATCGTCGGCTCCCCGATGATCGCGCTGCTGGCCGCCGTGCTCGCCGGCATCTTCACGCTGGGCCTGCCGGCCGGGTTCGGCAAGGAGCGGATCGCGCGGACCGTCGACACGAGCCTCATGCCCATCGCCGGCATCCTGCTGATCGTCGGCGCGGGCGGCGGCTTCAAGCAGACGCTGATCGACTGCGGGGTGGGTCAGATGATCCTGGACATATCCAAGGACTGGTCGATCCCGACCCTGCTGCTGGCCTGGCTGATCGCGGTGGCGATCCGGCTCGCGACCGGTTCGGCGACCGTGGCGACCATCTCGGCGGCCGGTCTGGTCGCCCCGCTCGCGGCCGACATGTCGACCACCCACACCGCCCTGCTGGTTCTGATCATCGGTGCCGGCTCGCTCTTCTTCAGCCATGTCAACGACGCCGGGTTCTGGCTGGTGAAGGAGTACTTCGGCATGAGCGTCGGGCAGACGGTCAAGAGCTGGTCGGTCATGGAGACGATCATCTCGGTGGTCGCCGGTGCCCTGGTCCTGCTGCTGTCCCTGGTGATCTAGGCGGTCCGAGGGCCCCGCACCGAGTACGGCGATCGCGGCCCACCCGCCCTTCCTCCGGGGCGGGTGGGCCGCACCGCGGGGACCGGCCGTCGTGCACACGGCGGCCGGTCCACGTGTCCCCACGAGCAGCGCGGCCGGTCGGCCACCTCGTGCGGTCCACCGGCCCCTCGTCCGTCCGGGCCCGGCCGGACGCGGCCGCCGGACACGGGCCTGCCGGACGGCCGCGCCGGTGGTGAGCGGGCTGATTGGATGGCCGTATGAGCGCTGCGGAGGAGATCCTCGACATCGTCGACGAGCACGACCGCGTCATCGGGCAGTTCCCGCGCGGGGAGGCGTACGCCAGGAAGCTGCGTCACCGCTGTGTCTTCGTGCAGGTGCGCAACGCCGAGGGACGGCTCTTCGTGCACCGGCGCACGCCCGCCAAACTGGTCTTCCCCTCGCTGTACGACATGTTCGTCGGCGGGGTCGTCGGGGCCGGCGAGACCTACGACGACGCGGCCCTGCGCGAGGCCGAGGAGGAGCTGGGGGTGACGGGACTGCCCCGCCCCGAGCACCTGTTCAAGTTCCTGTACGACGACGGCGCCGGCCACACCTGGTGGTCGGCGGTCTACCAGGTCCGCTGCGATCTGCCGGTGCGGCCGCAGGCCGAGGAGGTCGCCTGGTACGGCTTCCTGTCCGAGGGCGAGGTGGAGCGCCGTCTGCGGGAGTGGGAGTGGGTGCCGGACGGGCTGGCCGCCTACGAACGGCTGAAGGCGTACAGGTCCGCGCACTGAGCGGCCCTCGGGGTGCCGCCCCTCACCGGGCCTGGTCCCGGCGGGCGGTGCCGCGCGACCGCGCCGCCCCCCCGCCCCGCGGCACGAGCCGGACGGCAGCCCCTAGAGTCCCTCGCGTGATCGACTTCGTACGGAACGTCCGGTTGTGGTTCGCCCCCGAGGAGGTCCGCAAGGAGGGCAGCACCCCCGACTACCGCTTCTCCCTGGCGAACGAGCGCACCTTTCTCGCCTGGCTGCGCACCGCCCTCGCCCTGATCGCCGGCGGCTTCGCGGTGGACCAGTTCCTGCCCCGTCTGCCCCAGGGCTGGCGCATCGGGCTCGCCCTCGCCCTGCTGGGCGCGGGTGTGCTGTGCTCCCTGCGCGCGGTCGACCACTGGGTGCGCTGCGAGCGGGCCATGCGCCGCGGCGAGGACCTGCCCGCCTCGCGCTTCCCGGCCGTGCTGAGCCTGCTCGTCACGGCCGTGGCCGTCGTCATGGTCGTCGTCGTGTTCGCCGGATGGGCCGCATGAGCACGGGGACGCGGCCCCCGGACCCCGGCCGGGACCCCGGTCTGCAGCCGGAACGGACCCGGCTGGCCTGGCGGCGCACGACTCTGGCCTGCACCGTCGTCACCGCCCTCGCCGCACGGTCGGCCCTGCACGGCGGCCCGTCCGCCCCCGGTCTCGCCGTCACCGCCCTGTGCTGCGTCCTGTGGGCGGCCTTCCTCCTGCTCGCCCAGCTCCGCATCCGCGCCCTCGCCCGGCCGGGCCCCCCTCCGGCCCTCGCCGCCCGGCACGCCACGGCGGCGGTCCTGTGCACGGTCGCCGTGGCGGTCTGCGCGGCGGCGCTGGTCCTCTAGCCCCCGCACCCGTCCCCGTCGCCCGGTCCCTGTGGCGACGGTCACGTCCGACGGGCACACTGGACGGCATACCGACCGGTCGGCATCATGGTCGCGTCCCGCCCCCGTCCACAGGAGCGCCCATGAGCCCCGACCACCCGCCCGGACTCGACCTCGACCGGCTGCGCGGCCTGCTCGACCGGGAGCTGCCCGGCCTGGCCCAGGGCCCCCTGACCGCCCGGCTGATCGAGGGCGGCCGGTCGAACCTGACGTACGCGGTCTCGGACGGCACCTCGCGATGGGTCGTACGCCGTCCCCCGCTCGGCCACGTCCTGGCCACCGCCCACGACATGAGGCGCGAGCACCGGGTGATCAGCGCCCTGCACCCGACCGCCGTGCCGGTGCCGCGCCCGCTGCTGCTGTGCGAGGACGAGGAGGTGCTGGGCGCGCCGTTCTACGTCATGGAGTTCGTCGAGGGCACCCCGTACCGCACCGCGGAGCAGCTCGCCCCGCTGGGCGAGGAGCGCACCCGGAACGCCGTGCTGTCGCTGGTGGACACCCTCGTCGAGCTGCACGCGGTGGACCCCGCCGAGGTGGGCCTCGCCGGCTTCGGCCGGCCCGAGGGCTTCCTGGACCGGCAGCTGAGGCGCTGGAGCAAGCAGCTGGACGCCTCCCGCAGCCGCGACCTCCCCGGCATCGACGAGCTGCACGCGGCGCTCGGACGCACCCTGCCCGGCTCCCCCGCGCCGGCCGTGGTGCACGGCGACTACCGGCTCGACAACGTCCTGATCGGGGCCGACGACCGGATCACGGCGGTCCTCGACTGGGAGATGTCCACACTCGGCGACCCGCTGACCGACCTGGGCCTGCTGGCGATGTACAGCCGGCCGCCGGTCCTGCCGGACTCGCCCGTCTCCACCACCGCCCTGGCCCCCGGCCACCCCTCCCCCGCCGAGCTGATCGAGCGGTACGCCGCGCGGTCGGGGCGCGACGTGTCGGCCGTGTCCTGGTACACGGCGTTCGCCTGCTTCAAGCTGGCCGTGATCCTGGAGGGCATCCACTACCGGTACACGCTCGGCCGGACGGTCGGGCGCGGCTTCGACCGCATCGGCGACCTGGTCCCCGCCTTCATCGACCACGGACTGACCGCTCTTCGGGAGGGCTGAGCGACATGGACTTCGCGTTCGACGCGCGCACCGAGGAACTGCGCTCCCGGCTGCTGGCCTTCATGGACGAGTACGTCTACCCGGCCGAGGCGGTGGCCCGGGAGCAGCGGGCCGCGCTGCCCTCCCCCTGGGACACCCCGCCCGTGGTGGAGGAGCTGAAGGCCGAGGCGCGCCGGCAGGGTCTGTGGAACCTCTTCCTGCCGGACGCCGAGTACGGCGCCGGGCTGACCAACCTCCAGTACGCCCCGCTCGCCGAGATCACCGGCCGCTCCCCGCAGCTGGCGCCCCTCGCCACCAACTGCGCGGCACCGGACACGGGCAACATGGAGCTGCTCGCGCAGTTCGGCGACGCGTGGCAGAAGAAGCAGTGGCTCGAGCCCCTGCTCGCCGGTGAGATCCGTTCGGCGTTCGCGATGACCGAGCCGGAGGTGGCCTCCTCGGACGCCACCAACATCACCACGCGCATCGAGCGGGACGGCGACGAGTACGTCATCACCGGCCGCAAGTGGTACATCTCGGGCGCGATGCACCCGGACTGCGCGATCTTCATCGTGATGGGGAAGACGGACCCGGACGGGCCGGACCCCCACCGTCAGCAGTCCATGGTGCTCGTGCCGCGCGACACGCCCGGTGTCACCGTCGCACGGGCGATGCAGGTGTTCGGGTACGAGGACCACGCCCACGGCGGTCACGCCGAGGTGGTGTTCGACCACGCGCGCGTGCCGGTGTCCCATCTCGTCGGCGAGGAGGGCGGCGGGTTCGCCATCGCGCAGGCGCGCCTCGGTCCGGGCCGCATCCACCACTGCATGCGGCTGATCGGCATGGCCGAGCGGGCGATCGAGCTGATGTGCCGGCGGGCGGTGTCCCGTACGGCGTTCGGCAAGCCGCTGGCCCGGCAGGGTGTGGTGCAGAACTGGATCGCGGACGCACGGGTGACCGTCGAGCAGCTGCGGCTGCTGGTGCTGAAGACGGCGTGGCTGATGGACACCGTGGGCAACCGGGGCGCGCACACCGAGATCCAGGCCATCAAGATCGCCACGCCGCGGGCGGTGGTGGACATCATCGACCGGGCGATCCAGCTGTACGGCGCGGGAGGGGTCAGCCAGGACTACCCGCTGGCGGAGCTGTACGCGGCGGCGCGCACGCTGATGATCGCGGACGGTCCGGACGAGGTCCATCAGCGATCGCTGGCACGGCGGGAACTGAGGAAGTATCTGTGACGGGAGGGGACGGCCGGGGAAAGGTCCTCGCCCCGCCGTCCCCGCCCGTTTCGGGGACCGTGTCCCCGACGTCCCCGGGTCTCTGCGGCCCCGGTCCTCCTCGGCGCCGCGCGGACTTCCGCGGACCTCCGTCCCCGGCGTCCCCGGAACCGGACGGAAGCCGGACGGGCCGACGGCGCCGGCCCCTACGGGCGCAGCGCGCGCATCAGCAGGTCCGCCATGTGGTCGGCGACCTCCCGGGGGCTCAGCGGGCCGTCCGGGCGGTACCAGGTCGCCAGGTGGTGGACCGAGCCGAAGTGGTAGTCGACCACCAGGTCGGCCGGGGTCGCCGTGGAGAAGACGCCCGTCCGCTGGCCCTCCTCGACGAGCGCGCGGAAGCGTTCGTGGTAGCGCCGGCGCTCGGCGCGCACCTGCCGGTTCTTCTCCGGGCTCAGATGGTGCATCGAGCGGAAGAAGATCATCGCGTCGTCGAGGTTCTCGATGGTGGTCACCACCACGTCCGCCGCCGCGTCCCGCAGCCGTTTCTCGACTGGCTCGTCGGCGTCCGCGAAGGCGTCCAGGCGCTCCTGCTGCAGGCGCAGCACCCGCGCGTACACCTCGTGCAGCAGGTCCTCCTTGGAGCCGAAGTAGTGGTAGAGCGCCCCCTTGGTGACACCGGCCGCCTCGACGATCTCCTGCACCGAGGTGCGGTCGTAGCCCTGTTCGGCGAAGAGCCGGGTGGCGGCGGCCAGGAGCCGCTGCGGCACCGGAGTGTCATCCGAGTCCGTCGTCCTGGGCACCTGCCGCCACCCGCCTTTCGTGGTCCTGCTCGCTGCCGTGCTCCCGGGAAGGAAACTCCCGACGGAGGATCTTCCCACTTGCCGCCCCCGGCGCGTCCGGCAGGCTCGCGGCCCGCCGCGGATGCGCACGGGCGGCCGGTCTCCTCCCGCGGCGTGCGGCAGGTGCGGCCGGGACCGTCCCGGCGGTGGCGCGGGGGCGGGAGGCGGTCACCGGGTCTCCTCCCAGGTGCGCTGGAGACGGTTCATGCCCGTCAGCCAGCGGTCGGGGTCGGCGGCCCGGGCCCGGTGGAAACCGGCGACCTCGGGGTGCGGCAGGATCAGGAAGCGGTCCTCCTCCATCCCCTTGAACAGGGCGTCGGCCACGTCCTCGGGCTCGATCGCGGTCGGCCGGAGCACCAGGTCGCCCGCGCTGCCGGCGTCCTCCAGCATGGCGGTGCGCACCCCCTGCGGGCAGATCGCGTGCACCTTGATCCCGCGGTGACGGTAGGTCAGCGACAGCCACTCGGCGAAGGCGAGGGCACCGTGCTTGGTGACGGTGTACGGGGCGGCGCCGATCATGGTGAGCAGCCCGGCCGCGGAGACGGTGGAGACGAACCGGCCGCTGCCGCGTTCCAGCCAGGCGGGGAGCAGCGCCCTGGCGGCGCGGACGTGGGCCATGACATGGACGTCCCAGGCACGCGCCCAGACCTCCTCGTCGGCCGCCTCCGAACCGGCGGACGGCAGACCCGCGTTGGCGCAGTAGACGTCGACCGTGCCGCCGAGCGCGTCACGGGCCCCGGCCACGATCGCGGAGGCGTCGCCGGGCACCGCGATGCCGCCGATCTCCCGGGCCACGGCCTCCGCCCTGGAGGCGTCGAGGTCGTTGACCACGACCCGTGCCCCCTCGGCGGCGAACCGGCGGGCCAGCGCGGCGCCGATGCCCCCGCCGGCGCCGGTGACGACCACTCCCGCATCCCGCACGGCTTCCATCATCGGTCTCCTTCCGCATGGCTGCGACACGGGCTCCCCGCGGCTCCGCGCCAGACTAACCGGTCGGTATGTGCCGGGGAAGGGGCGGGCGCAGCACCGTGGGAGGGGACCGCGGCACCGCGGGGCACGCGGTTCGCACCGTCCACGCACCGTCCACTCCCTGGAGGTCATCCATGCGCATGTCCAGACGAGGTGTGCTCGCGGCGGCCACGGCGGCCGTCGCGGCGTCCGCACCGGCGGCGTCCGCGGCCGGGCACCACGGGCGCGAGCGGTTACGGACCGGCTTCGAGCGTCTGGCCGCCGGCGGCTACGCGCCGCTGCGCGGGCAGCGGGTCGGGATCGTCACCAATCCGACCGGCGTCACCCGGGAGGTACGGCATGTCGTGGACGTCATGCACGCCGATCCCCGGGTGGAGCTGGTCGCCGTCTTCGGCCCCGAGCACGGCTTCCGGGGCACCGCGCAGGCGGGCGGCTCCGAGGGGCGTCACGACGACCCGGCCACCGGGCTTCCGGTGTACGACACCTATCTCAAGAGCGGGCAGTCCCTGGCCGACGTCTTCACCGCCTCCGGCGTGGACACGGTCGTCTTCGACATCCAGGACGTGGGGGCCCGCTTCTACACGTACATCTGGACGCTGTACGACTGCATGGAGGCCGCCGTCCTGGCCGGCAAGCGGTTCGTGGTGCTGGACCGGCCGAACCCGGTGACCGGGCGCGAGGCCCTGGGGCCGGTGCTGCACCGGGAGTTCGCGAGCTTCGTCGGACGGCAGCCGATCGCGCAGGCGCACGGCATGACGGTCGCCGAGCTGGCGCGCCTGTTCAACGGGGAGTTCCTGCCCGCACCGGTGCCGCTGGAGACCGTGCCGATGACCGGCTGGAGGCGGTCGTGGTTCCACGACGCCACCGGGCTTCCCTGGGTGCCGCCGAGCCCGAACATGCCGACCCCCGACACCGCCCTGGTGTACGCGGGGACGTGTCTGTTCGAGGGCACGAACCTGTCCGAGGGCCGCGGCACCACCCGTCCCTTCGAGCTGCTCGGCGCGGAGGGGATCGACGGGCGCTGGGCCGCCGCGGCGAACGCCCTGCGCCTGCCGGGCGTGCACTTCAGGGAGGCGTACTTCACGCCCGCCTTCTCCAAGTTCCAGGGCACGACGGTCGGCGGGGTGCAGATCCATGTGCACGACCGGACCGTCTACGACCCCGTGCGGACCGGGATCGCGCTGCTGGTGACCGCCAAGCGGGTCTGGAGCGGCTTCGCCTGGCGCCCGGACCACTGGATCGACAAGCTCACCGGCTCCGCCCGGGTGCGCACGATGATCGACGCCGGGGCGACCGCCGACGAGGTGGTGGCCGGCTGGCGGCAGGAGCTGGCCGCGTTCCGGAAGGTGCGGAAGGAGTACCTCCTTTACGACTGAGGTGCCCGAGGTGCCTGAAACGACTGAAGCGCCCGAGCCGCCCGGTCGCCCGGGTGACTCCCCGAGCTGGCCGCGCCGTGCCGGGGCCGGCTCCCCTCCGGGCCGGCCCCGGCAGCCGGCGGGCCGTGTCCGCGGACACGGCCCGCCGCCCCCGGTCTACCGGTGGCCGGTGAACTCCACGACCTGCTGGAAGGTGGGCCGGTTCTGCCAGCTGATCCTGGCGTGCTTGATGCCGCCCAGGGGCCTTTGGACGATCGAGTCGGCGCACCACTGGTCGCCCGCCGCGCACTGGTCGTCCCCGGGGTAGACCTGGGCCGCAGGCGTTCCGGCGGCCTGTTTCAGGGTGCCGATCAGCACGTCCCGGCAGGCGGCGAGATCGCCGTTCCCGCAGAACTTCCGTGCGAGCGGCCCCCGCACGGGCTTGCCGAGCACCGCCCGGATGTCCTTGTCGACGTAGCTCCACCAGCCGAACTGGAAGGAGCTTCCGGCGTGCGCGCCGGTCGGGCCGTGTGCGGCCGACGGCGACTCGTCGATCGGCAGGTTGACGGTGAAGGCGGTGTAGAGGTCGCTGCCGAGGCCCGGTTCGAACTGGGCCCTCACCAGCAGCGGCCACCAGGCGTCCAGGATCCGGATGGCGTCGGCGTGCGCGTATCTCCTGCTCCCGGCCGAGGTCTCGGTGCGCCGGGCGCCCGCGGCCAGCCAGTCCTGCAGCTTGCTCACGGCCGCCGAGGCCGTGGGGTCGGTGACCGGCGCACTGTTGATCACCTCGAGCAGGCCGGGCAGGACGTCCTCTCCCCGCAGGTCGGTCAGGGCCGCGTCCGCCATCGCCCGCACCAGCGCGGCACGGGTGACCCCGCCGGCCTCGACCAGTTTCCTCACCCGGTCCTCGAGCAGGTCGCCGCGGTGCACCGAGCCCTCGCCCCAGGCGGCGGAGCTGTAGTCCAGGGCCAGCTTGTTGTTCCAGGAGATGTAGTAGTCCTGGTCGATCGAGTTCGGGTGGGCGGAGGGCGGGGTGTGGTCGGCGCCGTTGGTGGCCGGGTCCCAGTTGCGCCACTCGTACGCCGGCCGGGCCCACACCGGGAAGTCGGGGTCCACGCCGCTCGCCCGCACCGGGTTGTCGCCGCTGTTGTAGTACGCGGTGTGCTCGGAGTCGGCGTAGAACCAGTTGAACGTGTAGTTGATGTGCTGCACGGCCTTCTGGAAGTCCTCCGGGCCCTTGACGAAGCCGGGGTCGTTGAGCATCTGGAAGCCGACGATCGAGTCGGCCTCGCGCAGGAAGGAGGAGCGCAGGGTGGTGTAGGCGACCTTCTTCCCGCCGACGGTGGCGCGGTGGGTGACGGGGCCGTACTTGGTGCGCCACACCCGCATGGTGTAGGAGCCGGCCGGGGTGGAGTCGGCGACGGTGGGCTTCCAGGAGTTGGTCCGCTCGACCTTCTCCATGGGCGTGCAGGTGCCGCGGTACAGGTAGTGGTGGTCGTCCTGGCACAGTTCGACGGCGTAGGTGTCGATGATGTCCTGGCCGGAGGTCGTGGCGCTCCACGCGTAGTCCTGGCCGCGGCCGAGGGCGACGTACATGCTCAGACCGGCGAAGGCGGCGCCGCGGGCGCTGATGCCCGGGCCCTGGATCTCCTGGAGCATCAGCAGCTGGGGGGCGAAGTAGCCGGTCTGCGGGCCGAAGACGGCGATCGGGTGGCCGCTCGCGGTGTGCCTGCCGCTGACGACGAGGGCGTTGGACATGCCGCGCCGGGCGGAGGAGAGGGCGTTCCTCGCGGCCGCGTCGGAGGCGCGCTTCGCGGCGGCGGTCGCCGCGCTGCCGGTGCGCTGGTGGATCAGCGGCTCCCGGACCACGGAGCCGGCGTCGGGCAGGGCCGCGCCCCGGGGATCGTCGGGCCTGCCGGCGTACGGGTAGCGCTTGCCGTCGTGCACGGTGAGGACGGCCTCGGGGTCGTTGCGCTGACGGAAGGACTCCCAGATCCGGGTGCCCTCCTCGAGGCCGTACTTCGACTGGGCGGCCAGCAGGGACAGCGCGTTGTCGACCTCCCCGCCCCCGCCGGAGCCGAACAGGGCGCCGATCACGGAGCCCAGTGCGACCAGGTCGGTGATCTTGAAGTGTTCGATGGTGCCGGCGTTGGTGATCGCGTCCTTGTGGCCGGTCAGGACGTATTCGCCGGGGAAGTAGCGGCCGGAGTCGGAGGCGTCGATGTAGGCGTTGATGCCGTCGATGTAGGCCTGGGCGTCGGCGAGGGCCTGCTGTCCGCGGGCGCCGTGGCGGGCCGCCGCGCCCTCGATCTGCGCCTGGAGCTCGGCCTCGGTGTAGGGCGCGTTGCGCCAGAACTCCTGCTCCAGCTGCTGGTTGGCGGGTGCGCCGCCGGCGAAGGGGGTCAGCTGTCCGCGGCCGACGCGCCGGAATAAGTCCATGACCCACAGCCGGTCCTCGGCGGCGGCGTACCCCGCGCCGAACTCGGTGCCGTAGCGGGTGGTGCCCGTGATGTGCGGCACTCCGGTCCTCTTGTCGCGGACGATGGTCACATCGCTGCGGCCCGCGGGTCTGACGGTGGAGGCGACCTGGTCGGGCGGGACGCCGAACGAGGCGTCGTTGAAGAAGGAGTTGATCTTGTCGTCGGTGAGCGCCGGGTAGCCCTTGGCCAGGTCGGCGTACGGGCCGAGCTGGTCCCCGGCGTGGCCGGGCAGGATGCCGAAGGCCTGGTTGAGGAGGATCTGGGCGAGGGTGGCGCTGCCGTTCTCGCCGGGCGGCAGGATGTCGGAGCACCGGCCGCCGCAGTAGTCGTTCGCGGCCGCCGCTCCGCCGACGGCTCCCGTGGTCGCCTCGCCGGCCGCTTCCGCGGCCGTCCCGGCTGCCGCCGCCGGGGAGAGCGGAGACAAAAGACCGGTCACGAGGACGCATACGGAGGCGGCCTTCAGGAACCCGTGGAATCTGCGGGGAGCTCTCGGTCTGTCGAGCGCGCTGTGTGGGGTGCGCCGTGGCATGGCGGCTCCTCCCGACAGGGTGAGGGCAGGACGTTACCGTCGGTATCCCCGGGCTGGAAAATGAACATGCGTCACTTTTTGGAAGCACTTCGTGAAGGTCAACCAGGGCGGCGTTATGGCGGACATCGGAAAACCGATGGAGCCGGATCGGGTGCCGGCACGTCTCTACGGCGGTGCCGGTGCGGTACGTCCGCGCGACGGTTTCGGCCGCCGCCCCGGTGCGGGGGACGCCGTACGGCGCCGCGGTGACCGCAGCACGCAGGTGCGGATGTGACGGAGGTGCGGAGATGGCCGGTTTCCGGAGTCTGGCGAGACAGGTGAGGGACCCGCGGTGCGACCTGGCGCTGCGGCGCTACTCGCTGCGCAAGTGTCTGGAGCGGTTCGCGCCGTACGGACACAGGGCGACCTGGGACCATCTGTGCTCCAGGGCGGGGTTCGACCCCGAGGACAGGTCCCCCGATCCGGCGCGGCTCGTGGCCGCACTGGAGGAGCTGGAGGAGGCGCGTGCGGTGTGGCTCGCCTACGAGGTGGAGTTCGCCAGGCGCCGCAAGAAGGAGAAGCACGAGGGGCTGCGCAGGCCCGGCAGCGTGGACGACTGGCACCGGATGACCTGGGGCGGTTTCGGGGTGGCCTGGTGCGACGACCCACGGGTGCACCCGCACGAGCCGCTGGCCGAGGTGCTGCGCCGGCTGATCGCCGCGCTGGAGCGCGAACCGGGCACGGCGTGCCCGGTGTGCGGCGGGGAGCGGCTGGTCTGGACGTACGACCTGGACCACGAGCCGTCGTCCGGCCCCGTCTGCACACGGTGCGGAATCCTGGTGCCGCGTCCGGTCCTCACCCCCGAGGCCCTGGAGCACGCCCGGCGGGGGGAGCTGCTGGTGTCCGCCTGAGCACGCCGGGGTGCGCCGGTCCTGCCGCACGGCCGCCGGTGCGGCCGTGATGCCCGCCCGGCGGCCGGGGGACCGCCGGTGCGGCAGGACGGGAACAGCGCGGGAGCGGGCCGGCACGCCCGCGGGCCGGCCGGGACGCCGGATCCGGGCGGCCGGATCCGGCGTGCCCGCAGTCACGCGGACGTGTCCCCGCTCCCGCGCTCCACCATCAGACGCGAGCCCGTCAGACGTTCGCCGAAGACGTCGTCCGGGTTGGACAGGACGCAGGTGTCCAGGGACAGACAGCCGCAGCCGATGCAGTCGGTGAGATGGTCGCGGAGGCGGCTGAGCTGCTTGATGCGCTCGTCCAGCTCGGAGCGCCAGGCCGCGGAGAGGCGGGCCCAGTCCTCCCGGGTGGGAGTGCGTTCCTCGGGCAGCCGGGCGAGCGCCTCGCGGATCGTGGCGAGCGGGATGCCGACGCGCTGCGCGGCCCGGACGAAGGCGACCCGGCGCAGGGTGTCACGGGAGTAACGGCGCTGATTGCCCGCCGTGCGACGGCTCTTGATCAGCCCCTTGGACTCGTAGAAGCGCAGGGCGGAGACCGTGGCGCCGCTGCGTGCGGCCACCTGGCCGACGGTCAGTTCGTGGATCTTCTCGGGGATCTGGGGCACTCGTGAGAGCCTACCCACCGCGCCCCCCGTCCGGTCCATTGACAGGGGCCTCCCACCCGACCATGCTAAGCAGTCGCTTAGAGATGATGTGCGATGCGGAGGCCGGGCACATGGCAGAGCCGAGGATCTTCACGTCCGTCGAGGACCTGAAGGCGGCGGTGGGCGAACAGCTGGGTTACACCGACTGGCTGGAGATCGACCAGAAGCGGATCGACCTGTTCGCGGAGGCGACCGGCGACCACCAGTGGATCCATGTGGACCCGGAGAAGGCCGCCGCGGGCCCCTTCGGCACCACCATCGCCCACGGCTATCTCACCCTGTCGCTGCTCCCGCTGTTCGGGCCGCAGCTGATCAAGGTCGAGGGTGTGCGGATGGGCGTCAACTACGGCACCAACAAGGTCCGCTTCCCCGCCCCCGTGCCGGTCGGCTCGCGGCTGCGCAGCACCGCCGTGATCACCGGCGTGGAGGAGGTGCCGGGCGGGGTGCAGGTGACCGTCGCCTTCACCGTGGAGCGCGAGGGCGGCGACAAGCCGGTGTGCGTGGCGGAGTCGGTGGTCCGGTACTACCTGTAGTCACCGTTGGTCGACGGTCCGGTACTACCTGTAGTCACCGCCGGTCGCTGCCCGCGGTCCGGCCGCAGCCCACGGGATCCGGGCCCCCGCGGGGACAGCGGACCCCGGGTCGGCCACGGAACGGTCCGGGCCGTCCGCAGGGATCATCGTCCACGGGGACCGGGACCGTCCACGGGGATCCGGCCCTGCCCCTCGGCCTTCCCGACCCCGTGCCCGGCCTTCTTGGCCCCGACCATCCGCAGCACCAGGTCGGCGTAGAGCTCGCCGATCTCCTCCGGGGTGCGGGGACCGTCGACGTTGAACCAGCGGGCGACGTCGATGCACAGGGACAGCACGGCCAGCGTGGTGCCCTGGACGTCCAGGACGTCGAACTCGCCCGAGGCCGCCCCCTCCTCGATGATCCCGCGGACCTCGGCGTCGACCTGGCGGCGCAGCGCGAGGATCTCCGCGCGGGCGTCCGGCCCGAGGGAGTCCAGCTCGTACTGGACGACCCGCGCGGTGGTGCGCCCCCTGGCGTGCCAGCGGACGAAGGAGCTCACGGCGTCGGCGAGCCGCTCGGTCGCGCTGCCCTCGCGCCGGGCGGCCGTGCGCAGGATCTCCAGTGCCTTCTCGTGGCCGATCCGGCTGATGCGGTGGAGCAGCTCTTCCTTGGTCTTGTAGTGGATGTAGAGCGCGGCCGGGCTCATTCCGGCCCGGCTCGCGATGTCGCGCGTCGTCGTCGCGTGGTAGCCCCGCTCGGCGAAGGCCTCCACGGCGGCCAGCAGCAGCCGCCGGGCCGCGTCCGGGGTGACCTCGGCCCACGACTGCAGGTCGCTGTCGGCCCTCTCCTCCGCCGTACTCATCGCTTGCTTGCCCCTCTCTGCCTCAAGGGGTCCACCATACCGCCGAGGATGAGCGGGCGCTTAGCGTCCCCGGGACGGTGGAGTGACGCAACCGGATCACGGTTTCTCGAACGGGTCGTGCGCGGCGAGGAGTTCTTCCGGACGGGCCTGGTCGGCCCGGTTGGCGAGCCGTCCGGCCTCCTGGCGGTCCCTGATGACCTTGGCGAGGGTGAGGGCGGAGGTGACCGGATACAGGACGGCGACGGCCAGGAGGGCCCGCACCCCGGCGTCCAGTCGGACGGTGCCGATGGCGGTGGCCGCCAGGGAGACCGCGAAGGAGACGACGGCCTGAGCGTGGAAGGCAGCCGTGCTCTGCTGCTTGATCGGTGTGCCGCTCATGCCGGCAGGCATCGGCGGGTGTGGCCGGGGCCGCATCCGCCGGGATGCCCGGTTCCCGTGCTCGGCAGCCCCCCGGGGACCCGGTCCCCGGGGGCCGGGCGGCAGGGCAGGACGAGCAGCAGCACGGCCGGACGACGCGGACCGCGGGGCGCACTTCGGCGACGGCCGAAGCACGGGTGCCCCATCCTGGAGCACGTGACTGCCAAGGACGCCCGGGCACGGGCCCTCGCCGCGCTCGCCGGGCTGCTCGCCGACGAGACCCGCGCCGCGTGTCTGCTGGCGCTGCTCGACCAACGGGCGTGGACGGCCGGGGAGCTGGCCCGGCACGCGGGGGTCGCCGCCTCCACGCTCAGCGAGCATCTGGACAAGCTCGTCGCCGGCGGGCTGCTGGCCGAGGAGCGGCAGGGGCGGCACCGCTATGTACGTCTGGCCGGTGCGGAGGTCGCCCAGCTGGTGGAGGACCTGGCCGCCCGGATCGCCCCGGAGGCCGTGCACCGGCCGCGCACGCTGCGGGAGGCCGGCGCCGCGTCGGCGATGGCCCGCGGCCGCACCTGCTACGACCATCTCGCGGGACGGCTGGGCATCGTGGTGACGGACGCGCTGGCCGCGCGGGGGCTGCTGCGGCAGGACACCGGTTTCGCGCTCACGGACGCGGGGCTGGCCTGGTTCGACGCCCTGGGCATCGGACTGGACCGCAGAAGCCGGCGTCCGCTGGCCCGGGCCTGCCTGGACTGGACGGAGCGGCGCCCTCATCTCGCGGGGGCCGCCGGTGCGGCCCTGTGCCGGCACGCCTTCGACGCGGGCTGGTGCGTACGCATCGGCTCCGGGCGCGCGGTGAGGGTCACGGCGGCGGGCGAGCGGGCCCTGGCGGAGCTGCTGGGGATCGAGGCGGCGGCACTGCGCTGAGTTCCCGCACGCGGTCCCGAGGCCGGGAAGCCGGCGGCCGTCCGGCGGACTCTTCTCGCCACGGGCGCTTTCCCCGCCGTGGACCGGGCGCCCGGTCCACGGCGGCGGTCAGCGGACCACCGGGGTCAGAAGACCACCAGGGCCCGTCCTCCCTTGCCCGCCAGCATGGTCTCGAAGGCGGCCGGAATGCCGTCCAGGGCGATCCGTTCGGTCACCAGGGCGCCCAGGTCCAGGCGGCCGGCACGGACATGGGCGGCGAGCACGGGCAGGTCCTTGGCCGGGTCGGAGTTGCCGTAGACGCAGCCGGTCAGGGTGCGGCCCCAGTGGAAGATCTCCAGGGCGTTGAAGGTGACCTGCTGGTCCTTGCCGCCGATGCCGACGACCGTCGTACGGCCGCCGCGGCGGGTGGAGTCCCAGGCGGCGCGGATGCTGGCCGCGCGGCCCACGCACTCGACGGAGACGTCGACGCCCTGTCCGCCGGTGAGGGCGCGGATCTCGCGGGGCGTGTTCCCGGAGGCGAGGAGGTAGTCCGTGGCGCCCGCACGGCGGGCCAGCTCCTCCTTCTGCGGGGTCACGTCGACGGCGACGATCCTGGCCGCGCCCGCGATCCGGGCGGCCTGGAGGACGGCCAGGCCGACGCCGCCGACGCCGAACACCGCGACGGTCTCCCCCGGCTGCACCTTCGCCGAGTGGTGGACGGCTCCGTATCCGGTGAGGACGGCGCAGCCGAGAAGCGCGGCGTCGGTGAGCGGGACCCCGTCCGGAAGGGGCAGGACGCAGGAGGAGGCGACGACCGTCTCCTCGGCGAAGGCGGCGACGTTGAGACCGGGGTGCAGTTCGGTGCCGTCGGTGGTGCGGGCGTGGACGCCGGCGATGCCGTTCAGCGCGTTGGCGCACAGCCACACCTCACCGAGCGCACAGCTGTGGCACTCCCCGCACGACGGCGCCCAGTTGAGGACGACGGCGTCGCCCGGTGCGACATGGGTGACCCCCTCGCCGACGGCGAGGACGGTTCCCGCGCCCTCGTGACCGAGCACGGCCGGCACCGGCACCCGCATCGTGCCGTTGCTCAGCGACAGGTCCGAGTGGCAGACCCCGGCGGCGGCCAGCCGGACCCGGACCTGGCCGGGGCCGGGCTCCGGCAGCTCGATCCGAGTGATCTCCAGCGGGGAGCCGATGGCGGGCAGGACGGCGGCACGTACGGCCATGACGTGGTGACTCCCTTGGGACGGGGGACGGAGGGACAGGGGACGAGAGGCTGAAGTCGGAGGGCCTGGGGCTGAAAGCGCCTAGAACTGGAGGGACTTGGTCTGCAGGTACTCGGCCAGGCCGTAGGTGCCGAGTTCACGGCCGACGCCGGACTGCTTGTAGCCGCCGAAGGGGGCCAGGGGGTTGAAGCGGCCGCCGTTGATGTCGACCTGGCCGGTGTCCATGCGGCGGGCGAAGGCCACCGCCTCGGCCTCGTCGCCCGCCCAGACGGCCCCGGCGAGACCGTAGACCGTGCCGTTGGCGATGCGCAGGGCGTCCTCCTCGTCCTCGTAGCGCAGGACGCACAGGACCGGACCGAAGATCTCCTCCTGGGCGACGGTCATCTCGGGGGTGACGTCGGCGAAGACGGTGGGGCTGACGAAGTAGCCCTTGTCCCGCGGGGATTCGGGTCCGCCGGCGACCAGGCGGGCGCCCTCGGCGATCCCCTTCTCGATGTAACCGCGCACGCGTGCCCGCTGTGCGGCGCTCACCAGCGGGCCGATGCGGTCGCCGTACTTCGCGGCGGCCGTCGCGGCGAGCTCGACGGCCTCGTCGTACTGGTCGCGGTGCACCAGCATCCGGGTCCAGGCGCTGCACGTCTGGCCGGAGTTGGCCATCACATTGGCGACACCGACGTTGACGGCCCGGGCCAGATCCGCGCTCGGCAGGATGACGTTGGCGGACTTGCCGCCCAGCTCCAGGGCGACCCGCTTGACGGCGGCGCCCGCCGTCGCGCCGATCCGCCGGCCGACGGCCGTGGAGCCGGTGAAGGAGACCAGATCGACGTCCGGGTGCTCGACGAGGGCCTGCCCGGCGACCGGACCGAGGCCGGTGACCAGGTTGAGGACACCCGCCGGAACCCCGGCCTCATGGACTGCCTCGGCGAGGAGCCGGGCGGTGAGCGGGGTGTCCTCGGCCGGCTTCAGCACGATCGTGCAGCCCGCGGCCAGCGCCGGGGCGGCCTTGGCGACGATCTGGTGCAGCGGGTAGTTCCAGGGGGTGATCGCACCGACCACGCCGACCGGCTCGTGGTACACGGTGGAGTTGCCCACCTTCTCCTCGAAGACGTACGTCGCCGCGAGGTCGGCGTAGGAGCCGGCGACCGCGATCGGCACGCCCACATGGACCGTCCGGGAGAAGGCGAGCGGCGAGCCGAGCTCGGCGGTGACGGTCTCGGCGATCTCCTCCTCGCGGGCCACCAGCACGTCCCGCAGGGCGGCCAGGCGGGCGGCCCGCTCGGCGGGCGGCGTCGCGGCCCAGCCGGGGAGGGCGGCGCGGGCGGCGCGCACGGCCGCGTCCACGTCCTCGGCGGTGCCCGCCGGCACGGTGGCGATGACCTGCTCGTCGGCCGGGTTCACCACCTCGATGACGTCCTTGCCCGCGGCGGGGCGCCAGGCGCCGTCGATGTACATGCCGTCATGTGCCTTCATCGTGCTCCTCGGGACGGGCGCGTCGTACGCGTGGGGCGGAATGCGTCGTACGCGTCACAACCTACCGATGGCTCCTCGTGCCGGCACCGACGCTTTTCGGTCACCGGACGCTCCGGGCCGGGGCGGCGTACTCCTCCGGCTCCTTGGGGACCGGAAGGCGCCCGGGCCCGGGAGGGGCACAGCGACGGGAGACGGTCCGGGGCCGCATCCTCGCACCGGCGCCGCCGAACCGGCCGGCGGGCGGGCCCCGGTGTCCCGGATCCGGTCGGGTGCTCCGGTCCGCCCGGGAGAGTCCCCGGGGAGACCTGGAAGACCCGGGAGCCCCGGGGAGAAGCCCGGAGAAGGCCGGAGGGGCTGCGGAGGAAAGCGGCCGTGCGCGGGACTGGCCGGGTGTCACTTCGTCGCGGTCAGATGGGCGAAGACGACGACATTGCTGGAGTAGCCGGCCCGGTGGGTGTAGAGGCCGCCGCAGGTGATGACGCGGAGCTCGGGGCGGCGGGTGGGGCCGTACACCTCCTTGTCGGGGAAGCGGTCCTTGTCGAAGACCCGTACCTTGTCCACGGTGTAGACGGCGGTACGGCCGTCCGCGCGCCGCACCTCGATGGTCCGGCCCGGCTCGATCCGGCCGAGCGCGGCGAAGACGGCGGCGCCCTTCCTGGTGTCGCGGTGTCCCACCGCGACCGCCGTGCCGCGTTCCCCGGGGGTGGGCCCGTCCTTGTACCAGCCGACCAGGTTGGGGTCGTCGGCCGGGGGCGTCTCCAGCCGCCGGTCGGCGTCGAGGCCGAGTCCGACGACGGGTGCGTCGACGCCGAGGGAGGGAATGCGCAGGGTGGTCGCCCGGGACCTGGGCAGCGGCGCGGGCGGGGACGAGGACGGCGCGGTGGGGCGCGGGGAGGCGGACCGGCCGTTGCCCTGCGCGCCGCCGGTCTTGCCCTTGTCCTTGCCCTTGTCCTTGGCCTTCCCCTTCTCCTCGCCCTCGTCGTCCTTGCTCCTGCCCGTGTCGTCCGTGCCGGAGGGGGCCGGGGGGGCCGGCGCCGTGACGGCGGGTCCGCCGGCCCGGTCCGCCGCGGTGCGCTCGCCCGTTCCCTCGCACCGGGTGCCCGCCATCACCAGGAGGACCGCGAGCACGGCCGTCCTGGCGAGGCGGTAGGCGCGGGTCCGGTACCAGGGCCTGCGCCCGCGCCCGGGGCGTGCCGCGAAAGCGGCGCTCCCCGCCCGGGGAGCGGGTCCCGCGACCGCCCGGGGAACAGCCCTCCGGGGAACGGGGCCCGCGGGGCCGTAGGGGTTCCCCCTGCCCGTGCGGGACCGGGGGCCCGGCGGGGTGTGCGCCCGCGCGGCGGAGGGCCGCCCGCGTACCGGATGTACGCGGGCGGCCCCGGCCGCACGGCCCGGCGTTCCTCCCTGCTCGAGAAGCCGGTAGGGACGCCTGCCCGGACGCACCCCCCGGCCGCCGGGCCGGGGGAGCGTCGCGGGACGGACGGGACGTTCGGCGTACGCCCTACGCGGCGCCATGGGGCTGCCGTCGGGTCCGCCGGACGTACGCCGCGCCGCCGGCCGCGGCCAGTCCCACGGCCGCGGCACCGGTCAGCGGGGCGAGGGCGGCGGTCATCGGGGCGAGGCCGCCGGCGCCCGCGTGGACGGCGCCCTTCGGGCCCCCGTCGTGGCCCGCGGCGCCCGCGCCGTTCTGCTGGCCGCGGCCCTGGTCCTCGATCCGGCCGCCCGGACCGTGGGCTCCGTCGTGCCGTTCCTGCTCGTCACGGCAGTTGACGCGGAAGAGCTTCTCCCTGGTGGTGCCGTCGACGCTCCAGATGAGCTTGTACTGGCCGTCGGTCAGCGCCAGCGGTTCGGTGTGTCCGGCTCCGGCGCCGAGGGCGATGGTGCCGCTGACAGTGGCGCTGGTGGGCAGCGGGGGCTGTGCCTGGATGGTGTAGGCGATGCTCGGGAGGTTGTCGAAGTTGACGGCCTCGAGATAGAAGCGGCACACCACGGGGTCGTCCTTCGGGACGCCGAAGGGCACGCCCACCCGGTGGATCCTGATGTCGCCGCCTTCTCCTTGGGCCATGGCGGCGGGCGCCGCCAGCCATGTGGCCCCCGCCGCGGTCAGGGCCGTCAGGGCGGCGGTGGCACCGATGCGGGAGCCGAAGGTGCGTAGAGATGTCAGGGTGGGCATGCGCATTCCTCCGAGTCAGCCGATTTTCATACAAATCGTTCTTGCCTCTGACTCTCTTTCACACCCGGCCGTCCAAGACCGCGACCTGCGCACGACGCGCCGTCAGACATCGCCCGACCGGCCCAGCCGACCCCTCCCCGCCGACGGCGGCGCGGCGCCGGAGCGGACGCTCCTCAGTCCAGCACCCGTCCCAGATACGCCCGCAGCATCGCCCGCATCTCCCCGATGATCCGCTCGTCGCCCTGCGGGTCGACGCGGAAGGCGAGTTGGACGAGGGTGTCGGCGGTCTCGACGGCCACCAGGAAGGTGCGGCGCAGATCGTCGTCGAGGGGGCGCTTCAGACGGCCGGAGAGCAGCTCGGCGAGGCGGTCGGCGACGCGGTGGTTGGGCTCGCCGCGGCGGACGCCGACGGGGATCTGGTTGCCGAAGTCGACCAGGGAGAAGCCGGGGGCGGTCCGCTTCATCTCCAGGTACTCCTCGAGCACGGCGTCCATGGCGACACGCCAGTCGCCGCTCCCGGTCCTCCGCAGACGCTCCGTGACACGCTCGGCGAAGCGCTCGAGGTTGCGCTGGGCGAGCGCGTCGGCCATCGCGCGCTTGTTGCCGAAGAACCGGTAGACGGAGCCGATGGGCACACCGGCGCGCAGGGCGACGGCACGCGTGGTCAGCGCGTCGTAGCCGACCTCGTCGAGGAGTTCGGCGCAGGCGTCGAGGATTCTGGTCAGCCGTTCTGCGCTGCGCCGCTGCACGGGGGCATGGCGTAGCGGGGTCGCGTGGGACACGGCTTCATCATGCCCGCCTCCGCCCATCGGGTGAAGCGCGCCCTCCGGCCGGCCGGACGACGGGGCGGCCCGCCGGGCGCCTCCCCGGAGGACTTCCCGGGGATTCCGCGGGTGCCTTTGCGGGAGAGGCCGTGACGGCCGTGCTCCGGGCCGGTGCGCCACCGGCCGCCCGGACCGTGCCGCCGTCGGCGCGGTGCCGGCGGCGGGAAGCGGCGGACGGTCAGCCGTACGGCCCAGCCGCCGCCGTCCGGCCGGACCCCGACGCCGGCCTCGGAAGCGCTCTTCCCGTCCGCCTTACGGGAGCGCCGCCCCTCCTCGCCGGTGCGGCCGAGAAGCCCGCCCGTCCCAGGGCACCGAAGGCGCCGTCCGCCGGAGCCGGCCCGGTCCACACGGCGCCTTCCGGGGGCTTGCGCCCCGGGGAACCCAATCCTATGGTGCCCCATAGGAATCGGACCGCAAGGGAGCGATCATGAGTGGGGACGACGCGCGCAGCATCGCCGAGAAACTGACCTACCTCTCCGGCTTCGGCAACGAGCACAGTTCGGAGGCGATCCCGGGGGCCCTGCCCGTGGGCCGCAACTCCCCGCAGCGCGCACCTCTCGGGCTGTACGCCGAGCAGCTCAGCGGTACGGCGTTCACCGAGCCCCGCGCCCACAACCGCCGCTCGTGGCTGTACCGCATCCGCCCCTCGGCCGTGCATCCGCCGTTCGCCCGCACCGACAACGGCACTCTGCGCACGGCACCCTTCAACCAGACCGTGCCCGACCCGAACCGGCTGCGCTGGGACCCCCTGCCGGAGCCCGCCCCGGGCACGGACTTCCTGGCCGGCCTGTGGACCCTCGGCGGCAACGGCGACGTCACCCAGCGCACCGGCATGGCCGTGCACCTGTACCACGCCAACGCCTCGATGGAGCGCGTCTTCGGCAACTCGGACGGCGAGCTGCTGATCGTCCCCGAGCGCGGCGGGCTGCTGCTGCGCACGGAGTTCGGCCTGCTGCACGCCGAGCCCGGCCATGTGGCGCTGATCCCGCGCGGGGTGCGCTTCCGCGTCGACCTCCTGGACGGCACCGCCCGCGGCTACGTCTGCGAGAACTACGGCGCCCCCTTCCGCCTCCCCGACCTCGGCCCCATCGGGGCCAACGGTCTGGCCAACCCGCGGGACTTCATGGCGCCCGTCGCCGCGTACGAGGACGTGGAGGGCCCGGTGGAGGTGGTGAACAAGTTCTGCGGCAACCTGTGGGCCGCCACCTACGACCACTCCCCGCTCGATGTCGTCGCCTGGCACGGCAACCATGTGCCGTACGTCTACGACCTGCGCCGTTTCAATGTCATCGGCTCGATCTCGTACGACCACCCGGACCCGTCGATCTTCACGGTGCTGACCTCGCCCTCCGACACCCCGGGTCTGGCCGGCATCGACTTCGTCGTCTTCGCGCCGCGCTGGCTGGTGGGCGAGGACACCTTCCGGCCGCCGTACTTCCACCGGAACGTGATGAGCGAGTACATGGGCCTGATCGAAGGCGCCTACGACGCGAAGGCGGAGGGCTTCGTGCCCGGCGGCGGCTCCCTGCACAACATGATGTCGGCGCACGGCCCGGACCTGGAGACCTTCGACAAGGCGAGCTCGGCCGAGCTGAAGCCGCAGAAGGTGGACGACGGGCTGGCGTTCATGTTCGAGACCCGCTGGCCGGTGAGGCTCACGCCGCAGGCGGTGCGGGCCGAACACCTGCAGCAGGGGTACGACGAGGTGTGGCAGGGTCTCGAGCGGCACTTCCGCCCCTTGCACTGAGAGTTCCCTACCGGTACGGATGGCCCGTGACCTCCTTCGCTCCGGATTCGATCGTCCTGAACCGCAAGCTGCCGCTGTGGTACCAGGTTTCCCAGTCGCTGCGTGCCTCGATCCTCGGCCGCTCGCCCCGGGACCCGCTGCGTCTGCCCACCGAGGAACAGCTCGCGGAGCACTACGGCGTGAGCGTGCTGACCATGCGTCAGGCGCTGAAGGAGCTGGAGGACGAGGGCCTGATCACCCGGCACCGGCGGCGCGGCACCTTCATCGAGCCGAACGCCCGCCGGGGAGCCCCGGTGCGGCTCCTCGGCTCGGTGGACGCGATCGTGGCCCAGCAGTCCGGCATGACCGCCGAGCTGCTGGACCACGGCACGGCGCCCGTGCCCGCCGAACTCGCCGAGTTCTTCCCCGACCTGGACGAGGTGGCGACGTACCACCGGCTGCGCAGCGACGAGAAGACCGGTGAGCCGACCAACCACGCCCGCAACTACGTCCGCCCGGAGCTGGCCCGGCACATCCCCGTGGACGATCTGCTGCGGTGGCCGATGACCAAGGTGCTGCGGGACGTGGTCGGCGCGGACATCGCCCGGATCACGGACACGGTGGAGGCACGGCTGGCCGACCCGGAGACGGCGCGCCTGCTCGAGGTCCCCCTGCTCAGCCCGATCCTGCACTACACGGGGGTCACCTACGACACGGCGGGACGGCCGCTGGACGTGGCGGTCATCCACTACCGCGGGGACCGTTTCTCCTTCTCGGTCACCCTCGACGCCACCTGAGCCGGCCGTCCGGGACAGGTCGTACGATGCCGGGCGTGACGCACGACGACGCTGTGCCGCTGGCCGATCTCATGCCGTGGTCCGTCGCATCGCCACGGATCGGGCGGGGGTGGCCGACGGCGCCCGACGCGGGGTGTCTGAAGGCCCGTTGGGAGGCCCTGCTGAAGGCCGAGGGCCCCGACCGGGAGGCCCTGTTCGAGCCGACGCGCTCGCGGACGCCGTACACGGCGGTCGGGCAGCTGCCCGGGCGGACCGGCGGCACCGAGAAGCTGATCCGTGCCTCGGGGCCCTGCCCGGAACCGGTCCGTGTGCTGGTGGCGCCCTTCGACGAGCAGTGGCTGATCCCCGATCACCGTCTGATCGACGCGGCCCGCCCCGAGCTGTGGCGGGTGGCCGACGCCCGGCAGGTCTTCGTCGCCGAGCCGGCCGCCGCGCCCGGCACCGGGGAGCCGCTTCTGCTGGCGACCTCCCTGCTGCCGCTCCTCCGGCCGGGCCGCATCCGTCCCCTGTACCGCCGCCCGGGGGCGCGGGAGCCGAATCTGGCGCCCGGTCTGCTCGAGCACCTCGCCGTCCGTCTCGGGCACTCCCCCGCCCCGCTGGACGTTCTCGCCTGGGTGCTCGCGACCGTGCGCCCCGGCCCGGCCGTCCCGCTCACGGAGGACGCCGAGGTGTGGGCGGAGGGGGTGGAGCTGGGCCGCCGGATGCTGTGGCTGATGCGCCGCGACGGCGAACGCCCCAAGCTGCCCGGTGGCCGCCGCCCCTACGTCCGTGCCCCGCTGCCCTCCCGTCCGCGGACCCTGCACTACGACCGCGACGAGGAGACCCTGTACCTCGACGAGGGCCGTATCGCCCCCGTGCCGTCCGAGGCCTGGGACTTCCGGGCCGGCTCGGCGCGCGTCCTGGAGCAGTGGTTCGCCGCACGGACCGCACAGGGCGCACCGGGCACGCTGGCGGCGATCCGCCCGGCCGCCTGGCCGCAGACGTGGACGTCCGAGCTGCTGGAGCTGATCACGGTTCTCGCGCTGCTGGCGGAGCTGCGGCCCCGGCAGGAGGCCCTGACGGTCGCCTCCCCGGTCACCGCCGCCGATCTGAGGGCCGCGGGTGTTCTGCCAATCCCGCCGGCCGCCCGCCGGCCGGCCACCGTGCTCGACCACCTCGAGGAGGGCCCGGAGGGCCAGTTCGCCCTGGTCTGACGGCTCCCGGACCCGGTCCTCCCCGGAGCGGCACCGCCGGCCGGCCGCATCCCGCTGCTGACAAAACCGCCGCTCCGGGTCATGATCCCGTCCATGGAGCAGCTTCCCCTGCCCCTGGAGGGCATCACCGTCGTCGCCGTCGAGCAGGCCGTCTCGGCGCCCTTCGCCACCCGGCAGCTGGCCGATCTCGGGGCCAGGGTGGTGAAGGTCGAGCGGGTCGACGGGGGCGACTTCGCCCGGGGGTACGACACCGCGGCCAAGGGGCTCGCCTCGCACTTCGTGTGGTGCAACCGGGGGAAGGAGTCCATAGCGCTGAACCTGAAGGACCCGCGGGGGCTGGACGTCGTCCGGCGGCTGATCGCCGACGCGGACGTGTTCGTGCAGAACCTCGCGCAGGGCGCGGCGGCCCGGCTCGGGCTGGACGCGGCCACGCTGTGCGCCGAGCATCCGCGGCTGATCGCGGTGGACATCTCGGGGTACGGCTCCGGCGGTCCGTACGCGTACAAGCGGGCGTACGACATGCTCGTGCAGTGCGAGGCGGGGCTGGTGTCGGTGACCGGGACGCCGGAGCAGCCGGTGAAGGCGGGCATCCCGGCGGCGGACATCGCGGCGGCCATGTACGCCTTCTCGGGTGTGCTGGCCGCGCTGGTGCGGCGCGGCACGACCGGGCGCGGCGGGCCGGTGGAGGTGTCGATGCTGGAGGCGCTCGCGGAGTGGATGGGACATCCGCTGCACCACACCCTGCACGGCGGCACCGTCCCGGCGCGCACCGGGCTCGCGCACGCCGTCATTGTTCCCTACGACGCCTACCCGACCGCGGACGGCGGGCGTGTGCTGCTGTCGGTGCAGAACGACCGGGAGTGGCGGCGGCTGGCCGAGCAGGTGCTGAAGCGGCCGGAGCTGGGGACGGACCCGGCGTTCGCGACGAACGCGGCGCGGGTCGCGCACCGGGAGCGGACCGATGCGCTGGTCGCCGGGGCACTGGGCGCGCTCGGCACCGACGAGGCGCTGGAGCGGCTGGAGGCCGCGGGGATCGCCTGTGCGCGTCTGCGGGATCTGCACGAGCTGGCGGAGCATCCGCAGCTGGCGGCCCGGAAGCGGTGGCGGGAGATGGGAACGCCGGTCGGGCCGCTCAGGACGCTGCTGCCGCCGATCACCCTGCCGGGCGGGGCCGGGCCTCGGATGGGGGATGTGCCCGCGCTCGGGCAGCACACCGACGCACTGCTGCACGGCCTGGGGATGACGGACGACGAGATCGCGGCACTGCGCCGGGACGGCGTGGTGGCCTGAGCACGGGCCCGGTGGACGGGCCGGAACGGGCCGAGAAGGACGTCGGTCGTGCTCAGTGCCCGCCGAACAGGGAGCGGCGCAGTCGGCGCAGCGGCGCGAACAGCGACACCCGGTTCACCCGTGCGTCCCTGTCCGTGCGGTCGCGCGCACCACGCGCGGTCAGCTCGCGCACCAGTGACGTCGCCTCCGCCACCTCGTGCTTCGGCGCGGCGGGGCCGGACAGCACCGAGAGATGACGGTCGAGACGTGAGCTGGTCGCGCTGCTCCCGCAGGTGATCGCAGGGATCTTCGCCCTGCCGCGCGCTGTTATCTGCTCCATGTCACTCCCCACCCGTACGAGTCCACCCAGCCCGGGCAGAGTAACCCTATCGCCCTCTAGGGGCACTCATGCATCGCGTCCACAGGATTCACGCAACGCGTAAGGGGATTGACGCTTACTCTCCGAATCCGACCGTTTTCAAGGTGAGTTGGACAAAGGGCCGGGTGGTGGGCAGGTCCGAACCGCCCTCGGGCTCGACCGTGACGGCCAGTGAAGTGGCCGTTCTCTCAAGGTCTGTGACGGTCAGTGGCTCGCCCTCCGTGAGGAGTCCCAGGGAGCGTGGTGGTGCGCCGGGGCGCATGAGCCAGAGCTGGTGCACCCGGCCGGCGGGCGGGGCCCCGTATCCGTCCAGGGCGACCACGGCCCGCCCCTCGGAGGCGGAGGCGATCACTGCGATGCCGCGGCCCCGTGCGTCCCGGCCGGTGGCGGCCCGTGCGTCGGGGGCGGCCAGCACCCGGGTGATCTCACGTGTCCGGTCCCGCTGGGCGTCCAGTTCCTCCCGGGTCCGGTGCGCCTGGACGGCGAACAGCGCGGCGACGACGAGCGCCGCGGCGGCGGTCGTGGTGGCGAACGGAACGAACAGGGGGCGCGGCCGGGGCGCACGGATGCGTGCGGGCGGTGGCTGGGTGCCCCAGACATGCGGGGGAAGCCGGGGCGTGCGCCCTCGCGCCGGCGCGGGCTCCTGGGGAGTGTCGCGTACGGCGGCCAGGACCCGGTCGCGCAGCGCGGGGGGCGGCGGAGCCGCCGTGGAGCAGGCCAGCCTGGCCGCGTCCTCGGACAGGGCGCGCACCTCGGCGTCGCACGGCCGGCAGCGCCTCAGATGCCTTTCGAAGCGGGCCCGTTCGGCGGGGTCCAGGGCGTCGAGGGCGTAGGGCGCGGCCAGCGAGTGCAGGTCCTCGCGGCGCAGCAGACGGGCGAGCGGGCTCATGCGGCCCCTCCCAGGCACTCGCGCAGCCGGGTGAGTCCGTCGCGCATCCGCGTCTTGACCGTGCCCAGGGGCAGGGACAGCCGTTCGGCCACTTCGCGGTAGGTGTAGCCGTCGTAATAGGCGAGGGTGACGGACTGGCGCTGCAACGCGGTGAGACGGTCCAGGCAGCGCCGCACCCACTCGCGTTCCAGGCCGGCCTCGACCTCCTCGGTGACATGGTCGAAGGCGGGCGAGGCGGCGCGCAGCGCTTCCCGGCGCTCGCGTTCACCGGCGGCGCGGGCGCTGCGCACCCGGTCCACGGCACGGCGGTGGGCGAGGGTGAGCACCCAGGACAGGGCGCTGCCCCGCCGGGGGTCGAACCTCGCGGCGGAGCGCCACAGGTCGAGCAGCGCCTCCTGGGCCACCTCCTCGGACTGGGCGGGGTCGCGCACCACGCGCTGCACCAGCCCGTAGACGGGCCCGGCCACCAGGTCGTACAGCTTCTCGAATGCCTTCTGGTCGCCCCTTGCCACGAGCACCAGAAGCTCGTCCGCCTCCACTCGTCGCCCCCTCTCCGCCGGTCGTCGTGGGCCCGACCTGTCATGTGCGGTGCGCGCAGCGGACGCGCCCCTTTGGAGAAGTACGGACGAGCGGGCCGAAAACGCGGGTCGGACGGGGAGAAAGACAAGGGGAGAACGAGAGGAGGAACGAGGAGAGAGGAGATCCGGCCGTCCTCCTCCGTCGCCCCGCTCCGCCGGCTTCCTCCGCCGCCGGCACGGACGGGGGTCCCGTCGACGGCACGGACGGAGACCCCGGCAGGCAGGGCCTCCGCCGCGAAGACGGCCGCGAGGACGGCTTCCGTCTCTTCATTCGTGGGGGGTTGTCATTCGTGGGGGGTTGTCCGTGGGGAACGATGTGCGGGACAGGAAGGGCAGAGATCAGGCCGCGTTGGTGAGGACCGGCAGATAGCCACCGGACTGGCCGGCTGCCGTCGGGTGGTAGGAGTTGCCGATGTTCAGCCAGTCGACGCTGTGCAGCCAGGAGTTGCCGGAGCAGATCTCGTGGCCGCTGAAGGCGGGACGGACGTCGCCGAAGACGAAGCCGTGGTTCGCGACGACCCTCGCGATGGCGGCGTTGAGGTGGTCGGCCGCGCCGTTGATGGCGGCGCGCTTGGTCTCGGACAGGCCCAGGCAGAGCTGGCCGAGCTGGTAGAAGCGGGGGTAGCCGAGCACGACCACGCGCGCGTTGGGCGCCTTGGCACGGATCGCCGAGTAGAGGTTGCTGAGCTTTCCGGGCAGGGTCGAGTCGACGTACGCCTTCGCGGTGTTGATGCGCGAGATGCAGGCGCTGTCGGACTGGAGCACACAGGTCGTCATGACGTCGGCGAACCCGGCGTCGTTGCCGCCGACGGTGATCGACACGAGTGCGGTGCTGGAGTTGAGCGGGCCGAGCTGGTTCGCCAGTACGTCGTCCGTCCGGGCGCCCGAGCAGGCGGTGAAGGCGAACGACGAGGGTGAGTGCGCGGCGTTCCACAGGTACGGGTACGCCTTCGTGCTGCGTTTGCAGCTGCCGCTGGAGTCGATGTAGCTGCCGGCGCCGACCCCGGAGGAGTAGGAGTCGCCGAGGGCCACGTAGCCGCCCGCGGCGGCCGATGGGGATGCGTGGGCCGCCGCTGCCCCGGTCAGGGCGAGTCCGACGGCCAGGAGGAGAGAACCGATATAGGCGACAAACCGGGAACGTCTCATGGAACCTCCCTTTAGCAGGATCTCTGCCACAACCGTCGTACCAGCTACGCGTGTTGACAGGAAGTGTCCATGCCAAAATTTTTTAACGATCAACCAGATTTGTTGCCCGGAAGGACCCTTGCCATGCCCCTTCGGCCAACTGACCGAAAAACGAACAGAGATGGACGAAGGGCACCGAGAGGGGAGTCAAGCACCCACAAGAACACCTACGGGTGAATTCCGTGTCTTGACGATCCCGTGCGACTGCGCGACATTGAAGCCTGGCATCCGGCGCTTCGGGGGGCAAAGTCGCCAATGCAGACCATGGACGTCTCCACAGCTTCATCACAGGGCGCCGCGACGGAGCGACCAGGGCCGGGGAGGGACCTGTCGCCGCTGCTCGCGGGCGCCGCGACGGCCGTCGGGGGGACCGGCGTGCTGCTCGCACTCACCGGATCGGACTCCGTTCTGCGTGGTCCGCTGACACTGTTTCTCCTGGTGGCGGCACCGGCCGCCGCCCTCGCGGCCACACTGCGCGGACTGGATCCCTTCAGCCGTGCGCTCGTCTCGGTGGCGGGCGCCGTCGTCCTCGACATGCTGGTCGCCCAGGGAATGCTGACCCTGCACCGATGGTCCGTCAGCGGCGGGCTGACGGCCGTCACCGCGTTCAGCTCCCTCGTTCTCCTGCTGGTTCTGGTACGGCGCCGGTGCGGCCGTACGGCGAAGAGACAGGGCTCCTGACGTGGACATCAGCGTGTACCGCCCCGGCGAGCTGAGCGCCGCCGACCGGGCGGCGTGGACGGCCATGCAGTCCAAGGCTCATCTGCACGGCCTGGAGGAGCTGGCGAACCCGTTCCTCTCCCCCGAGTTCGCCCTCGCGGTGGGCAGCTGCCGACGCGGGGTGAGGATCGCGGTGATCCGCGAGAGGGGCGAGCCGGCCGCGTTCTTCCCGTTCCAGAGAACGGCCACCGGCGTCGGCCGGGCCATCGGGCTCGGCCTCTCCGACTGCCAGGGCCTGGTCCACCGGCCCGGCTTCACCTGGGACGCCCGTGAGCTGCTGCGGGCCTGCAAACTGGCCATCTGGGAGTACGACCACCTGGTGGCGGGCCAGGAGCCGTTCGAGGCCGGCGCCACCGGCACCTTCGCGTCCCCGGTCATGGACGTGGACCAGGGCTACGACGTCTATCTGCGCGAACTGCGCGCCCGTTCACCGAGCTTCCTGCGCGGCACCCGGGCCAAGGAGCGCAGGCTGGGCCGCGACGTGGGCCCCGTGCGCTATGTCCACGACGAACGCGACCCGGCCGTGCTGCGCACCCTGATGAGCTGGAAGTCCGCCCAGTACCGGCGGACCGGACGCAGCGACCGCTTCGCACACGCATGGATCACCGCTCTGGTCACCCGGCTGTTCCACACCCGCTCCGACCCGTTCGCGGGCATTCTGTCGGTGCTGTACGCGAACGGCCGCCCGGTCGCCGCCCACTTCGGACTGCGCACCGAACGGGTGCTCTCCTCCTGGTTCCCGGCGTACGACCCGGCGTACGGACGGTTCTCCCCGGGACTGATCATGTATCTGCACATGGCCGAGGCCGCCGCCGACGACGGCATCGCCCACATCGACCTCGGCCGGGGCCAGAAGAGGTACAAGGACTCCCTGAAGACACGTGAACTCCACGTGTCCGAGGGGTGGGTGACACGACGTCACCCCGTGGCGATCGCACACCGGGCGCACCGCGCCCCGGTGCGGGCGCTGCGGAACACGGTGCAGTCACGGCCGGAGCTGTTCGAGCCCGCGGACAGGATCCTCAAGCGGATAGGAAAAATCCGATCAAGGCTGTGACCGGCGCGCACTCGGTTTCACAACGGGAAAATCCACAAAAATGTGAGGCCTGATTCCAGGTCTTGCCATACTGGTTCAAGCATCAATACTGTCGTACATCTCATCCGCATCGGTGCGTCAGCAAGCGGCTCAGGGGAGGGTCAGAGCCAGGACGCGTCCGACGCGGAGCGCGGTAGGGGGGTGCCGTGCTCGGTGACCGCAGATGTGACCGAGCCGTGCCGCGCGACCGGCTGCCGTCGATGTGGCGGGCCGGCCAGCTTCACCGACCCACCCGGCGTGCGCCCAGGAGCCGTTGCGGCGCGCCCCGGGTGACAAACCCCCCTTTCGAACCGGACAGACAGCCGGGCCGCCCCGTGCGGGCGGTCCGCCGGACGAGAGGGACACGACTCATGGGCTCCGTTCCGCGCCCGCCTTCCTCGGCACAGGAACCACAGGAGACACGGGAACCGACGGCCACCGCATTCCGGCCGATCTCCTCCCACCTGGCGATCACACCGCCGGTGAGTGTGGTGATCCCCGCCATGAACGAGGCGGAGAACCTGCCCTACGTCTTCAAGACGCTTCCGGGGTGGATACACGAAGTGGTTCTCGTCGACGGCCACTCGACCGACAACACCGTCGAGGTGGCCCGCGAGCTGTGGCCCGACGTGAAGGTCGTCACGCAGCGCGGCAAGGGCAAGGGGGATGCCCTGATCACCGGCTTCGAGGCGTGCACCGGTGACATCATCGTGATGATCGACGCGGACGGTTCGGCCGACGGCGGCGAGATCGTCTCCTTCGTCTCCGCACTGGTCTCGGGAGCGGACTTCGCCAAGGGCTCCCGGTTCGCCAACGGCGGCGGCACCGACGACATGACCTTCATCCGCAAGCTCGGCAACCGGATCCTGTGCGCCGCGGTCAACCGCAAGTTCGGCGCCCGCTACACCGACCTGTGCTACGGCTACAACGCCTTCTGGCGGCACTGCCTGGACAAGATCGATCTGGACTGCACCGGCTTCGAGGTCGAGACGCTGATGAACATCAGAGTGGTCAAGGCCGGGCTGAGGGTGCAGGAGATCCCCAGCCACGAGTACCTGCGCATCCACGGCACCAGCAATCTGCGCGCCGTGCGCGACGGACTGCGGGTGCTGCGGGTGATCCTCAAGGAGCGCTCCAACCGGCGCGAGCTGCGCCGCCAGGAGCGGCACTCCCCCCTGCTCGACACCGTGCGGGGAGAGGTCTCTTGAGCGATCCCGGCATCTCCGTCGTGATCTGCGTCTACACCGAGGACCGCTACGAGGACATCCTCGCGGCGGTCTCCTCGGTGCGGGCGCAGTCCCGGCCGGCCCTGGAGACGCTCCTGGTCGTGGACCACAACCAGGCGCTCCTGGACCGGCTGACGCGGGAGTACAAGGAGGCCGCGGACGTGCGGGTGCTCGCCAACGCGGGCCCCCGCGGCCTGTCCGCCGGCCGCAACACCGGCATCGCCGCCTCCCGCGGCGAGATCATCGCCTTCCTCGACGACGACGCGGTGGCCGAGCGGGACTGGCTGCGGTACTTCGCCGAGGGGTACGCCGACCCGAGGGTGATGGCGGTGGGCGGCCGTACGGTGCCCATCTGGGCCTCGGGCCGCCGCCCGGCCTGGTTCCCGGAGGAGTTCGACTGGGTGGTGGGCTGCACCTACAGGGGACTGCCCCCGGGCCGGGTCCGGGTGCGCAATGTGCTCGGCGGCAACGCCTCCTTCCGGCGCACGGCGTTCGACGTGGCGGGCGGCTTCGCCACCGGCATCGGACGCGACGGCGACAAGCGCCCCCTGGGCTGCGAGGAGACGGAGCTGTGCATCCGGCTCGGCAAGGCCCGGCCGGACGCGGTCCTCCTGATCGACGACCGCGCGGTCATCCACCACCGGGTGCCGGCCTCGCGCGAGCGCTTCCGCTACTTCCGCTCCCGCGCCTACGCCGAGGGCCTGTCCAAGGCGCTGGTGGCCCGCAGCGTCGGCGCGGCCAAGGGCCTGGAGTCAGAACGCCGTTACACCACCCGGGTCCTGCCCGCCGGAGTGGCCCGCGGGGTGCGCGACGCGCTGCTGGCCCGGCCGGGCGGCGCGGGCCGGGCCGGCGCGATCGTCGCCGGGGTGCTCGCGGCCGCGGGCGGCTACGCCGTCGGCAGCATCCGGGCGCGCCTGGGCGGCACCCGCTTCCGGATCGTGGAGATCGAGAACGGCGACGGGCAAGAAGGGGGAGGGAAGGCATGAACGCACCCGTGCCGGTGCTCATGTACCACGCGGTCGCATCAAAGCCCAACAGGGCCACACGCGCCCTGTCCGTGACACCGGAGGCGTTCGCGGAGCAGATGGGTGTGATCAAGGGCCTGGGCCTCCACCCGGTGACCGCCTCCCAGCTGGCCGCCCACTGGCGCTCGGAGGGCTTCGTGCCGCTGCCCCCGGACCCCGTGCTGATCACCTTCGACGACGGCTACGAGGGCGTCCACCGGCACGCCCTGCCCGTGCTGGCGAAACACGGCTTCCCGGCCACGCTGTTCGTCTCCACCGGCTGGATCAGAGGGGCCCACGACACCGGGGGCGCCCCGGACACCATGCTCGACTGGGACCAGGTGCGCGCCCTCGCGGCCGAGGGAGTCGAGATCGGCGGGCACAGCCACACCCATCCGCAGCTGGACCAGATCGACGACGACGCCCTGTGGTCGGAGCTGATCCGCTGCAAGGAGATCGTCACCGGTGAACTGGGCACCGCCCCGGTCTCCTTCGCCTATCCCTTCGGCTACTCCGACCGCCGGGTGCGGGCACGGGTGCGGGCGGCGGGCTTCAGGCAGGCCCTCGCCGTCGGCAACGGCCTGGCACGCCGCCGGCAGGGTCCGTACGCCCTGCAACGGCTCACCGTGCGCCGCAGCACCACCCTCGAGGAGTTCGAACGGCTCGTCCAGGGCCGCGCGATCGCCCGGAACTTCGCCAAGGACCGCGTCCTCACCAAGGGGTACGCCCTGGTCCGCAGAGCACGTCAGGTCCGCCGGAAGGCCCTCCGCAGCCGTGTCTGACACGACCACCGCCACCGAGGCGTCGGCCCCCGAGCCCCGCACTCCCGAACAGCCGGGGCGCCGGCTGCGGCTGCCCGGACGGGACCGGCCCGGCGGCGGCAATCCGCTGTTCCGCAACGCCTATGCGCTGATGCTCAACACCGGGATCTCCGCGGTGCTGGGCCTCGGCTACTGGCTGGTCGCCGCCCGTTACTACTCCGCCGACGCGGTCGGCCAGGGCTCGGCCGCCATCGCCGCCATGAAGCTGCTCGCCGGGCTGACCGCGGTGACGCTCACCGGCGCCCTGGCCCGCTTCATCCCGGTCTCCGGCCATGCCACCGGCCGTCTGATCGCCCTCACCTATGCGACCAGTTCGCTGATCGTGGCCTGCGCGGCCGGGGTCTTCCTGTTCACGCTGGACCTGTGGGGGCCGTCGTACCGCTTCCTGCACGAACCCCTGTACGGCCTGGGCTTCGTCGTCGTCGTGGTGGCCTGGAACCTGCTCACCCTGCAGGACGGGGTGCTGACCGGGCTGCGCAGCGCCCCCTGGGTGCCGGTCGGCAACACCGTGTTCTCGGCGGTGAAGCTGGCGCTGCTGGTCGCCCTGGCCGCCGTGATCCCGGCGACGGGTGTCTTCGTCTCCTGGGGGCTGGCGATCGCCTTCTCCATCGTGCCGCTGGGCTGGCTGGTGTTCCGGCGCCTGGTGCCCCGGCATGTGAAGGCGACCGAGGACCACGCGAAACCGCCGACGACGAGGGAGCTCGGGCGGTTCCTGGCCGGCGACTACACCGGCTCGCTGTTCTCGCTCGCGGTCGTCTACATGGTGCCGGTGATCATCGCCTCGCAGGTCAGCTCCGCGGACAACGCGTACTTCTACATCACGACGACGATCGGCGGAACGGTCAACCTGCTCGCCATCAACATGGGCGCCTCGCTGACCGTGGAGGGCTCGCACGACCCGGCGCGGCTGGCCGCCAACACCCGGGCGGCCCTGCGGCGGATGGCCCGGATCATGCTGCCGATCTGCGGGCTGATGTTCCT
>NZ_MUME01000106.1 GCF_002155915.1 Streptomyces thermovulgaris | reverse complement strand
GGCGGCCGGGTGGGGATCCGGTGCGGCCGCCGAGGACGTCCTCTGATTGGCATAGACATGACATGTCGGCCCTCGCACCGGCGCTCGTGGGCGGACGGGGCGGGAGCAGCTCGCATCCGGTGTGTTCCGGTCCACCGGATGGGAGCGCTCCCACCTCGCCTGACAGTGAAATTAGCGCGGAGGGCGGCAACTTGTAAACGCCCTTTCGAAAAGCGGAGGACCGCACCCCCGTCGCCGGGGATGCGGCCCCTCGCCCGGGCGCTCCGTTACTTGCGGATCAGGCTGCGCAGCACGTACTGCATGATGCCGCCGTTGCGGTAGTAGTCGGCCTCACCGGGGGTGTCGATGCGGACGACCGCGTCGAACTCGACACCGGTGTCGGTGGTGACCTTCACCGTGCGCGGCGTACGGCCCTCGTTGAGCTCGGTGATGCCGGTGATGGAGAAGGTCTCCTCGCCGGTCAGGCCGAGGCTCTCGGCGGACTGGCCCTCCGGGAACTGCAGCGGCAGCACGCCCATGCCGATGAGGTTCGAGCGGTGGATGCGCTCGTAGGACTCGGCGATGACGGCCTTGACGCCGAGCAGCGCGGTGCCCTTCGCCGCCCAGTCGCGGGACGAGCCGGAGCCGTACTCCTTGCCCGCCAGGACGACCAGCGGGATGCCCCGCTCGATGTAGTTGCGCGAGGCGTCGTAGATGAAGGTGACCGGGCCGCCCTCCTGCGTGAAGTCGCGGGTGTAGCCGCCCTCGGTGCCCGGCGCGATCTGGTTGCGCAGGCGGATGTTGGCGAACGTGCCGCGGATCATCACCTCGTGGTTGCCGCGGCGGGAGCCGTAGGAGTTGAAGTCGCGGCGCTCGACGCCGTGCTCGAGGAGGTACTTGCCCGCCGGGGTGTCGGCCTTGATGGCACCGGCCGGGGAGATGTGGTCGGTGGTGACCGAGTCGCCCAGCTTGGCGAGCACCCGGGCGCCGGTGATGTCCTCGACCGGCTCCGGCTCCAGGCTCATGCCCTCGAAGTACGGGGGCTTGCGGACGTAGGTGGACTCCGGGTCCCACTCGAAGGTGTCGCCGGTCGGGACGGGCAGGGACTGCCACTGGGCGTCGCCGGCGAAGACGTCGGAGTAGCTCTGGCCGAACATCTCCTGGCCGATCGCGGAGGACACGACCTCCTGGACCTCCTGCTCGGAGGGCCAGATGTCCTTCAGGTAGACCGGGTTGCCGTCCTTGTCGTGGCCCAGCGGCTCGGTGGTGATGTCCACCTTCATCGAGCCGGCGATGGCGTAGGCGACGACCAGCGGCGGGGACGCCAGGTAGTTCATCTTGACGTCGGGGTTGATCCGGCCCTCGAAGTTGCGGTTGCCGGACAGCACCGAGACGACGGCGAGGTCGTTGTCGTTGATGGCCTGGGAGACCTCCTCCGGCAGCGGACCGGAGTTGCCGATGCAGGTGGTGCAGCCGTAGCCGACGAGGTTGAAGCCCAGCTTGTCGAGGTACGGGGTGAGGCCGGCCCGGTCGTAGTAGTCCATGACCACCTTGGAGCCCGGGGCGAGGGTGGTCTTGACCCACGGCTTGCGGGTCAGGCCCTTCTCCACGGCCTTCTTCGCCACGAGCGCGGCGCCGACCATGACGTACGGGTTGGAGGTGTTGGTGCAGGAGGTGATCGCGGCCACGACGACGGCGCCGTGGTCGAGCTCGTACTCCGTCCCGTCGGGGGCCTTCACCGGCACCTTGCAGGTCGGGACGCCGTTGGAGATGGCCGGGGCGTCGGAGGCCGGGAAGGACTCCTTGCTGGCCTCGTCGACGTCACCGGCGTCCGTGACGTAGTTGCGCACGTCCTGGCCGAACTGCGCCTTGGCGTCGGCCAGGACGATACGGTCCTGCGGACGCTTGGGGCCGGCGATCGAGGGCACGACGGTGGACAGGTCCAGCTCGAGCTTCTCGGAGAAGTCCGGCTCGAAGTCCGGGTCGAGCCACAGACCCTGCTCCTTGGCGTACGCCTCGACGAGCGCGATCTGCTTCTCGGAACGGCCGGTCAGCCTCAGGTAGTTGATGGTCTCCTCGTCGATCGGGAAGATCGCCGCGGTGGAGCCGAACTCCGGCGACATGTTGCCGATCGTGGCGCGGTTGGCCAGCGGCACGGAGGAGACGCCCGCGCCGTAGAACTCGACGAACTTGCCGACCACACCGTGCTTGCGCAGCATCTCGGTGATGGTCAGCACCAGGTCGGTGGCGGTGGTGCCGGTGGGCAGCTCACCGGTGAGCTTGAAGCCGACGACCCGCGGGATGAGCATGGAGACCGGCTGGCCGAGCATGGCGGCCTCGGCCTCGATGCCGCCGACGCCCCAGCCGAGGACACCGAGGCCGTTGACCATGGTGGTGTGCGAGTCGGTGCCGACCAGGGTGTCCGGGTACGCCTTGCCGTCACGGACCATGACGACACGGGCCAGGTACTCGATGTTGACCTGGTGGACGATGCCGGTGCCGGGCGGAACGACCTTGAACTCGTCGAACGCGGTCTGGCCCCAGCGCAGGAACTGGTAACGCTCCTTGTTGCGGCCGTACTCCAGCTCGACGTTCTGCTTGAAGGCGTCCGGGGTGCCGAACTTGTCGGCGATGACGGAGTGGTCGATGACCAGCTCGGCCGGGGCCAGCGGGTTGATCTTCGCCGGGTCGCCGCCGAGCTCCTTGACGGCCTCGCGCATGGTGGCGAGGTCCACGACGCAGGGCACGCCGGTGAAGTCCTGCATGATCACGCGGGCGGGCGTGAACTGGATCTCCTGCGACGGCTGGGCCTTCGCGTCCCAGTTGCCGAGGGCACGGATGTGGTCGGCGGTGATGTTCGCGCCGTCCTCGGTACGGAGCAGGTTCTCCAGCAGCACCTTCAGGCTGTAAGGCAGTCGGGCCGAGCCCTCGACCTTGTCAATCCGGAAGATCTCGTACGACTCGTCGCCCACCTGCAGCGTGCTGCGGGCGTCGAAGCTGTTCGCCGACACGACAGTCTCCTTCACTATGTGCGCGTACCACCACGATCCTGCCGCCACGGCGTCTCGGCCACTCCAGTAAGGTAAGGCTAAGTTAGGCATGCCTTATCCAGGTGGCGGCTGTGGTGCTCCCGGCAGATATCTCGATGTCGAGATAACTCTAGTACACGGGGGCGGAATGGTCATGCGCGATCACGGACCGAGGCACGTCGCGCACACAGGCGCGGACGGACGCACCACCCGGAACGACCACCCCGCACCCGGCACCCGCACGACATCCCCTCGCACCCGCCCCAGGGGCTCCCAACACGCCGACGCAACACGCCGAGCCGGACACCCGGGGGAACCCGGCGGCGAACACGACCGCCACCACCGCCGCCTCCGCCAAGCCCGGCGACTCCGGCACCCCGCCGCCTCCGACCCTCTCGACGCCTTCGACGCCCTCGGCGCTCTCGACAAGAAGCACCGCACCCCACTCACATCCCGCGAGACCTTCCGCCCCCACCGGGAGATACGACCGAACACCGGCAGACGACTCAGGCCGTTCACCGCCGACAGGAAGTGCGCCCCGCGATCACCCACGACGGCACGGGACAGCCACGGCACAAACAGCTTTAGCTGGATTTTTCGAACAATCTCGAACCCTTGGGGCCAGATGCCACCGACAGCACATCACCCGAATGGACCCCCTCAGGAAGCGCCATCTCATATCTGAGATAACCTCAGCCTCATGACAGACGACTACCTCGTACGCATCGGCAAGCTCATCCGCGACGCGCGGCAGCACCGAGGCTGGACACAGGCGCAGCTGGCCGAGGCGCTCGGCACCAGTCAGAGCGCCGTCAATCGCATCGAGCGCGGCAACCAAAACATCAGCCTTGAGATGATTGCCCGAATCGGGGAAGCCCTGGACAGTGAGATTGTGTCACTGGGCTACGCGGGCCCGATGCACCTGCGCGTGGTGGGAGGGCGCCGTCTGTCGGGCTCCATCGACGTGAAGACGAGCAAGAACGCGTGCGTGGCCCTGCTGTGCGCGTCGCTGCTCAACCAGGGGCGCACGGTCCTGCGGCGCGTGGCCAGGATCGAGGAGGTGTACCGCCTCCTGGAGGTGCTGAACTCCATCGGCGTACGCACCCGTTGGATCAACAACGGCACCGACCTGGAGATCGTGCCGCCGGCCGAGCTGAACATGGACGCGATCGACGCCGAGGCCGCGGTGCGCACCCGGTCCATCATCATGTTCTTCGGGCCGCTGCTGCACCGCATGGACCACTTCAAACTGCCGTACGCGGGCGGCTGCGACCTCGGCACGCGCACCATCGAGCCGCACATGATCGCGCTGCGCCGGTTCGGGCTGGACATCACCGCCACCGAGGGTCAGTACCACGCCGTGGTGGACCGCAGCGTCCGCCCGGACCGCCCGATCGTCCTGACCGAACGCGGCGACACCGTGACCGAGAACGCGCTGCTGGCCGCCGCCCGCCACGACGGCGTGACCGTCATCCGCAACGCCTCCTCCAACTACATGGTCCAGGACCTGTGCTTCTTCCTGGAGGCGCTGGGCGTGCGGATCGAGGGCATCGGCACCACCACGCTCACCGTGCACGGCGTGCCGGTCATCGACACCGACGTGGACTACTCCCCCTCCGAGGACCCGGTGGAGGCGATGAGCCTGCTGGCCGCCGCGGTCGTCACCGAGTCCGAGCTGACGGTGCGCCGGGTGCCGATCGAGTTCCTGGAGATCGAGCTGGCGGTCCTGGAGGAGATGGGCCTCGACCACGACCGCTCGGCCGAATACGTCGCCGACAACGGCCGCACCCGTCTGGTGGACCTCACCGTGCGCCCCTCCAAGCTGGAGGCGCCGATCGACAAGATCCACCCGATGCCGTTCCCCGGCCTGAACATCGACAACGTCCCCTTCTTCGCGGCGATCGCGGCCTCCGCGCAGGGCAAGACGCTGATCCACGACTGGGTGTACGACAACCGCGCGATCTACCTGACGGACCTCAACCGCCTGGGCGGCCGTCTGCAACTCCTCGACCCGCACCGGGTGCTGGTCGAGGGCCCCACCCGCTGGCGCGCCGCCGAGATGATGTGCCCGCCGGCCCTGCGCCCCGCCGTCGTCGTCCTGCTGGCCATGATGGCCGCCGAAGGCACATCGGTGCTGCGCAACGTGTACGTCATCAACCGGGGTTACGAGGACCTCGCGACACGTCTGAACTCGATCGGCGCGCAGATCGAGATCTTCCGGGACATCTGACCCACCGCTGCCGCCGCACTCCCTGCGGCCTGCTGTGCCCTGTGCGCATGCAAGCCCGAAAGGGGTGCGGCGGCGCCTTCGGGACCTCTCCGGGACTGTGGACCGGGACCGGACCGTCCCCGTCGCCGTGAGGTCACCCGAAAACAGCGTCCATGGCGGTGCCGCCCCGTGCGCCCACGACCGGGTGCAGGCCGGCAAGACGTCCTACGCCTCCCGCCGCAACCGGATCCGCCTGCGCGGGCGTGGGCTCGAGGCGACCGTCCCGGTCCCCACCGGCCGTGTCCGCAACGCCCGCAGTCCCGGTCCCGGGGCGGTCGACCGCCGCGGTCCGCCACGCCCCGCTGCCGCGAGCGGCGTAGCCGGCCACGCAAACAAGAAGCAGACCTGCCGCCCGAATCCCTGCTCGCATGCCTCCGGACGCATGGCGACGCCGGACAGGAAGCGACCGTCGGCGCACACCAGCTGACGTCCCTGTTCGGGCCGGGCTTCGCGCTGGCCGCCGACGCCGAATGCGCAGCCGTCCTCGGCTTCGGCCTGGCGCCGTACACCGCTTCACGCGCGCCGCGTTCCCCGGAGCGGTGCTCCGCGTCCTCGAGGCGACCGCATCACCGTCGTGCACCGCCCGGACCACGACGTGACCGTGTCCCGCCTGCTCCGCGCGGTGCCCTCGGAACGAGAGCTGCTGCCCGATCTCCTCGTGGCCGCCCTCTGGACGGAACGCGGACAACGGGAGATCGCCCAGCAGTGCACCGCCAAGTACGCCGTAGGCAACGGCCGGCTGGAGAACCCGCCTCCTCTTCCCACCCGCACCTTGCCCGAGCTGTTCGCCCACGCGTGGGAGCTGGTCAGCGGAGGACAACGGATCCTCGACGTGAGACCTCCGGTGCTCGGGCCGCCTTCTCTCTTCATGGGCTGGGGCGGCCTGAGCGTATGTGCTGGAGGGCCTCATCCGGGAACTGCCCTGGCGCAGCCTGTGGCTGCTCCGGTCCGCTGGAACGGGGATCGTTGAACGGATGCCGCGCTTTCGCAGGTGTTCCCGGGGCGTGCGGGAGAAGTACGCCTTGTCCGCCAGGACGCCGATTGCCTCCAGATACCGGTGGCGGTGGCCCGGAAATTCCGCTCCAACAAATATGCGACTTTCGCACAAACGTGAAATGGAAGTACCCGGCGCACTCGCATCTGCGGCGCCTCGAGGGCTTTGAATCGGCCTGCTGACCGAATTGCCTTCTTGTCGACAAGTCGCTCTCAATCCACCCTTTCAAGGTCACTAGTACCGCCAGGGGGAGAGCGTGCCTTTCAACAGCAGAGACCGAGCCCAGCTTCAGCAAATCATCAAGCAGCTCGGGGAGCTCACCACCGACCTCGCCACCCTCAAGCAGCAGGTCGCCGATCAGCAGCACACCATCGACCAGATCCGGCGAGACACCACCGAGGCAATCAACAACGGGATCACCAGCGGACTTGCGGAGATCCGGGCCATCGCCCGTGAGGCCCTCGCCCGCACCAACGACATCGTCACCGGCCCGGTGGCCAACATCGGCAGTGAACTCGTCGCCATCCGCAGTGCCCTCACTCAGCTCGACAACCGGCTCCAGACGCAGGCTGTCGGCACCCCGCCCCCACCGCCGTCCCCGCCCTCGACGGACACGACCAGTGCGCCCGAGCCGGAACCCGAACCGGAGTCAGCACCCGAACCGGAATCGACCCCCGAGCCGGAATCAACCACCCCCGAACCCCAGCCGGCCGACACCCCCAGCACTCCCGAACCCGACGAGGACACCCTCCGAGCCGCCGCCGGCATCTCCGCGGCCACCCTTCACGCCCACCGCGACACCTGGGAGTTCCTCGTCAAGCACGCCGGAACGGACCAGCACTTCCACCTGCCCGCCGAGGTCCAGGACGCCGCCGGAACCATCCTTGCCAAGGTCTCCGGCCCCACCCTCGTCGCCGCGCTGACCAGCCTCCACCGCGTCAGCCACACCGCCGACGACGCCGGCACCCGCGCGATCGCCGCCCATCTCCACGAGCGGCTCACCGAAACCGTGCAGGAGGTCGTCACCCGGCCCCACCGTGGCGAAGGAGCCGACGCCGTCCGCATCGTCATCGACGACCGTGCCGCCCCCGAACCCGACGACGAGAAACAGCACGCCTCTTCGAGCTGAGCCTCGATCAGGTGATGTCCGCCAAGCACAACACGCGAAGCTCCTGGGCTGTCGGTCAAGGCGTCTTGGCCCGAACGACCTGCTGCCATGGCCGCACCCGTGTTGCCGAGGCAGGCCCATACCCACGCATTCGGCCTCTCCCGCCCCGGAGGCTGAAGGAGGTCAGGCCGTCGCACCGGCGTGCCCTTCGGTGAGGGTCTCCCAGACGTGCCCTTCGGTGAGGGTCTCCCAGGTGATGACGCGGTCGCACCAGCGGTGAAGGAGGGGGGGTCGTGGCTGACGGCGAGCAGGCTCGCGCCGGTGGTGCGGCATCGTGCCGGCGGACAAACCGAGCAACAAGACCGTGGCGGGTCCGCATCGGCCGGTGCGGACCCGCCACACCACGCTCAGATCGGTGCCGGCCCTGTCCTGCCGAAGCCACGGCGACGTGCAGGCAGCTCCGGGAGGTGGTCGATCAGCGAGGCCAGGCGCAGTGCACGTGCCTGCTGTGCCCGGCATTGCCCGGACCGAGGACTTCCGTGGCGCCCAGCTTGCGGCAGGCGGCCATCAGTCCCTTGTGGGGAGCACCCGATCCGACATGCTTCCCGTTGATGTAGGTGATGTCGATCGCCTTCCCCGCGTAGTGGCGGGAGTTGGCGCTGTGCTTGCCTCCGACGATCTCCGACACGGTGATCCGGTACTTGTACTGGGTGTTCAACTTCAGGAGCCCATCGAGCATGCGGGGGTCCAGGGCCACACGACGGTTCGGCTTGTGTCCCCACGGGCTTGTGAGGGCGCCCTTGCCGTTGGCGGTGTCGGTGATGTTCGCCTTGGCGGTGGAGCCCGGATGCTTGCCGCCCACGTGAGCGGTGGCCAGGGAAATACCGCTGTTGGCCAGGATCTTCCGGGCAGTGGCGGCTCGGGTGTCCGGAGCCGCGGTGGCGTGAACCGCGGAGCCGCTCAGGGCCGCTGCGGCGACCGCCACCGTGATCATGCGAGCAAAACGACGTGTCGACATGGTGAGTTGTCCCTTCAAGAACGTGGACCGGAAGGTGGATGTCGGTCCGGGACAACAGGTACAGGTACCGACGGCGCGGACCAGGATGATCTAGAGCGATTCGCCACAACGGGTGACTCAGGGAGGCATCGCCCCAGATCACGGCACCGCGGAGATAACCGGCAGAACACTTCCAGGTGACTTGTCACATCAGGCGACTTTCACATCAGGACGCCTTTTCGGAAGGTGAGGCCGTCGCATCGGCGCGCTCTCCGGTGAGGGTCTCCCAGGTGATGACGCGGTCGCACCAGCGGTGGAGGAGGGTGGGGTCGTGGCTGACGGCGAGCAGGCTCGCGCCGGTGGTGCGGCGATAGTGTTCGACGGCTGCGACCAGGGCGGCGGCCGTGGAGGCGTCGAGCATGGCGGTCATCTCGTCGCAGATCAGCCGGCGCGGGCGCAGGGCGAGGGCGCGGGCCAGGCAGGCGCGCTGGAGCTGGCCGTCGCTGACCTCGTGGGGGCGCCTGGTCAGCAGGTCGGGGGTCAGGCCGACCGCCGCCGACAGGTCGGCGACCCGTTCGGTGATCTCCTCGTGCAGCCCGTTGGCGCGCAGTGGTTCGGCGATGAGGTCGGCGAGCCGCAGTCTGGGGTCCGCGGAGAGGCGTGGCTGCTGGAAGACGACGCCGAAGGTGGTGCGCAGTTCGCGCGGGGCGCGGTGGCGCCAGCGCCGTACGGGTTCGCCGTCGAGGAGCAGGGTGCCCGAGTCGGGGCGGTGCAGCAGGGCCGTGACGCGGGCGAGCGTGGACTTGCCGCAGCCGGTGGGGCCCAGCAGGCCCACGGCCTCGCC
>NZ_MUME01000105.1 GCF_002155915.1 Streptomyces thermovulgaris | reverse complement strand
TCGGGCCGCCCCGCGGCGCCCTGTCGGCGCCGACGCCCCGGACGCCCCCGCGACGCCGTCCGGGCCTAGGGCTTGTCTGGCAAATGATTTTGGTGGGGTGTGCGGAGCCAGAGGATGAGTGACGCAAGGTGGAGTCCGGCCCGGTAGCGGGCGGCCAGTTTGTCGAAGCGGGTCGCTACCGCCCGGAACTGCTTGAGCCGGGCGAAGCAGCGTTCGACGACATTGCGGGCCTTGTACAGCTCACGGTCGAAGGCCGGTGGTCTGCCGCCGGCCCGTCCGCGCCGTGCCCGGTTGGCCCTCTGGTCGGCCCGTTCCGGGATCACCGCCCGGATGCCGCGCCGCCGCAGGAGGTGGCGGATCGCCCGCGACGAGTACGCCTTGTCCGCGATGACCGCATCGGGCCTGCTGCGCGGCCGCCCGACACCGGCCCGGGGCACCCGCAGCGCCTTGAGGACCGCACCGAACGCGGTGGAGTCGTTGCAGTTGCCCGCGGTGACGACGACGGCCAGGGGCAGGCCCCGGCCGTCGCAGGCGAGATGGACCTTGACGGTCAGTCCGCCGCGGGACCGGCCGAGCGCCTGGCCAGCCGCCGCGTATGCCGGATCTTCCAGTTCGTCCCCCGGCGCCGCCCCTTTTTGCGGGCGCCGGCGGCGTGCTGGTGGGCCCGGTTGATGGTGGAGTCGACCGACACGGTCCATTCCACCGCGCCGACGCAGTCGTCGCGGACCTGGATCTGTTCAAGCAGCCGGGCCCAGGTGCCGTCCGCCTCCCAGCGGGCAAACCGCTCATAGACGGTCTGCCACGGCCCATAGC
>NZ_MUME01000104.1 GCF_002155915.1 Streptomyces thermovulgaris | reverse complement strand
CAGGGGATTCGGGCCGTACGGTCCGCCGCCGTTCGGTTCGACCCCGCCGTACGGCCCGAATCCCCTGTCGCAGCAGGAGCCGCGCCGGAGCGCTCGCTCCACGGCGGCGCTGATCGCGGTGGCGCTGGTGGTGGCGCTGGGCGCGGGCGGCTCCGTGTACGCCCTGATGCGGGGCGACGGCAGCGACACCAGGGGCGGCGGCCCCGGCCCCTCGCCCACGGCCGGAGTGTCCACCGCACCGGTCACCGAGGAGCCGCAGGACACCGGTCCCGCCCCGTCGGCCTCGCAGCCGTCCTCCTCGGCACCGGCCGACGGGGTCGTGCCGGCCGCCTACCTCGGCAGCTGGACGGCGACGATCGACAGCGCCCGCGGTGCCCACACCCGCCGGCTGGCCATCAGCCAGGGCAAGGTGGGCGACACCGTGCTCAGGCTCGTCGCCGACGGCCCCACCGACGGCGGCGGCACCTACCACTGCGTGTTCGAGGCCCGGCTCACCCGCCGGCCGAGCGCGGGCGGCCCCTTGGCGATCGGCCCCTCCACGGTCACGACCGGGCCCAGCGGGACCTGCTCCCCGGGCGAGGCCACGGAGGTCACCCTGCTGCCGGACGGCCGGCTCCAGCGGGTGAACACCACCACCGGGGAGAGCCTGACCTACACCCGGCAGTGAGCGGTGTCACCGCGGCTCCGGCGGGCGCTGCCGGGGCATGTTCGGCCGTGCCGTGCTCGGGGGCAGGGTGAGGCGCCCCTGCCCGGCGGCCGTCCCGGGGCGTCCGCCGCCGGACGGCGCGGACTGCAGGTCCAGCGGCACTGTCCCGACCCGGAACTCCACCATCCAGTCGGCCGTCTCCGTGCGCACCAGCTCGGTCACGTCCTCCGAGAACCGGCGCAGCACCGTCAGGCACCGCTCGGCGGCCTCGCCGGCCGTTCCCTCGGCGGGGCCGAGGACCTCCCGCACGTTCTCCGTGGCCCAGTCGAACTGGAGGGTCTGCAGCCGCCGCTGCACGGCCTGCGCGGTCGCCATGTCCCGCATCCATCCGGACGTCACCCCGAAGTAGCGGTCGATCCCGACGCACGCGACGGACAGCAGCAGTGCCAGATACCCCCACGGCGCCGCCCCGCTCACCGCTCCGGTCAGGTCCAGCAGGGGCAGCAGCGCCCCGGTCACCGCTCCCGCCGCGGTCCCGCACCGCAGTATCCGCGCCCCGCGCCGCTTCCACACCCGCTCCCCCAGGTACCAGGCCACGGTCTGCAGCGCTCCCCGCTCCACCCAGCGGTACAGCTCGTCCAGCCGCTGTGCCGGCTCGGTCCAGTCGCCGAGCGGAAGGGGCCGTCCGGTCAGATCCCCCGGCCGTGGTCCGGCCGCCTTGTCGCCTTGACCGTCCTGAGGCGGACGCTCGGGCTGCATCTCCGGCTGACCCACCCGGCACTCCCTACTGATCACGGTCCGTGACGCTGGTTGACGCGCCGGCCCCCTTCCTACCCCCCAATGGGTGGCGATGCGGCGGGAAGCGCGGCTTTTCCGCCCGTAAGGGGGCGTTGATCAGGTATAGGGCTCATCCGAGAGTCACCCGAAAGAGTGGCAGAGCGCCGTATGCCTGGAGCACGTAGGCTCGTGCCAGCGGGAACCGGAGGCGGTTCCCGGCCCACAGTCGTACGAACGCAGGAGCTGATGGTGTTTCCCGGTGGTGGCCAGCCCAATATGCAGCAGTTGCTCCAGCAGGCCCAGAAGATGCAGCGGGACCTGCAGCGGGCGCAGGAGGAACTGGCGCAGACCGAGGTCGACGGTCAGGCGGGCGGCGGCCTGGTGAAGGCCACCGTCACCGGTGCCGGCGAGCTGCGCGCGCTGAAGATCGACCCGAAGGCGGTCGACCCCGAGGACACGGAGACCCTCGCCGACCTGATCGTCGCGGCCGTCAAGGCGGCCAACGACAACGCCCAGACGCTCCAGCAGCAGAAGCTCGGCCCGCTCGCCCAGGGCCTGGGCGGCGGCATCCCGGGCCTGCCCTTCTGAGCACCGCCCCTCAGCCGCCCTTCTGAGAAGGGCGCCGGGCAACTAGCGTACGTATCGAAACGAGCCAGGAAGGACGGCAGTCCGTTGTACGAAGGCGTGGTCCAGGACCTCATCGACGAGCTCGGGCGGCTGCCCGGCGTCGGTCCCAAGAGCGCGCAGCGGATCGCCTTCCACATCCTGCAGGCCGAACCGACGGACGTACGGCGCCTCGCCCAGGCCCTGCTCGAGGTGAAGGCGAAGGTCCGCTTCTGCGCGACCTGCGGCAATGTCGCCCAGGAGGAGCTGTGCGGCATCTGCCGCGACAGCCGCCGCGACGCCTCGGTCATCTGCGTGGTCGAGGAGCCGAAGGACGTCGTCGCCATCGAGCGCACCCGTGAGTTCCGCGGCCGGTACCACGTGCTCGGCGGGGCGATCAGCCCCATCGAGGGCGTCGGCCCCGACGACCTGCGCATCCGGGAGCTGCTGGCCCGTCTGGCCGACGGCACGGTCACCGAGATCATCCTGGCCACGGACCCGAATCTCGAAGGCGAGGCGACCGCCACGTACCTCGCCCGCATGATCAAGCCCATGGGTCTGAAGGTCACCCGCCTGGCCAGCGGGCTGCCGGTGGGCGGGGACCTGGAGTACGCGGACGAGGTCACCCTCGGCCGCGCCTTCGAGGGGAGGCGACTGCTAGATGTCTGACGTCACGCTGCACGCGGCGCACCGGGGTCCGGACGACTTCGCGGTCCAGATCGCCGATCAGATCGAGAGCTTCCTGGTCGCGGTCGAGGAGGTGGCCAAGGGCGACGACCCGGACTCGGTGGTGCCCTTCCTGCTGCTGGAGGTGTCCCAGCTGCTGCTGGCCGGCGGGCGCCTCGGCGCACACGAGGACATCGTGCCCGAGGAGCGCTACGAGCCCGATCCGGGGCCGGAGCAGGACGTGGACGGCCTGCGCGAGAGCCTGGCCCGTCTGCTGGAGCCGGTCGACGTCTACTCCGAGGTCTTCGACCCCTACGAGCCCCGCCGGGCCCCCGTCGCCGCCCGTATCTCCGACGACCTCGCGGGCGTCGTCACCGATCTGCGCCACGGCATGGCCCACTACCGCGCCGGCCGCATCACCGAGGCCCTGTGGTGGTGGCAGTTCTCCTACTTCTCCAGCTGGGGCTCCACGGCCTCCGCCGCCCTGCGCGCCCTGCAGTCCGTGGTCGCCCATGTCCGCCTCAACCAGCCCCTGGCGGAGCTGGACGGCCTGGACACCGACCACGACCCGGGCGAGGACGTCCTGGTGCGGGAGGCGGGCGAGGTCATGGCGGAGGAGATCGGCCGGATGGGCCTGCGCCGGACGAGCCGGCAGGCGCCGGCCGGCCCTTGAGCGGCCGGCGCCCACTGTGACCCCGCCCACGTCGTGCGTGGCGCTCCGCCGCCTGGGCATGAGCCGTTCTGGAAGCGGGTGGCCGGGCATCTCACGATGCGATAGCGCGGAGGGGGAAATTCGGGCGCCCGATAAACTGAGCCGACCGCACTGCGACTGCGCGAGTGCGGGAGACACGGACTGAGCGAGGAGCGCACGTGGGCCTTATCGTGCAGAAGTACGGAGGCTCCTCCGTAGCCGATGCCGAGGGCATCAAGCGCGTCGCCAAGCGGATCGTGGAAGCGAAGAAGAGCGGCAACGACGTTGTCGTGGTCGTTTCCGCGATGGGCGACACGACGGACGAGCTGATCGATCTCGCCGAGCAGGTCTCTCCCATGCCTGCCGGACGCGAGCTCGACATGCTGCTGACCGCCGGAGAGCGGATCTCCATGGCCCTGCTGGCCATGGCGATCAAAAACCTGGGGCACGAGGCCCAGTCGTTCACCGGCAGCCAGGCAGGTGTCATCACCGACTCGGTCCACAACAAAGCCCGCATCATCGACGTCACGCCCGGACGCATCCGGACCGCGCTGGACCAGGGCAACATCGCCATCGTCGCCGGTTTCCAGGGCGTCAGCCAGGAGGGCAAGGACATCACCACGCTGGGCCGCGGCGGCTCCGACACCACCGCCGTGGCGCTTGCGGCGGCCCTCGACGCCGAGGTGTGCGAGATCTACACCGACGTCGACGGCGTGTTCACCGCCGACCCGCGGGTGGTGCCGAGGGCCCGGAAGATCGACTGGATCTCGTTCGAGGACATGCTCGAGCTGGCCTCGTCCGGGTCCAAGGTGCTGCTCCACCGCTGTGTGGAATACGCCCGCCGGTACAACATCCCGATCCACGTCCGCTCCTCCTACAGCGGACTGCGCGGCACGTGGGTCAGCAGCGAGCCGATCGAGCAAGGGGACAAGAAGGTGGAGCAGGCCATCATCTCCGGTGTCGCGCACGACACGTCCGAGGCCAAGATCACTGTCGTCGGTGTGCCCGACAAGCCGGGCGAGGCCGCCGCCATCTTCCGCACGATCGCCGATGCCGAGATCAACATCGACATGATCGTGCAGAACGTGTCCGCCGCCTCCACCGGCCTGACGGACATCTCCTTCACGCTGCCCAAGACCGAGGGCCGCAAGGCCATCGAGGCGCTGGAGAAGAATCGGTCCCGCATCGGCTTCGAGTCCCTGCGCTACGACGACCAGATCGGCAAGATCTCCCTGATCGGCGCCGGGATGAAGACCCACCCGGGCGTCACCGCGGACTTCTTCACCGCGCTGTCCGAGGCGGGCGTGAACATCGAGCTGATCTCGACCTCCGAGATCCGTATCTCGGTCGTCACCCGCAAGGACGACGTACCGGAGGCCGTGCGCGCGGTGCACACCGCCTTCGGGCTCGACTCCGACCGTGACGAGGCCATCGTCTACGGAGGCACCGGGCGATGACCCGCCGACCGGCGCTCGCGGTCGTGGGAGCGACCGGAGCCGTCGGAACGGTCCTGCTCACGATCCTGTCCCAGCGCGCGGACATCTGGGGCGAGATCCGTCTGATCGCCTCGCCGCGCTCGGCCGGCCGCAAGCTGTCCGTGCGCGGTGAGGAGGTCGAGGTGGTCGCGCTCACCGAGGACGCCTTCGACGGGGTGGACATCGCCCTGTTCGACGTGCCCGACGAGGTGGCGGCCCGGTGGGCGCCGCAGGTGGCGGCCCGGGGCACGGTCGTCGTGGACAACTCCGCGGCCTTCCGCACGGACCCGGACGTGCCGCTGGTCGTGCCCGAGGTCAACGCGCACGCGGTGCGCCGCCGTCCGCGCGGGATCGTCTCCAGCCCCCACTGCACCACCCTGTCCATGATCGTGGCGCTGGGCGCGCTGCACGCCGAGTTCGGGCTGCGCGAGCTGGTCGTCTCCTCGTACCAGGCGGTCAGCGCGGCCGGGCGCGCGGGAGTGGAGACGCTGCGCCGGCAGCTGGCCCTGGTGGTGGGGACGGAGCTGGGGACCTGCCCCGGCGATGTGCGGCGGGCCGTCGGGGACGACACCGGGCCGTTCCCGGAGCCGGTGGCGCTGAACGTGGTGCCGTGGACCGGGACGCTGTGCGAGGACGGCTGGTCGTCGGAGGAGATGGCGCTGCGGGACGAGACCCGCAGGATCCTCGGTCTGCCGCGGCTGCCGGTCGCCGTGACCTGCGTCCGCGTCCCCGTGGTCACCGCGCACTCCCTGACGGTGCACGCCCGCTTCGAGGACGAGGTCACCGTCGACCGGGCGCAGGAGATCCTCGCCACCGCGCCCGGAGTGGTGCTGTACGACGACCCGGCCGCGGGCGGATTCCCCACGCCC
>NZ_MUME01000103.1:14106-14294 GCF_002155915.1 Streptomyces thermovulgaris | reverse complement strand
GACGGCCACCCCCTGTGGGTCCAGATCACCGTCGCCCCCCTGGCACCGGAGTCCCCGAATGTGCTGCTGTCCGTCGCCGACATCAGCGCCCGGCGCGAACTCCAGGACCGGCTGCGGCACGTGCAGAACCACGACCCGGTGACCCGGCTGCCCAACCGCACCCTGTTCTTCGAGCGGCTGTCGGCGGC
>NZ_MUME01000103.1:0-14055 GCF_002155915.1 Streptomyces thermovulgaris | reverse complement strand
CGGCTCGGCGGCGACGAGTTCGCACTGCTCGTGGAGGGCTCGACCGGCACCGAACAGCTCGCGGAGCTGGCCGAGTCGGTGCTCACGGCCCTGCAGGCACCGTTCGAGATCTCCGGGCGGCAGCTGTCGGTGTCGGCGTCCATCGGTGTGGTGGAGCGGCAGGCGGCCGGGACGTCGGCCACCGCGCTGATGCAGGCGGCCGACACGACGCTGTACTGGGCGAAGGCGGACGGCAAGGCCCGCTGGACGCTGTTCGACCCGGAGCGCAACGCGCACCGCATGACCCGCCAGGCCCTGGTCTCCTCGCTGCGCACGGCCGTCGACCGCGGTGAGTTCACCCTGGAGTACCAGCCGCTGGTCGGCATGGACGACGGACGGCTGCGCGGGGTGGAGGCCCTGGTCCGCTGGCGGCACCCGCGGTTCGGCACGCTGACGCCGAATCGGTTCATCGCGCTGGCGGAGGAGGACGGCTCGATCGTGCCGCTGGGCCGCTGGATCCTGGCCACCGCCTGCCGTCAGGCCCGCCGCTGGCAGCTGGACCACCCGGACGAGCCGCCGATCTTCGTCAGCGTCAATGTCGCGGTCCGCCAGGTCTGGGACTCCGACCTGGTCGCGGACGTGGCCGGGGTGCTGGCCGAGACCGGACTGGCACCGCATCTGCTGCAACTGGAGCTGACCGAGTCGGCGGTGATGGGCTCGGCCGGCCGGCCGCTCCAGTCCCTGCGGGCGCTGAGCGACATGGGTGTGCGCATCGCCATCGACGACTTCGGCACCGGCTACTCCAACCTCGCCTATCTCAGCCGGCTTCCGGTGTCCGCGCTGAAGCTGGACGGCTCCTTCGTGCGGGGCTTCCAGCACGAGGAGAACACCGGGGAGAACGCCGCAGGACAGGGCGAGGAGCACGACGGCGCGGCGGGACGGCCGAGCCCCGCGGACGAGGTCATCGTGGAGGCGATGGTCCAGCTCGCCCACCGGCTGGGGCTCACCGTCACCGCCGAGTGCGTGGAGACCTGCGACCAGGCCAGCCGGCTGCGCCGGATCGGCTGCGACACCGGACAGGGGTGGCTGTACTCCCGCCCGGTGCCGCCGGACCGCATCTCCGAGCTGCTGGGCAGCCGGTGCTGAGCCGGCTCGGTTCCTGCCCGGTTCCCGGGAAGGCGGTTCACCGAGAAGCGGTTCCCGGGGAATCCGGTTCCTGGAAAAGCCGTGTTCAGTTCCTGGGGAAGTCGTAGGCGTCCGCGATGAGTTCGTAGCTGCGCAGACGTATGTCGCCGCTGGGCGCGGTGCTTGTGATCATCAGCTCGTCGGCGCCGGTGCGCTTGTGCAGCTCGTCGAGGCCGGCCCGGACCTCGTCGGGGGTGCCGTGCACGACGTCGGCGTTCCAGGACTCGACGAACTCCCTCTCCGCCGGGCTGAATTCGTATGCCTCCGCCTCCTCCGGAGTGGGCACGAGACCGGGGCGGCCGGTGCGCAGCCGGATCATGCTCAGCGCGGCGGCCAGCACCTGGCGGCGGGCCTCCTTCTCCTCGTCGGCGGCGAGTGCCGCGACCCCGATCAGGGTGTACGGGGCGTCGAGCACCTCGCTCGGCCGGAAGGACTGGCGGTACAGCTCGAGGGCGGGGATGGTGTTCCGCGCGGAGAAGTGGTGGGCGAAGGCGAAGGGCAGACCGAGCATCCCGGCGAGGCGGGCGCTGAAGCCGGAGGAGCCGAGGAGCCAGATCGGCGGGCGGTGCGGGGACTGCACCCCGCCCGGGGAGGTGCCCTGGATCGGGCCGGGGACGGCATGGACACGCCGGTAGGGGTGGCCCTCGGGGAAGTCGTCGTCGAGGAAGTGGATCAGCTCGGCGAGCTGCTGGGGGAAGTCGTCGGCGCTCTCGTTCAGCCGGTCCGTGCGGCGCAGGGCGGCGGCGGTGGCACCGTCCGTGCCGGGGGCGCGGCCGAGGCCGAGGTCGATGCGGCCGGGGGCCAGGGCCTCCAGGGTGCCGAACTGCTCCGCGACGACCAGGGGTGCGTGGTTGGGGAGCATGACGCCGCCGGAGCCGAGGCGGATGCGGTGGGTGTGGGCGGCGAGATGGGCGAGGATCACCGCCGGTGAGGAGGAGGCCACACCGGGCATGGAGTGGTGCTCGGCCACCCAGTAGCGGTGGTAGCCACGGGACTCCGCGAGGGTCGACAGGGCGACGCTGGTTCTGAGGGCGTCGGTCGTGGTGTGGCCCGCGCCCACGGTGACCAGGTCCAGTACGGAGAGGGGTACGGGGGCGGTTCCCTGGGCCTTGCCCCTGATCTCGTCTCCCGTCACCGGTGCCTCCTGTTCTCGCCGTTCACATGTCCGACCGGCGTCAACAGGGCGCCCTTGCCCTTTGTTCCTTTTGCTTGTGTTTCCTTTCCCACTCGTCCGTCCCGCTCCCACTCGTCCGTCCCGCCCGTCTTCCCGCCCGGCCCGCCGTCCTTCCCGCCCGGCCGTCCTGCTCCCGGACACCCGAAGGGGAGCCGCCCCGGACGGCGGCTCCCCTCGGCGACCGGTCACGAGCATCCGGTCACGGGTGTCCGGTCATGGGCGTTCCGTCACGCCGCCAGCGCGTGGCCCGGACGCAGCACCACCTTGGTGTAGCCCTCGATCCGCTTGTCGAACTTCTCGTACGCCTGGGGCGCCTGCTCCAGCGGAAGGGTGTGGGAGACCACGAAGCTGGGCTTGGCGCGGCCGGCGATGATCAGATCGCGCAGCTGGCGGTTGTACTGCTTGACGTTGCACTGGCCGGTGCCCATCTGCTGGCCCTTCTCGAACATCTTGCCGATGGAGACCAGCAGCTGGCCGTGCTTGGCGTGCTCGTCGGGGCCGCCCGGGTCGGAGGGCACGTACAGGCCCGGCACGCCGAGCATGCCGGTGGGCCGCACCGTGTCGACGAGCGCGTTCAGGACGACGGCGGGTTCCTCGTGGCTGGTGTCCTTGTGGGACGTGGCCTGGTAGCCGACGGCGTCCACACCCTTGTCGGTGCCCTCTCCGTTCGTCTGCTCCTTGATCTGCTCGGCCGGGTCGCCCTGGGTGAAGTCGATCGGGATGGCCCCGATCTCCTCCGCCTTGGCGAGCCGCTCGGGCACCCGGTCGACCGAGAACACCTTGGAGGCGCCGCGCAGCAGCGCCGAGTAGGCGGCCATCAGGCCCACCGGTCCCGCGCCGAAGACGGCGACGGACTCGCCCGGCTTCACCTGGGCGAGTTCACAGCCGTGGTAGCCGGTCGGGAAGATGTCGGCGAGCAGCACGAAGTCGTTCTCGAACTCGTCGCCCGGCGGCAGCTTCAGACAGTTGAAGTCGGCATAGGGCACGCGCAGCCGCTCCGCCTGGCCTCCGGTGTACGGGCCCATGGCCACGTATCCGTAGGCTCCGCCCGCGAAGCCGGGGTTGACCGTCAGACAGAACCCGGTCTTCCCGGCGAGGCAGTTCTTGCAGAACCCGCAGGCCACATTGAACGGCATCACGACCCGGTCGCCCTCGGACAGCGAGGTCACACCGCTGCCGACCTCCTCGACGATGCCGAGGTTCTCATGACCGAAGACGATCCCCGGCTTGGCGGCCGTACGGCCCTCGTACATGTGCAGGTCGGATCCGCAGATCGCGGTCGACGTGACCCGTACGATCACATCGTTGGGGTGCTGGATCCGTGGATCGTCGACGTCCTTCACCACCACGTTGAAGGGCTTTTCATAGACGACGGCTTTCACCTGGGTCACCTCCGCGTCGAACGCTGGACGGCGGTCACGACGGGCCGTTCCCAGGAACGCAACACGCAGGCGAGGTCGGTCGCCCCGTGCCGTGGGCCCGGGCGTTCTCGCTGCTCCGCCGCTACTTCCAGGGAAAGCCCCCCCGAGAGGGTCCGCAACCGCGGGGGCTCACACCTGCACAATCGGCTCCCGGGTGAACAGCGCGCCCAGCGCGGGGGCGTTGACCCGGCGGTCGGCAAGGCGCAGGGCCTCCCACACGCTCACCTGGTTCGCCGTGAGGACCGGCTTGCCCAGGTCCTTCTCCAGGGCCGGGATGTGGGCCGCGGTGTGCAGGGCGGTGTCGGGCAGCAGGACCGCCTCCGCCGAGGGGGCGTCCGCCTCCCGGGCCAGGGCCAGGACCTCCGCCTCGCTCCAGCCGGCCACCTCGGCCGCCGTGCCGGCCCCGGCGCTGCGGGCGGCGACCGTCTCGATCCCTCCGGCGCGCAGGAAGTCCACGAACAGATCGGTGATGTCCTCGGGGTAGGTCGCGGCGACGGCCACCCGGCGCACGCCGATCTCGGCCGCCGCGTGCACAAAGCCGAAGGAGGTGGAGGAGGCCGGCATGCCCGCGGCCAGGGCCAGCTCGCGGACCTGTTCGTGCGCGCCCTGCGGGCCGCGTACGAAGCCGGCGCCGTCGCACGCCCACACCACCGCCTCCGCCCCGGCCAGACGCAGCCGCTCCGTGCCCGGAACGAGCCGTTCGAGCAGGCCCGTCTCGAGCAGCGTGCCCACCCGGCGGACGTCCTCACCGGGGTCGGTGTGGACCAGGTCCACGCGGATGTCGCTGCCCAGAAGCTGCTCGATGCGCGGGTAGTCGTCCTCGGCGAAGTGGCCCGGGTAGAGAAGTCCGAGTGCGGTCATGTCCAGCCCTCCTGCTGCGCTGCGCCGGTGGGAGCGGCCGGCGGGGCCCCGCGGCCCGGGTACCCCGTCGGCGCGGGGCGGCCCCTCGCGTCCCGTCCTGGACCGGGCCCGGTGACGTCCGTCACGGCGCCGGCGACGGTGCACCGGGGGACGGCGCACTTGTGAAGGAATGAAGGGGAGCGCGAAACCGACCGGAATACCTTTGCGAGGTCCGGGTAGCGGCGCGCCCATGGTTTCCTTCCAGGCACACGACGAGGGCTCGTCCCGGACGCACAGACCCGGCCCGCGCCGCCGCGCCCTGCTCACGGGCGTCGCCGCCCTGGCCGCGGCCGGTGCGGTCGGTGCGAGCAGTGGATGCAGCCGGGTGGCCACCGCCGACACCGGCGACGGCGGCCGGCTGCTGGAGCAGCTGAGGGCCCGGGGCAGTGTGCGCCTGGGCATCGCCGGCGAGCAGCCCTACGGCTACATCGGCAAGGACGGCAAGGTCACGGGGTCGGCCCCGGCCGTCGCCGCCCGGATCTTCCGCAGGCTCGGCGTCGAGCGCGTCGAACCGTTCCCCACCGAGTTCGGCTCGCTGATCCTCGGGCTGAACTCGCTGCAGTTCGACGTGGTCGCCGCGGGGATGTACATCAACCCGGAGCGCTGCGGACAGGTGCTCTTCGCGGATCCCGAGTACCAGATGAAGGACGCCTTCATCGTGGCCAGGGGCAATCCGCTGAAGCTGCACTCCTACGAGGACATCGCGCGCACCGGGGCGCGGATGGCGACCGGGATCGGCTACGCGGAGATCGACTACGCCAAGGCGGCCGGGGTGAGGAAGATCACCACCCTGCCCGACCAGCTGGCCGGTCTCCTCGCCGTCGAACAGGGCCGGGTCGACGTCTTCGCGGGCACCGCGGTCACGGTGCGCAATGTGCTGAAGCAGACCCGCAGCACCAAGGCGGAGGCCACCGGCGAGGTCACCCCGTACCTGAACGGCAAACCGGTCGTCGACGTCGGCGCCTTCGCGTTCCGCAGGACGGAGCGGAATCTGCGCGACGCCTTCAACCGGGAGCTGCACGCGATGAAGCGCAGCGGCGAACTGCTGGAGGTCATGCGTCCCTTCGGGTTCACCGAGGAGCAGATGACGACCCTCACGGCCGAGGAGAAGTGCCGGCCATGAGTGAGATCACACCGGGCCTGTGGGCCCTTCTGCTGCGCGGTGTGTGGGTCACGGTCCAGCTGACCGTGTACAGCGCCGCGCTCGGCGCGGTGGTCGCGTTCGTCGTGGGGCTGGCCCGTACCCACCGCCTGTGGATCGTCCGGTTCGTGTCGGGCGCGTACTTCGAACTGTTCCGGGGCACCTCGGCGCTGGTGCTGATGATCTGGGTGTTCTTCGTGGTGCCGGTGACCCTGGGCTGGCAGCTCGTCCCGATGTGGGCGGCCGTGCTGACGCTGGGGTGCACCTACGGCGCCTACGGCTCGGAAGTCGTCCGGGGCGCGGTGGCCGCGGTGCCGCAGGCGCAGCGCGAGGCCGGTGTCGCCCTGGGCTTCACCCCGGCCCAGCGGCTGCGCAAGATCGTGCTGCCGCAGGCCTGGCCGGAGATGGTTCCGCCGTTCAACAACCTGCTGATCGAGCTGCTGAAGGGCACCGCCCTGGTGTCCGTGCTCGGCGTGGGCGACATCACCTTCGCGGCCCAGCTGGTGCGCAACGCCACCGGTCAGAGCGCCCCCGTCTACACGGTGATCCTCGTCCTGTACTTCGTCCTCGCCTTCCTCCTCACCCGGGGGATGCGGCAGGTGGAGCGCCGGGCCAAGGCGAACGTCGGGCGGCTCGCCCCCGCGGGCCCCGGCACGGCCGCGAGGACCGGCCGCGTCCGGCGGCGGGACCTCGCCGGCAGCTCCTCGGCCTCCGGAGGTGCCTCGTGAACTGGGACTGGTCCACGCTGGGCGACTTCCTGCCCGCCTTCCGCAGCGGGGTGCTGGTGACCTTGCAGGCCCTGGTCCTGGGCGCGCTGATCGCGTTCGCCCTCGGCCTGGTCTGGACGCTGGCCCAGCGCTCGCCGCTGAGGGTGGTGCGCTGGCCGGTCACGGCCGTCACGGAGTTCATCCGCAACACTCCGCTGCTGGTGCAGCTCTTCTTCATCTTCTATGTGCTGCCCGAGTGGGGGCTGACGCTCTCCGCGCTGGCCACGGGCGTGATCGGCCTGGGGCTGCACTACTCGACGTACACCGCGGAGGTCTACCGCGCCGGGATCGACGGCGTGCCGCCCGGCCAGTGGGAGGCGGCCACGGCGCTCGGCCTGCCGCGGTCGCGGACCTGGACCGCGGTGGTGCTGCCGCAGGCGCTGCGCCGGGTCACGCCCGCGCTCGGCAACTACGTCATCGCCATGCTGAAGGACTCGCCGATGCTGATGACCATCGGCGTGCTGGAGATGCTCGGCCAGGCCCGCCAGTTCGGTTCGCGGACCTTCCACATGAACGAGCCGATCGTGACCGTCGGCATCGCCTTCATCCTCATCGCCTATCCCGCCTCCCTTCTTCTGCGAGCTCTGGAGCGACGCCTTGCCCGCTGACACCGACCCCTTGATCCCGAAGCCCGCGACCGCCGCGAACGGCTCCGCCGGCCGTGAGCTGATCCGTCTGGAGCAGGTCACCAAACGGTTCGGCGACACCACCGTCCTGGACCGGCTCGACCTCTCCGTGGACGCCGGCAGGCACGTCACCCTGATCGGGCCGTCCGGCTCCGGCAAGACGACGATCCTCAGACTGCTGATGACGCTCACCAAGCCCGACGAGGGCACGATCACCGTCGACGGCCGGCGGCTGTTCCCGGCGCCGGAGAAGCAGTGCCGGGAGGTCCGCAAGAAGATCGGGATGGTCTTCCAGCAGTTCAACCTGTTCCCGAACATGACCGTCCTGCGCAATGTCACCGAGGCCCCGAGGACCGTCCTCGGCCTGTCCCGGGACGAGGCGGAGGCCCGTGCCCGCGAGCTGCTGGACCTGGTGGGGCTCGCCGACAAGTGCGACATGCGTCCCACCCGGCTCTCCGGCGGACAGCAGCAGCGGGTGGCCATCGCGCGGGCGCTGGCGATGCGGCCGCGGGTGCTGCTGCTGGACGAGGTGACCTCGGCGCTGGACCCGGAGCTGGTCGCGGGCGTGCTCGACCTGCTGCGGGACATCGCCCGCAGCACCGACATCACCCTGCTGTGCGTGACCCATGAGATGGGCTTCGCCCGGGACATCTCCGACCAGGTGCTGATGTTCGACGCGGGCCGGATCATCGAGTCCGGGCCGCCGGAGAAGCTCTTCGGCGATCCGGACCACGAGCGCACCCGGGAGTTCCTGAGCTCGGTTCTCTGAAGGAGCGGTCCCCGGGGCCGGCCGGGACCGTTCCGGCCGGACCGACCTCCGGGCCGGTCCCGGGGCCGGCCCACGGACCGTCCGCCGGACCACTCCCGCCTCCAGGGCCCCGGGCCGCCGCTGCCGGGACCGGCCGCCGGGACCGGTCGCCACGGTGGGGAGCATCACGTCGGGGTGGTCGGAAGCACTCCGGAAAAGCAGGTAGTATTTTCCCTGTCGCCGGACGCGGAAGGCGGACGGCGGGAATCATGCGCCGCTAGCTCAGTTGGTTAGAGCAGCTGACTCTTAATCAGCGGGTCCGGGGTTCGAGTCCCTGGCGGCGTACCGGTGAAGGGCCCCTCGTGATCACGAGGGGCCCTTCGGCGTGCCGGCCGGACATGGCGCCGGGCCGGCCGGCGGGGCGGCTCCCCACGCCGGCCGGCCCGGTGTCCGGGGTGCTCAGAACGTGACGTCCGAGCAGGCGTAGAACGCGTTGTTGGTGTCGGCGATCGTCCAGACCGCGAGAATCACATGGCGGCCGCTCAGCCCGGTCGGCAGGGTGCCGCTGTGGCTGAGGGTGGACGGCGGGCGCTGACCGTTGTACGGGACCGTCAGGAACGGGGTCGTGTTGAAGTCGGCGCGGGTCAGGGCGCGGTTCTGGTTCCAGCCCTGCTTGGTCACGTAGTACTTGAAGTCGGTCGTGGCGTGCGAGGCGGTGAACTGCCACCGGAAGGTGTAGCTCTGTCCGCCGTTGACCTTGGTGGCCGGCCAGGCCGCGCCCGAGGGGGTTCTGGGGCTGTCGAGCTGGCTGAACCGGGCGTTGTTGCCGGAGCAGATCTGTCCGTCGGCCGGGCCGGACGCCGGGAAGCCCTTGGGGCCCTCGACGCTCTGCGGCTCCCACTGGATGTCGCCGCAGTTGGGCACGGTGCCGTTGGCGCAGAGCTTCTGCCGGCTGATGGGGAGATCGGTGTAGCCGTGGCTGCTGGCGCCCCCGGTGGAGAGTACGAGGGCTCCGGCGGTCGTCAGACCGATGACGGCCGCGTGCAGCTTGGTCCTGGCGCGCATACTGCCGCTCCTGAAGACGTGGGGGAAGTGAGCTGTGCAGGTCTAGACCAAGTCCCAGCCTATGGGCGTTAGTTGAACATGTCCATACCAATCGCGGGTCCGATTTCCGCCCCCGTGCCCCTCGGGCGCCGGGCCCCGGGGTGACCGGAGCACCCCCGGACGTCGGGTACAGTGGAGGAGTCGACAGGCGCCGCTAGCTCAGTTGGTTAGAGCAGCTGACTCTTAATCAGCGGGTCCGGGGTTCGAGTCCCTGGCGGCGTACGGCACGAAAGGGCGAGCCACGTCCGCGGAGCGCGGACCGGCTCGCCCTTACTGCTTCCCCCGGCTTCCGCTCCGGTTTCCTCCGGCTTCCGTCTCAGCCTCTTCCCGTTTCTTTCACGCCATTCTTCCGGGTTTCGCCGCATCTTGCGATCATGCCGAGCACCGTAGAACCCTGTATGCCGAACTGCTGCCGGCCGGCGGCAGTTCGTTGTTCTTGAAGCCATTGGGGGTGATGGGGGGGTAGAACGGCCGGTTGCCCGCTCCACGGGGAGGAGGGGCCTGGCGTCGACGCCGGAAAAGCGGCCATGCACGGGGGGCGGTCGTGCAACCGGTCGGCCGTGGTGCCGTGTGTCCGTGTCCACAGGGGGGACGACGCGGTGCCGGCGGCCCGGCACGCACACGCCCGCGGACGGTCGAGGGGGCCCGAGGCGGGTGAGAGAACCGACACAGCGCGCACCTGTGCGCGCAGGGGGGATGACGCATGACGTCCGTGTCGAAGGGTGCCCGGCGGGTTTCCGGCCCTTCGCAGACGACCCGGCTCCGCAGGCCGGCGGACCACGACGGCGACACCGACGCCCTGAGCAGAATCAAGAGGACTCTGCCGAAATACGACTACGAGCACTACAGCCGGCTGGCCGGTCCCCTCACCCGGCCCGATCCGGACAAGCCGTACCGGGTGCGGTACCGCTCGCTGCTCTCCCAGGAGCCGCACCGCATCCGGGTCGCCCTGATGCTGGCCGCCGCGCCGCTGCTGTCGCTGGTCCTGCTGGCCTGGCTGCTGCAGCCCGACCACTGGACCGAGCGCGACTACCCGGCCTACGACTTCCTGCCGGCCCTCGACGTGGTGATGCTGGTCTCGATCGGCCTGATCGAGCTGTTCCGCTGCCTGAACGTACTGTCCAACGCGCACGCCACCCTGGTCGCCCGCGACCCCGTACCCGTGGTGCCCGAGTCCGGCACGAGGGTCGCCTTCCTGACCTCCTTCGTGCCCGGCAAGGAGCCCCTGGAGATGGTGACCAGGACCCTGGAGGCCGCCGTCCGGCTGCGGCACCGGGGTGTGCTGCACGTCTGGCTGCTCGACGAGGGCGACGACCCCGAGGTGAAGGCGGTCTGCGCCCGCCTGGGCGTCCGCCACTTCAGCCGCAGGGGCGTCGAACGCTGGAACCAGCCCAAGGGCCCGTACCGCGCCAGGACCAAGCACGGCAACTACAACGCCTGGCTCCAGGCGCACGGCGACGACTACGACTTCTTCGCCTCCGTCGACACCGACCATGTGCCGCTGCCCAACTATCTGGAGCGGATGCTGGGCTACTTCCGCGACCCGGACGTCGGCTTCGTCATCGGCCCGCAGGTCTACGGCAACTACGACACCTTCGTCACCAAGGCGGCCGAGTCGCAGCAGTTCCTCTTCCACGCCCTCATCCAGCGCGCCGGCAACCGCTACGGCGCCCCCATGTTCGTCGGCACCTCCAACGCCGTACGCGTCAAGGCGCTCAAGCAGATCGGCGGCCTGTACGACTCGATCACCGAGGACATGGCCACCGGCTTCGAGATGCACCGGGCCAGGAACCCGGCCACCGGCCGCAGGTGGAAGTCGGTCTACACCCCGGACGTGCTCGCGGTGGGCGAGGGTCCCAGCGCCTGGACGGACTTCTTCACCCAGCAGCTGCGCTGGTCGCGGGGGACCTACGAGACGATCCTCAAGCAGTACTGGAAGGGCTGGTACTCGCTGCCGCCGGGCCGGCTCTTCAACTACACCATGATGATCATCTTCTATCCGATGTCCGCCCTCAACTGGATCCTGGCGGCGCTGAGCTGCGCCCTGTTCCTGGGACTGGGCGCCTCGGGGGTGAACATCGACCCGACCGTCTGGCTGATGCTCTACGGCAACGCCTCCGCGCTCCAGATCGGCCTGTACGTCTGGAACCGCCGGCACAACGTCTCCCCGCACGAGCCGGAGGGCTCGGGCGGAGTGGCCGGCATGGTGATGTCGGCGCTGTCGGCACCGATCTACGCCCGCTCCCTGATGGACGCCGTACTGCGTCGCAGGAGCAGGTTCGTGGTGACCCCGAAGGGCGAGTCGGCGAGCCCCGACACCCTGTTCGGCACGTTCCGCGTCCACTGGTTCTTCATCGCGGTCTTCGGCGGCTCGCTCGTCGCCGGGTTCGTCCTCGGGCACTCCCACCCGGCGATGATCACCTGGGCCGCGCTCGCCCTGCTGATCACAGCCGCGCCGATCTTCGCCTGGCGGTGGACGCTGCGGCAGGAGCGGAAGGCGGGCACACGCCCGGCCGCCGCACCGCGGCCGCGGAGGACGGCCCCGGCCGCCGCGCCCTCGGCCCGCACCTCTGCTCCGGCGGCGCCGGCCCGGACGGCGGCGGCTCCCGCGTCACGGCGTCCCGCATGGGCCATGGCGGACGGCACCGCATCCCGCACGGCGGACGGAACGGCCGGCACGACGGCCACCGCCACGACGGCTGAGACGACGGCCGGCACCGCGCACGGCACGGCGGACGCGGCACCGGCCGGCACGGCGAACGGCACGACGGGCGAGCACACCCTGCAGATCGCCCTCGGTGGACTGGGGGGACACAAGGAATGAGGGACCAGGCCGGCCTCCGCCGCGCCCGACGGCTCGGGATCGGCGCGGTGGTGGCAGTCGCTCTGGCCGCGATGAACGGACCGTGGCTCTACCGCTTCGGCACGGAGCGCTATCACCACTACAAGATCAACAGACCCGAGTACAAGGCCGAGAACGGCCACTGGCAGATCATCGAGTTCCCGAAGGAGTACCGGCAGAACACCATCCACGCCGTGCTGCTGCACACCGGCAAGGTGCTGCTGATCGCCGGCTCGGGCAACAACAAGAAGAACTTCGACGCCCGGCGGTTCGACTCCCGCATCTGGGATCCGGTCAAGGGCACCGTCAAGAAGGTGCCCACGCCCGAGGACCTGTTCTGCACGGGGCACACCCAGCTCGCCGACGGCAAGATCCTGATCGCCGGCGGCACCAAGCGGTACGAGAAGCTCAAGGGCGACGTCACCAAGGCCGGCGGCCTGATGATCGTCCACAACGAGAACCCGGACAAGCCGGTCACCCTGCCCGCGGGCACGAAGTTCACCGGCCGGGCGAACGGCAAGACGTTCGTCTCCAAGGACCCGGTGCTGGTGCCGCGCGCCAAGAAGAACTTCGACAAGGCCGGCCGGTTCATCGGCAACACCCCGGGGCTGGGCCGTGTCTACGTCGAGGCGCAGAAGAGCGGCGCCGCGTACGAGACCGGCACCCAGGACAACTACCGGATCCAGGGCCTGACCGGCCTCGACGCCCGCAACACCTACGGCATCGCGGAGAAGCTCGCCCTGGACAAGAAGGACTTCCAGGGGATCCGGGACGCCTACGAGTTCGACCCGGTCGCCGAGAAGTACATCAAGGTCGACCCGATGCACGAGGCCCGCTGGTACCCGACCCTCGCCACCCTGAGCGACGGCAGGATCCTCAGCGTCTCCGGTCTCGACGACATCGGCCAGCTGGTCCCGGGCAAGAACGAGATCTACGACCCCAGGACCAGGAAGTGGTCGTACACGCCGAAGATCCGTCAGTTCCCCACCTATCCGGCGCTGTTCCTGCTGCAGAACGGCAAGCTGTTCTACTCGGGCTCCAACGCGGGCTACGGACCGGCCGACAAGGGCCGCGACCCGGGCATCTGGGACGTGGAGACCAATGAGTTCACCAAGCTGCCCGGCCTGAGCGACCCCGATCTGATGGAGACCTCCGGCACGGTCATGCTGCCGCCCGCGCAGGACGAGCGGTTCATGGTGATCGGCGGCGGCGGGGTCGGCGAGTCCCGGCGGTCCAGCAAGAAGACCCGGATCATCGACCTGAAGGCCGAGAACCCGCGCTTCAGGGACGGTCCGTCGCTGGAGAAGGGCACCCGCTATCCGCAGTCCTCGATCCTGCCCGACGACACCGTCCTGATCTCCGGCGGCTCGGAGGACTACCGGGGCCGCAGCGACTCCAACATCTTCCAGGCCCGGCTCTACGACCCGGGGACCAACACCTTCAAGCGGGTCGCCGACCCGCTGGTGGGCCGCAACTACCACGCCGGATCGATCCTGCTGCCGGACGGCCGGGTGATGTTCTTCGGCTCCGACTCGCTCTTCGGTGACAAGGCCAACACCAAGCCCGGGAAGTTCGAGCAGCGCATCGAGATCTACAGCCCGCCGTACCTCTACCGGGACTCGCGGCCCTCCCTGTCGGGCGGTCCGAGGACCATCGCCCGGGGCGCCTCCGGCACGTTCACCTCGCAGCACGCCGGGGCGATCCGGAAGGTCCGGCTGATCCGGCCGAGCGCCTCGACCCATGTCACGGACGTCGACCAGCGTTCGATCGCGCTGGACTTCACCGTCTCCGGTGACAGGATCACGGTGACGATGCCGAAGAACCGGAACCTGGTGCAGTCCGGGTGGTACATGCTCTTCGTGGTCGACGACCAGGGGACGCCGAGCAAGGCCCAGTGGGTGAAGGTGCCGTAGCGCAGGCCCCACCCCGGGCAGGGGCGCCCTCCCCGCCACGGCGGGGAGGGCGCCCCGTGTCGCTTCCCGCCCCCGCTACTTGCTGCCCCTGGCGAGCTCGAGCGCGTACTCGGCCCACCAGTCGCCCGCCTTGGGCCCGCCCTTGCAGGTGCCGTCGGACTCGCCGGGCCGCTTGATCCACAGATAGGCGTCGACCAGGGGGTCGGCGGTTCTGGTCGTGGGGGTCTCGCCGAGCGCCCGGCCGGGCGGGTTGCA
>NZ_MUME01000102.1 GCF_002155915.1 Streptomyces thermovulgaris | reverse complement strand
CCGTGGACGGCGGCCCACCGCCCCGCCGCCGGCCGCGCCCGCGCGGCCCGGCCCGGAGATCCCCCGCCGGGGCGCCGCCGATCACCGTCCCGCCGACGAGGGCCCGGGCGCGGGTGTCCGTCCGGTGACGGCCGCCGACCGCGGGGACGCCGCCGTCCGCGGTGCTTTGCTCGGCCCGTTGCGGCGTTCCCTGTTGCGACCGTCCCGGCTGCTCCCGGTGCCCGACGGCCGCCTCGCCGGCCCCTGGGGCGGGCACGCCCGGACGTACGAGCCTTCGGCGGTTCCGCGGGCAGCCGGCTGTTTCTCCTGGGGCTCAATCGGGCCTGTGCAGCCTTCCGTGACAGGAGTTGTTGACCGTGACCCACGATGACCAAGGAACAGTAAAGCCGTCTGAGCTGGGCTTTTGAAACTTTCCTACGCTACGTCTTTACCTTTCTTTGGTGGAGCGGTTACACTTTCTCCGTACGGAGGGGAGTATTCCCTGTCTGTTGCGACGTCCCGTCAGTACGGATCCGGGCGGATCCCGGGGCGTCGGCCCGTTGAGTCCCGGCGCCTCATGCGCCGGGTCGCACGGGTGGAAGAGACCTCCGGCAGTAGGACGCCAGTCATTTGCAAGCGACGCACCTGCCGGAGGCACCGTGGAGATCTCTCTCACCCTGTGGGCCCTGACCGTCATCGGTCTGGCCGCCCTGATCCTGGTCGACTTCTTCGTCGGCCGCAGGCCCCACGACGTATCGATCAAAGAGGCCGGCATCTGGACCGCCGTCTGGATCGCCCTGGCCTGTCTCTTCGGTCTCGGCCTGTTCCTCTTCGCCGGCGGCCGCCCGGCGGGTGAGTTCTTCGCGGGCTTCATCACCGAGAAGTCGCTGAGCGTCGACAACCTCTTCGTCTTCGTCCTGATCATGGCGAAGTTCGCCGTGCCGTCGAAGTACCAGCAGAGGGTGCTGCTGATCGGCATCCTTGTCGCCCTGGTGCTCAGGGCCGTCTTCATCGCCGCCGGAGCCGCGATCATCGCGAGCTTCTCGTGGGTGTTCTACCTCTTCGGGGCCTTCCTGATCTGGACCGCCTGGAAGCTCGTCCAGGAGGCCCGTTCCAAGAAGGACGGCGAGGACGAGTTCGAGGAGAGCGCGCTGCTCAGGGCGGCCGAGCGACGCTTCGGCGTGGCCGACCGCTACCACGGGACCAAGCTGTGGGTCCAGCAGAACGGCAAGCGGGTGATGACGCCCATGCTGGTCGTCATGCTGGCCATCGGCACCACCGATGTCCTGTTCGCCCTCGACTCCATTCCCGCGATCTTCGGCCTCACCCAAGACCCGTACATCGTCTTCACCGCCAACGCCTTCGCCCTGATGGGTCTCAGGCAGCTGTACTTCCTGATGGGCGGCCTGCTGAGGAAGCTGGTCCACCTGTCCTACGGACTGTCGGTGATCCTCGGCTTCATCGGCGTCAAACTGACGCTGCACGCGCTGCACGAGTCCGGTGTCAGCGTTCCGGAGATCAGCATTCCGTTCTCCTTGAGCGTGATCTGCGGCGTCCTGGCCGTCACCACGATCACCAGCCTGATTGCCTCCAGGAAACAGGCCGAGGCGGAGGAGGTGTCCGAAAACCACGACGCGAAGGACCGTGTGAATGCTTGATCACCAGGACGACGCACGAGTGCTCATCGAGCATGCGAAGGACCCGGAGCCCTGCGAGGATCGAACCGTGATCACGCGGCTCAAGGCCCTCACCGGGGCGTGGACGATCATCGTGCCGGTGCTCGCGGTGGTGCTCCTGATCTTCACCTGGCAGCGTTCTCTCCCAGGCTGGGGCGTCGCACTGGTGACGGTGGTCCTCGCGGGCTCGGTCCTGGCCGCCGTGCATCACGCCGAAGTGGTGGCCCACCGGGTGGGCGAGCCCTTCGGATCCCTCATACTCGCGGTCGCCGTCACGGTCATCGAGGTCGCGCTCATCGTGACCCTGATGCTGGACGGCGGCGACAAGAGCGCCACGCTCGCCCGCGACACCGTGTTCGCCGCAGTGATGATCACCGTCAACGGCATCGTCGGTCTGAGTCTGCTCGTGGGCTCACTGCGGCACAGAGTCGCCGTCTTCAACCCCGAGGGCTCCGGCGCTGCCCTCGCGACGGTCGCCACCCTGGCCACCCTCTGCCTGGTGCTGCCGACCTTCACCACCAGCAAGCCCGGACCGGAGTACTCCCCGCCCCAGCTCATCTTCGCCGCACTGGCCTCCCTGGTGCTCTACGGCCTGTTCGTCGCCACCCAGACCGTGCGCCACCGGTCCTACTTCCTCCCGCTGACCCGCCAGGGCGAGGTCATAGACGGCGAGGACCACGTCGAACGGCCCACCACCCGGGTCGCCCTCGGCAGCCTGTTCCTGCTCTGCATGGCGCTCGTGGGGGTCGTCGGCCTGGCCAAGGGCGTGTCGCCCGCCATCGAAGGCGCCATCGAGAGCGCCGGAATGCCGCACTCCGTGGTGGGTGTGCTCATCGCGATGCTCATCCTGCTGCCGGAGACGATCGCCGCGCTGCGCGCCGCCCGCCGCGACAGGGTGCAGATCAGCCTCAATCTCGGACTCGGCTCGGCGATGGCCAGCATCGGCCTGACCATCCCCACGGTGGCGATCGCGTCGATCTGGCTGCCCGGATCGCTGATCCTGGGCCTTGGCGCCACGCACATGGTGCTGCTCGCCCTGACCCTCGTCGTCGGCACCCTCACCGTGGTCCCGGGACGGGCCACCCCTCTGCAGGGCGGTGTCCATCTGGTGCTGCTGGCCGCCTATCTGGAACTGGCGGTCACCCCCTGAACCCCCCGGGCCTCCGGTGCTCCGTGATAGACCTCCGATGAAGCATCGATCTCACCGGAGGCCCGACATGAGCCGTCCCACCCGCACCCTCGCGACCGCGCCCATCATGGTGCTCAACGGCCCCAATCTGAACCTCCTGGGGCAGCGCCAGCCGGAGATCTACGGCTCCGACACACTCGCGGACGTGGAGGCGCTGTGCGCCAGGACGGCGGCCGCGCACGGCGGCACGGTCGACTTCCGCCAGTCCAACCACGAGGGAGAACTGGTCGACTGGATCCACGAGGCCCGGGAGAACCACTGCGGCATCGTCATCAACCCCGCCGCCTACTCGCACACCTCCGTGGCGATCCTGGATGCCCTCAACACCTGCGACGGGATGCCGGTGGTGGAGGTCCACATCTCCAACATCCACCAGCGCGAGCCGTTCCGGCACCACTCCTATGTCTCGCTGCGGGCCGACGGCGTCATCGCCGGGTGCGGGGTGCAGGGATACGCCTTCGCGGTGGAGCGGGTGGCGACCCTGGCCGGCGCGGGACGGGCACAGGCGTAGCCCGCGCACCGGGGCGGGCGGCCGGGGGACGGCGCGGGGAACCGGGACGCGGGAGCGTCTGCGGGCCGGCTCACCAGCCGCGCTCGTGCCACTCCGGAAGGTGCGGGCGCTCCGCGCCCAGCGTCGTGTCCTTGCCGTGGCCCGGGTACACCCATGTCTCGTCCGGGAGCACGTCGAAGATCTTCGTCTCGACGTCGTGGATGAGGCTCGCGAACGCCTTCGGGTCGTTGTGGGTGTTCCCCACCCCGCCGGGGAAGAGGCAGTCCCCGGTGAACACATGCGGATGCCCGTGCGGGTCGTCGTAGATCAGCACGATCGAGCCGGGGGTGTGGCCGACGAGGTGACGCGCGGTCAGCTCCACCCGGCCCACCCGGATCGTGTCGCCGTCGTCGACGAGGACGTCGGTCGGCACGGGGATGCCCTCGGCGTCCTCCCGGCCCGCATAGGTGCGTGCGCCCGTGGCCCGCACGACCTCCGCCAGGGCCTGCCAGTGGTCCGCGTGCCGGTGCGTGGTGACGACCGAGGCGATGCCGTCGTCGCCGATCATGCCGAGCAGGGTGTGCGCGTCGTTCGCCGCGTCGATCAGCAGCTGCTCGTCCGTGGCCCGGCAGCGCAGCAGATAGGCGTTGTTGTCCATCGGACCGACCGCGATCTTGGTGATCATCAGGTCCTTCAGCTCGCGCACGTCCGCCGGGCCGCCGACCTTCACCTCTCCGCTGTACGTCATGGTCGTCAGCCTATAGCGGGAGCGGCCCGGGGGCGTGCGCGTGGCCCAGGGGGCGTTGTCCGGACCGGGCCGGCCCCGGCGAGCGGGGCCCGGCGGCCGGGGCGAGCGGAGCCCGGTGCGTGCAGGCGCACGGCGGAGAAGGGGCCGGGAAGGGCACGGCGCGGCGCGCCGGCGAGCGACGGCACGCCGCTGGGGGTGCCCCCTCAAGGCCCGTCCAGGGGCAGTGGCCGGGGGTGGCCCCACGCCCGTCCGGGGCAGTGGGGGAGTGCGTGCCCGGCCCCCGCGACCTGCGGCACGACCCCGACGGCCCCTACAGCGGGGGCAGGGCCGGCAGCGCGCCGTCGGTCACCTTCAGGGCGGATCCGTCGCGGCGCCCCGCGAGCCAGCCCAGCAGGTCCGCCCGTCCCCCCGCGACGGTGACCGCGGGCTCCTCCGCCCTCCGGCCGGTCTCCCAGGTGCGGGTGCCGTCCGTCAGCCGGGTGCACGGCACGTCCGGGTGCCCGGTGAACCGCTGGACCAGGAACTCGATCTCCCGCTCGACGAACTCGGCCGGCAGGTCCTCCAGCTCGTAGCCGATGCCCAGGTCCACATGGTGGAGCTCCACCTCCACCCAGCGCCGGAACGGCACCCGGGAGGCGGAGTCGGTGACGCCGTTGCGCAGCTCCACGGTGCGGGACCAGTCCGCGGGCTCGGACGCCACCCGCTGCAGCCGGGCCGCGCTCTCGCGCACGTCGGCGAGCTGCGCCTGAAGGGGACGCGGGGCGCCCCGCTCGATGTCGGCCTCCCGCGCCTCGGCGGAGGCGTACATGGGGCGTCCCTCGAGCACGTTCACCAGCGCGTCCGCGTTGCGGGCCAGATGGGCCAGGACATGGCCCCGGGTCCAGCCGGGCAGCCGTGACGGGTCGGTCACAGCCGCGTCGTCCAGGAGGGCGACCGCGGTCAGCAGTCGCTCGGTTGCGTCCTGTACGGATGCCAGGTCGCGTACGTGATCAATCATGACGCCGACATTAGCCGCGTCACACCATCGGGTGAAGACGACGGGCCGTACCCGTAAATCGAATGCACGTCCTATAAAGTCGGGTGCGGCATCGGGCATGCTGGAGCATCCGGGATCGTTGAAGGTCCGGGCGCATCCGGGCATCCCGCCCGGCGTTGTCAGTGGCTCCCCCTAGTCTGAGAACACGGGGGCCCCGCCCCTGTCACTTCTCTCAAGAAAGGTGCGGACCGGCGTGGCCGACCGTCTCATCGTCCGTGGTGCACGTGAGCACAACCTGAAGAACGTCTCGCTCGACCTGCCCCGGGACTCGCTCATCGTCTTCACGGGCCTGTCCGGATCGGGCAAGTCCTCCCTGGCCTTCGACACCATCTTCGCCGAGGGCCAGCGGCGCTATGTGGAGTCGCTCTCCTCGTACGCCCGCCAGTTCCTCGGCCAGATGGACAAGCCGGACGTCGACTTCATCGAGGGCCTGTCCCCGGCGGTCTCCATCGACCAGAAGTCGACCTCGCGCAACCCGCGCTCGACGGTCGGCACCATCACCGAGGTCTACGACTACCTGCGCCTGCTCTACGCCCGCATCGGCAAGCCGCACTGCCCGGAGTGCGGCCGCCCGATCTCCCGCCAGTCGCCGCAGGCCATCGTCGACAAGGTCCTGGAGCTGCCGGAGGGAAGCCGCTTCCAGGTGCTCTCGCCGCTGGTGCGCGAGCGCAAGGGCGAGTTCGTCGATCTCTTCGCCGACCTCCAGGCCAAGGGCTACTCCCGTGCGCGCGTGGACGGCGAGATCGTCCAGCTCTCCCACCCGCCGACGCTGAAGAAGCAGGAGAAGCACACCATCGAGGTGGTCGTCGACCGCCTCACCGTGAAGGACAGCGCCAAGCGCCGTCTGACCGACTCCGTCGAGACCGCGCTCGGCCTCTCGGGCGGCATGGTCGTGCTCGACTTCGTCGACCTGCCCGAGGACGACCCCGAGCGCGAGCGGATGTACTCCGAGCACCTGTACTGCCCGTACGACGACCTGTCCTTCGAGGAGCTGGAGCCCCGCTCCTTCTCCTTCAACTCGCCCTTCGGCGCCTGCCCCGAGTGCACCGGCATCGGCACGCGCATGGAGGTCGACCCGGAACTGATCGTCCCCGACGAGGAGAAGACCCTCGACGAGGGCGCCATCCACCCCTGGTCGCACGGGCACACCAAGGAGTACTTCGGCCGGCTGATCGGCGCCCTCGCCGACGCCCTCGGCTTCCGCACCGACATCCCCTTCGCGGGCCTGCCGCAGCGGGCCAAGAAGGCCCTGCTGTACGGGCACAAGACGCAGATCGAGGTCCGCTACCGCAACCGGTACGGGCGCGAGCGCGTCTACACCACGCCCTTCGAGGGCGCCGTGCCGTTCGTCAAGCGCCGCCACAGCGAGGCCGAGAGCGACACGAGCCGCGAGCGCTTCGAGGGCTACATGCGCGAGGTGCCCTGCCCCGGCTGCAAGGGCACACGGCTGAAGCCGGCCGTCCTCGCGGTCACGCTCATGGGCAAGTCGATCGCCGAGATCTCCGCGATGTCGATCAGCGACTGCGCCGACTTCCTGCGCGAGCTGAAGCTGGACGCCCGGGAGAAGAAGATCGCCGAGCGTGTGCTCAAGGAGGTCAACGAGCGGCTGCGGTTCCTGGTCGACGTCGGCCTGGACTACCTCTCGCTCAACCGCGCGGCCGGCACGCTCTCCGGCGGCGAGGCCCAGCGCATCCGCCTGGCCACCCAGATCGGCTCCGGCCTCGTCGGCGTGCTGTACGTCCTGGACGAGCCGTCCATCGGGCTGCACCAGCGCGACAACCACCGGCTGATCGAGACCCTGGTCCGGCTGCGCGACATGGGCAACACGCTCATCGTCGTCGAGCACGACGAGGACACCATCAAGACCGCCGACTGGATCGTCGACATCGGCCCCGGCGCGGGCGAGCACGGCGGCCGGGTCGTGCACAGCGGCCCCCTGAAGGAGCTGCTGGCGAACACCGAGTCGCAGACCGGCCAGTACCTGTCGGGCAGGAAGTCCATCCCGGTGCCCGAGGTCCGGCGTCCCCGCGACCCCGCCCGGCAGCTCGTCGTGCGCGGCGCCCGCGAGAACAACCTCAAGGACATCGACGTGTCCTTCCCGCTGGGCGTGTTCACGGCCGTCACCGGCGTCTCCGGCTCCGGCAAGTCCACCCTGGTCAACGACATCCTCTACACCCACCTGGCCCGCGAGCTCAACGGCGCGCGGAACGTGCCCGGCCGGCACACGCGGGTGGAGGGCGACGACCTCGTCGACAAGGTGGTGCACGTCGACCAGTCGCCCATCGGCCGCACCCCGCGGTCCAACCCGGCGACCTACACCGGGGTGTTCGACCACATCCGCAAGCTGTTCGCCGAGACCACCGAGGCGAAGGTCCGCGGCTACCTGCCCGGCCGCTTCTCCTTCAACGTCAAGGGCGGCCGCTGCGAGAACTGCGCGGGCGACGGCACGATCAAGATCGAGATGAACTTCCTCCCGGACGTCTACGTCCCGTGCGAGGTCTGCCACGGCGCCCGGTACAACCGGGAGACCCTGGAGGTCCACTACAAGGGCAAGTCCATCGCCGATGTGCTGAACATGCCGATCGAGGAGGCCCTGCACTTCTTCGAGGCCGTCCCGGCGATCTCCCGTCATCTGAGGACGCTCAACGACGTCGGCCTCGGCTACGTCCGGCTCGGCCAGTCCGCGACCACCCTGTCCGGCGGTGAGGCACAGCGTGTGAAGCTCGCCAGCGAGCTGCAGCGCCGCTCCACCGGGCGCACCGTCTACGTCCTGGACGAGCCCACCACCGGTCTGCACTTCGAGGACATCAACAAGCTCCTCAAGGTGCTCTCCGGCCTGGTCGACAAGGGCAACACGGTCATCGTCATCGAGCACAACCTCGATGTGATCAAGACCGCCGACTGGATCATCGACATGGGACCGGAGGGCGGCGCCGGCGGCGGCCGGGTCGTCGCCGAGGGCACGCCCGAGCAGGTGGCCGGCGTCCCCGCCAGCCACACCGGGAAGTTCCTGCGCGAGATCCTGCGGCCGGACAGCATCAGCGACGCCGCGTCCTCCTCCGGGGCCGGCGGCACGGCGACCGGGAAGGTTCCGGCCGCCCGGAGGGCGTCCCGGGCCCGCGGGGCCTGAGCCGCCGGCCGGACGGGGCGTCTACGGCTCGCCGACCTCCGACGCGTACGGCGGCTCCGCGCCCGCGCGCGAGCAGGTGACGGCCGCCGCACGGGCCGCGAACCGCAGCAGCCTCGTCCAGCCCGGGGCGCCCAGCCCGGCCAGGCCCTCCGGGGAGAGGGCGTCGCACACGGACAGGGCGTGCAGCAGTGCCGCGTTCACGGTGTCGCCCGCGCCGATGGTGTCCACGACGTCGACCTTCTCGCCCGGCACGGAGTACTCGCCGCCGTCCTTGGTGTAGGCGGTGAGCCCGTCGCCCCCGTGCGTGATCACCACGGCGGAGGGCCCGGCGGCCAGCCACTCGCGCGGAGTGCCGCCCAGCCACCGCGCGTCCTCCTCGGACAGCTTCAGCAGCGACACCGAGGGCAGCCAGCCGGCGAAACGCGCCCGGTAGGCGTCCGCGTCCCCGATCAGACCGGGCCGGATGTTCGGGTCCAGGGCGGTGAACACGCCCTGCCCGGCCGCCTTCCGCATCAGCTCCTCGTATGCGCTCGCCCCCGGCTCCAGGACCAGCGAGCAGGTGCCGAAGGACACCGCACGGGTCCCGGCGGGCAGCTCGGCGGGCGCGGTGAACAGGCGGTCGGCGGTGCCCTCGACGTAGAACGAGTACCCGGCCGAGCCGTCGGCGCCGACCGTGGCGACCGCCAGCGTGGTCGGCTCGCTGCCGCGCTGCACGCCCGAGACGTCCACCCCGGCCCGCCGCAGCCCGTCGAGCAGCGCCTCCCCGAAGGCGTCGTACGACAGACGGGAGCAGAAGGCGGTACGGGAACCGAGGCGGCCGAGCGCGACGGCCGTGTTGTACGGGCCGCCGCCGAGCGCCGGTTTGAGATCCGCGAGGGCACCCGTGCCCCGCGGTACCAGGTCGATCAGGGCTTCACCGGCGACAACGATCACGAGTCGGTTCCTTTCGGCAGTTCGGGCGGGAAGTTATCCCATTCCGCGCCGGAGGTAAATGCCGGGTCCGTGCGCCGGTACCGCAAGGCCCACCCCCGCTCCGGCCCGTGCCGGGCCGGTGGGTATCGTCGGGACCGTCCGGTTTTCCGACCAGTGGAGGACTCAATGTCCGGCCGTCCTTCCGCGAGCCGCCGCACCGTCCTTCGGGGAGCGGCCCTCACCCCCGTCGCCGCGCTCGGGCTCACCGCCTGCGGACCGGACGGCACCGGCTCCTACGCCCCTCCCACGCCCACCGCACCGGTCGCCCTCGGCGCCGAGAGCGAGATACCCAAGGGCGGCGCCAAGCTCTACTGGGACCACAAGGTGGTGGTCAGCCGGGGCGACGACGGCACCCTGAAGGCGTACAGCACGCTGTGCACGCACGGACAGTGCGCGATCAACAAGCTCGAGGGGACGAAGCTGATCTGCCCCTGCCACGGCAGCGAGTTCGACGCCACCACCGGACAGGTGACGCGGTCCCCGGCCTCCGTCCCGCTGCCCGAGGTGCCCGTGCGGGTGGAGGGCGGCAAGGTCGTCGTCGGCCCCGAGGCCTGACGGCGGACCGCCGCGGCCCGGCCGCTCACTCCCAGTCCCAGCCGATTCCCACGATCCCCGACCGCACCCGTGTCTCCACGAGGTGGACCGAGCGGTGCCGCGCGCTCACCGGCAGCTCCTGCCGGCCGCCGCGCGGGGCCGCCACCGAGGACTGGGTGAACCGGTGGCAGCGCACGGGCAGGGCGTCGGAGTCGAACCGCACCTGAAGGACGTACTGCCCGCCGGCCGAGTCGAACTCCCGGAAGCACTCGCGCGCCACCCCGGCGGTGCCGTCCTCGACGCGGTACCGGAACAGGAACGTGTCACCGGCCCGCAGCCGGGTGTCGAAGAGCAGCTCGGCCACCAGCACCCCGGTGCCGCGGTGCCGCCGTATCCGTCCCGTGCGGCAGTTCTCCAGGGCGCGCACGGTCATGTGCCCCGGCACGCACCCCGGGTCGCCGTGGTGGACGGCCAGGAAGCGGTCCACGCCGTCCCGGTGCGCGCGCACGACGCACTGGGACTCGCGCTCGGCGAGCTCCCGGCGCGCCCCGATCCGCACCCGCTCGTGGTGGCCCAGGACGTGCAGACCGCTGCCGTGCGGGCAGTCCAGCTCGGCCAGCAGCCCGCGCAGCACGTCCGACGCCTCCACGAGGGAACGGTAGGAGCGCGCGCCCGGCCGCCGGGGCCCCGGACGCTCCTCGCTCTCGGCCAGCAGCCGGATCAGCGACTCGTCCGGCAGCCGCAGGATCTCCTCCAGGGCCCGTACCGCCCGCAGCGACTCCGGCCGCTGCGGGCGCCGGGCGCCCTGCTGCCAGTAGCTCAGACTGGTGACCCCCACCCTGACGCCGTAGCGCGACAGATGGTGCTGCACACGCTGCAGGGGCAGTCCACGGGCGGCGATCGCGGCGCGCAGCGCCACATGGAAGGGGCCGCCGCGCAGGGCCGCGTCCAGCTCGGCGGCCGCGGTGTCCGTCTGCTGCGGGGCGTACGGCATGCACGGACCTTTCTGTGAGGGTGCGGACGGCTGGTCGGGACCGTTCACACAGGTCCCCGGGGCCACCACCCCCGCGCGGGCACGAAGGAGCCGTCCCCCGCACACTCCTGCCGTGCGCCGCCGCGGCGGCCCCGAGTTCCCCCGCATTGAAGCGTGTTGACCAAGTCCCGACAACACTGGGGACGGCAGGCCGCGTACTCCCGGCCATGCGCGCACCCCGCCCGAGGCGGGCCGGACGGCGCCGGAAGGCGCCGGGGAGCGCCGGGAGAAGGCCGGGGCAAGAGGCCCGCCGCCGTGCCGGCGCGCGACAGTAGGGTGTGAGACATGGCCGACCCCTCCAGCTACCGCCCCAGACCGGGAGACATCCCGGACTCTCCCGGGGTCTACAAATTCCGTGACGAGCACCGCCGGGTGATCTACGTCGGAAAGGCGAAGAGCCTGCGCCAGCGCCTGGCGAACTACTTCCAGGACCTGGCGAACCTCCACCCGCGCACCCGGACCATGGTCACCACGGCCGCGTCCGTGGAGTGGACCGTGGTGTCCACGGAGGTCGAGGCGCTGCAGCTGGAGTACTCCTGGATCAAGGAGTTCGCCCCCCGGTTCAACGTCAAGTACCGCGACGACAAGAGCTATCCGTACCTCGCGGTGACGATGAACGAGGAGTTCCCGCGGGTGCAGGTGATGCGCGGCCGCAAGAAGAAGGGCGTGCGCTACTTCGGGCCGTACGCGCACGCGTGGGCCATCCGCGACACCGTCGACCTGCTGCTGCGCGTCTTCCCGGTGCGCACCTGCTCGGCCGGCGTCCTCAAGAACGCCGCCCGCACCGGCCGCCCCTGCCTGCTCGGCTACATCGGCAAGTGCTCCGCGCCCTGCGTCGGCCGGATCTCCGCCGAGGAGCACCGGGAGCTGGCCGAGGAGTTCTGCGACTTCATGGCCGGCCGCACGGGCGCGCACCTGCGCCGCCTGGAGAAGGAGATGACCGAGGCGGCCGAGGCGCTGGAGTACGAGCGGGCCGCCCGTCTGCGCGACGACATCGAGGCCCTGCGCAAGGCCATGGAGAAGAACGCGGTCGTGCTCGCCGACGCCACCGACGCCGACCTCGTCGCCGTCGCGGAGGACGAGCTGGAGGCCGCCGTGCAGATCTTCCATGTGCGCGGCGGACGCGTGCGCGGCCAGCGCGGCTGGGTGACCGACAAGGTGGAGGACGTCACCACCGGCGCCCTCGTCGAGCACGCCCTGCAGCAGCTGTACGGCGAGGAGAGCGGGGACGCCGTGCCCAGGGAGGTCCTGGTCTCGGCCCTGCCCGACCCGGCCGGGCCGGTCCAGCAGTGGCTCACCGGCCGCCGCGGGGCGAACGTCTCGCTGCGGGTCCCGCAGCGCGGCGACAAGAAGGCCCTGATGGAGACCGTGCAGCGCAACGCCCGGCAGGCGCTCGCCCTGCACAAGACCAAGCGCGCCTCGGACCTGACCACGCGCTCGCGCGCCCTGGAGGAGATCGCCGAGGCCCTCGGCCTGGACAGCGCCCCCCTGCGGATCGAGTGCTACGACGTCTCCCACCTCCAGGGCGACGACGTGGTGGCCTCCATGGTCGTCTTCGAGGACGGCCTGCAGCGCAAGAGCGAGTACCGCCGCTTCAGGATCAAGGGCTTCGCCGGCCAGGACGACGTCCGCTCCATGCACGAGGTGATCACCCGCCGCTTCAAGCGGTACCTCGCCGAGCAGGAGAGGAGCGGGGAGTGGGCCGACGGCGAGGGCGCCCGCGCCGGCGGCTCGCCGGGCGCGCTCACCGAGGACGACGGGCGTCCCCGGCGCTTCGCCTACCCGCCGCAGCTCGTCGTCGTCGACGGCGGCCGGCCCCAGGTCGCCGCCGCCCGGCGGGCCCTGGACGAGCTCGGCATCGACGACATCGCCGTGTGCGGGCTGGCCAAGCGCCTGGAGGAGGTGTGGCTGCCCGGCGAGGACGACCCGGTGGTCCTGCCCCGCAGCAGCGAGGGCCTGTACCTGCTGCAGCGGGTGCGCGACGAGGCCCACCGGTTCGCGATCGCCTACCAGCGCACCCGGCGGTCCAAGCGCCTCCGTTCCGGTCCCCTGGACGACGTACCCGGCCTCGGCGAGACGCGCAAACAGGCGCTGATCAAGCATTTCGGCTCGGTGAAGCGGCTGCGGTCCGCGACAATCGACCAGATCTGCGAGGTACCCGGCATAGGCCGCAAGACGGCCGAGACGATCGCCGCGGCCCTCGCCCAGGCGGCCCCGGCCGCCCCCGCCGTCAACACGGCGACGGGAGAGATCATGGAAGACGTGGAGGAAGCGCCGCTCGGGGCGGGGGCGGGCGGCGCGGGGGAGTCCGCGACCGCGGGCGCCCCGGACGACCGACGGGGGCAGGAGACATGACCGAGCACGAGGAACGACGGCAGAACGCCGAGAAGGACCAGACCCGCGAGGGGACCGGTGCCGAGCAGCGGCACGCGGCCCAGGAAGACGGAGAACAGGTGAGCATCGACACGGCCGGTCTCCCCGACACGGCCATTCCCGAGCTGGTGATCATCACCGGCATGTCCGGGGCCGGCCGGTCCACGGCCGCCAAGTGTCTGGAGGACCTCGGCTGGTTCGTCGTCGACAACCTGCCGCCGGCGCTGATCACCACGATGGTGGAGCTCGGCGCCCGTTCGCAGGGCAACGTGGCCCGTATCGCGGTCGTCGTCGACGTCCGCGGCCGCCGCTTCTTCGACGCCCTGCGCGAGTCCCTGGCCGACCTGGACGCCAAGAACGTCACACGGCGGATCGTCTTCCTGGAGTCCTCCGACGAGGCCTTGGTGCGCCGCTTCGAGTCGGTGCGCCGGCCCCACCCGCTCCAGGGCGACGGCCGCATCGTCGACGGCATCGCCGCCGAGCGGGAACTGCTGCGGGAGCTGCGCGGCGACGCCGACCTGGTGATCGACACCTCCGGCCTCAACGTGCACGAGCTGCGCGCCAAGATGGACGCCCAGTTCGCCGGCGAGGAGGAGCCCGAGCTGCGGGCCACGGTGATGTCGTTCGGCTTCAAGTACGGCCTGCCGGTCGACGCCGACCTGGTCGCGGACATGCGGTTCCTGCCCAACCCGCACTGGGTGCCCGAGCTGCGCCCGTACACCGGGCTGAACGAGGAGGTGGCCACATATGTCTTCAACCAGCCCGGCGCCAAGGAGTTCCTCGACCGCTACGCCGAGCTGCTGCGGCTGATCGCGGCCGGCTACCGCCGCGAGGGCAAGCGGTACGTGACCATCGCCATCGGCTGCACGGGCGGCAAGCACCGCTCGGTGGCCATGGCCGAGAAGCTGGCCGCACGGCTCGCGGCCGAGGGTGTGGAGACCGTCGTCGTCCACCGGGACGTGGGGCGCGAGTGAGCAAAAGAGGTACTCCGCGGCTGAGCGGACTGCGCCGAGTGGTACCAGGGGGGCGTGCGGTGCGCTGGGCGACCGGCGCACACGCAGGGCGCACCGTGGAGGCCCGGGGCGCGCGGGCGCGCCGGCGCGGGACCCAGCCCAAGGTGGTCGCCCTCGGCGGCGGCATGGGTCTGTCCGCCTCGCTCGCCGCGCTGCGCCGGATCACCGGCGATCTGACCGCCGTCGTCACCGTGGCCGACGACGGCGGCTCCAGCGGGCGCCTGCGCGACGAACTGGGGGTGCTGCCGCCCGGCGACCTGCGCAAGGCGCTGGCCGCGCTGTGCGGTGACGACGAGTGGGGCCAGACCTGGGCCCGGGTCATCCAGCACCGCTTCACCTCGCAGGGCGATCTGCACGACCACGCGGTGGGCAATCTGCTGATCGTCGCCCTGTGGGAGCAGCTCGGCGACCATGTGCAGGCACTGGACCTGGTGGGCAAGCTGCTGGGCGCCCACGGGCGCGTGCTGCCCATGTCGGCCGTGCCTCTGGAGCTGCAGGCCCTGGTCAAGGGGCACGATCCGCGGCGGCCCGAGGAGATCGACGTCGTCCGCGGGCAGGCCACGGTCGCGCTCACCCCGGGGGAGGTGCAGTCCGTGCACCTCGTGCCGAACGACCCGCCGGCCGTGCCGGAGGCCGTGGAGGCGGTCCTGGACGCGGACTGGGTGGTGCTCGGCCCCGGCTCCTGGTTCTCGTCGGTCATCCCCCACCTGCTGGTGCCGGAGCTGCGCGACGCCCTCACCGAGACCAAGGCGCGGCGGGTGCTGTCCTTGAACCTCGCGCCGCAGCCGGGGGAAACCGAAGGCTTCTCCCCGCAGCGTCATTTGGAGGTTTTGGGACGACACGCCCCTAAACTCGCCCTGGACGTGGTGCTGGCCGACGAGGCCGCCGTGCCCGACCGCGAAGGGCTCAGCGAGGCCGCCGAGCGACTGGGCGCCGCGGTCGAACTCGCGCCGGTGGCCCGGAGGGACGGAACTCCGCGGCACGACCCGGAGCTGCTGGCCGCCGCGTACGACCGTATTTTTCGGATGCATGGAAGGATCGGCCCATGGCGATGACGGCAGCGGTGAAGGACGAGATCTCCCGGCTTCCCGTCACCCGGACCTGCTGCAGAAAGGCGGAGGTCTCCGCCGTTCTGCGGTTCGCCGGCGGCCTTCACCTGGTCAGTGGGCGCATCGTGATCGAGGCGGAGCTGGACACCGCCATGGCGGCACGGCGTCTGAAGCGGGACGTCCTGGAGATCTTCGGCCACACCTCCGAGCTGATCGTGATGGCGCCGGGCGGGCTGCGGCGCGGCTCGCGCTATGTGGTGCGCGTCGTCGCGGGCGGTGACCAACTGGCCCGCCAGACCGGGCTGGTCGACGGGCGGGGCCGCCCGATCCGCGGTCTGCCGCCGCAGGTGGTGTCGGGGGCGACCTGCGACGCCGAGGCCGCCTGGCGCGGCGCCTTCCTGGCCCACGGCTCGCTCACCGAGCCGGGCCGCTCCTCCTCCCTGGAGGTGACCTGCCCCGGCCCGGAGGCCGCACTCGCCCTGGTCGGCGCCGCCCGCCGGCTGTCCATCGGGGCGAAGGCCCGCGAGGTGCGCGGGGTCGACCGGGTCGTCGTCCGCGACGGCGACGCGATCGGCGCCCTGCTGACCCGTCTGGGCGCCCATGAGTCCGTGCTGGCCTGGGAGGAGCGGCGGATGCGCCGCGAGGTCCGCGCCACGGCCAACCGCCTCGCCAACTTCGACGACGCCAACCTGCGCCGCTCGGCCCGCGCGGCCGTCGCGGCCGGCGCCCGGGTGCAGCGCGCCCTGGAGATCCTCGGCGACGACGTCCCCGAGCACCTCGCCGCCGCGGGGCGTCTGCGCATGGAGCACAAGCAGGCGTCCCTGGAGGAGCTGGGCGCGCTCGCCGACCCCCCGCTGACCAAGGACGCGGTCGCGGGCCGCATCCGCCGTCTGCTCGCCATGGCGGACAAGCGCGCCGCGGACCTCGGCATCCCGGGCACCGAGGCCAGCCTCACGGAGGACCTGGCGGACAACCTGGCCGGCTGACCCGGCCGGACGCCGTGGAACCGGGACGCGGCCGGCCCCTGAGGGGGCCGGCCGCGTCCTTCTTGTGCACGCTCCCCGTGCGTTCCCCTCGCGTGTCCTCCTGCGCGTTCCCTCCGGGGGGCCCTCGTGCGTTCTCCTCGCGTTCTCCTCGGGCGCGCGCCGCCGTCTCCGGTCGGGAAACGGGCGCGGGCCGCACCCCTGTGCGGGGGTGTCCCGCCCGGGTGCGCCCGGGAGGCCGTCAGAGGGCCGTCAGGGGGCCGTCAGAGGGCCGTCAGGAGGCTGTCAGGAGGCTGTCAGGAGGCTGTCAGGGGTGCTGCGAGGGATGCCGCCAGAGGCGCTGCGGCGGGTGCCGCGGCGACCGCCCGGCACCCGCCGGCACCCCGGTGGCGGCGGCGCTCGGCCAGGGGGATATGCCGGACTTGTGAACGCCCGAAATGCCGGGTTTCACAAGTGAGCCCCCGGGGGCGCGGATGAGTGATCAACAGGGGCAATTGGTATGGGAAAACCATATGAAAGACGGATGATCCGGGCGTCCGAAACGAGGAGGCCGCAAGGCTACCGGCGGGTATAGGACACTGTGCCGCCTTGATGTCACCGAGGGGGTCCCGGAGCGGTAGGGTCGGAGGTGGTCGGGGACATCCCATACAGCTCGCCGGTCTCGGACCGGCGTACCAACGAGGAGATCGGTTCGTGACGATCCGCGTAGGCATCAATGGTTTTGGCCGTATCGGCCGTAACTACTTCCGCGCGCTGCTGGAGCAGGGTGCAGACATTGAGGTCGTGGCTGTCAACGACCTGGGTGACACCGCGACCACCGCTCACCTGCTGAAGTACGACACCATCCTCGGCCGCCTCAAGCAGGAGGTCACGCACACCCAGGACTCCATCACCGTCGACGGTCACACCATCAAGGTGCTGTCCGAGCGCAACCCCGCCGACATCCCGTGGGGCGAGCTCGGGGTCGACATCGTCATCGAGTCCACCGGCATCTTCACCAAGAAGGAAGACGCCGAGAAGCACCTCGCCGGCGGCGCCAAGAAGGTCATCATCTCCGCTCCGGCGAAGAACGAGGACGTCACCATCGTCATGGGTGTCAACCACGACACCTACGACGCCGCCAACCACCACGTCATCTCCAACGCCTCCTGCACCACCAACTGCGTGGCGCCGATGGCGAAGGTCCTCGACGAGAACTTCGGCATCGTCAAGGGCCTGATGACCACTGTGCACGCGTACACGAACGACCAGCGCATCCTTGACTTCCCGCACAAGGACCTGCGCCGCGCTCGTGCCGCCGCGCAGAACATCATTCCCACCACCACCGGCGCCGCCAAGGCCACCGCCCTGGTGCTGCCGCAGCTCAAGGGCAAGCTGGACGGCATGGCCATGCGCGTCCCGGTGCCCACCGGCTCCGTCACCGACCTCGTCGTGGAACTCTCCCGCGAGGTCACCAAGGAAGAGGTCAACGCCGCCTTCCAGAAGGCCGCCGAGGGCGAGCTGAAGGGCATCCTCGAGTACACCGAGGACCCGATCGTCTCCTCCGACATCGTCAACGCGCCGGCGTCCTGCACCTTCGACTCCTCCCTGACGATGGTTCAGGAGGGCAGGAACGTGAAGGTCATCGGCTGGTACGACAACGAGTGGGGCTACTCCAACCGTCTGGTCGACCTGACGGTCTTCGTCGGCAACCAGCTCTGATCGTCGGAGCAGGCACGTCGATGTGACATCAGGGCTCGGGCAGCGCGCATGCCGCGTCGCCCGGGCCCTGACGCACGTACGCACCGCGGGACCCGCCCACCGGAACCGGACCGGCCCGCGTGCCGACCGATCAGCCCTCGTACGATCAAGAGCCCCTTCCCAGGAGTCCGAATCATGAAGACGATCGACGAACTTCTCTCCGAAGGCGTGGACGGCAAGCGGGTCTTCGTCCGCGCCGACCTCAATGTGCCGCTGGCCGACGGCGTCATCACCGACGACGGCCGCATCCGCGCCGTACTGCCCACCGTCAAGGCGCTCGCCGACGCGGGCGCCAAGGTGGTCGTGGCCTCCCACCTGGGCCGCCCCAAGGGCGCCCCGGACCCGGCGTTCTCCCTGCGCCCCGCCGCCGAGCGGCTCGGCGAACTCCTCGGCGCCCCGGTGGCGTTCGCCGAGGACACCGTCGGCCCCGCCGCCCGCGGGGTCGTGGACGGCCTTCAGCCGGGCCGGGTCGCGGTCGTCGAGAACCTGCGCTTCAACCCCGGCGAGACCTCCAAGGACGACGCCGAGCGCGGCGCGTTCGCCGACCGGCTCGCCGAGCTCGCGGACGTCTACGTCGGCGACGGCTTCGGCGCGGTGCACCGCAAGCACGCCTCCGTCTACGACCTCCCGGCCCGTCTGCCGCACTACGCCGGCCACCTCATCGCCACCGAGGTCGGCGTCCTGAAGAAGCTCACCGAGGACGTCCGGCGGCCCTACGTCGTCGTGCTCGGCGGGGCCAAGGTCTCCGACAAGCTCGCCGTCATCGACCAGCTGCTCGGCAAGGCCGACCGGCTGCTCATCGGCGGCGGCATGGCGTACACCTTCCTCAAGGCCCGGGGCTACGAGGTCGGCAGGTCCCTCCTGCAGGAGGACCAGCTCCCGGCCGTGAAGGAGTACATCGAGCGCGCCGAGAAGACCGGCGTCGAGCTGGTCCTGCCCGTGGACACGATGGTCGCCTCCGGCTTCCCGGACCTGAGGACCAAGGCCCCGGCCCACCCCACCGCGGTGTCCGTGGACGCCATTCCGGCCGACCAGGAGGGCCTGGACATCGGCCCCGAGACCCGCAAGCTGTACGCCTCGAAGCTCGCCGACGCCGCCACCGTCTTCTGGAACGGCCCGATGGGCGTCTTCGAGCACCCCGACTTCGCCGAGGGCACCAAGGCGGTCGCCCAGGCCCTGGCCGACTCCGGCGGGTTCACCGTCGTGGGCGGCGGCGACTCCGCCGCGGCCGTCCGTACGCTGGGCTTCGACGAGTCGGCATTCGGCCACATCTCGACCGGTGGCGGCGCCTCCCTCGAGTACCTCGAGGGCAAGACGCTCCCCGGCCTCGCCGCACTGGAGGACTGAAACCGCATGAGCAAGCGCACGCCGCTGATGGCGGGCAACTGGAAGATGAACCTCAACCACCTCGAGGCTCTCACCCACGTCCAGAAGCTCGCCTTCGCCCTGGCCGACAAGGACTACGAGGCCGTCGAGGTCGTCGTTCTGCCGCCCTTCACCGACCTGCGCTCCGTGCAGACCCTGGTCGACGGCGACGGACTCAAGATCAAGTACGGCGCCCAGGACATCTCGCAGCACGACTCCGGCGCCTACACCGGCGAGATCTCCGGTCCGATGCTGGCCAAGCTCCGGTGCACCTACGTCCTGGTCGGGCACTCCGAGCGCAGGCAGTACCACAACGAGACCGACGAGCTCGTGAACGCCAAGATCAAGGCCGCCTTCAAGCACGGCCTGACCCCGATCCTGTGCGTCGGCGAGGAGCTGGAGGTCCGCGAGGAGGGCAACCACGTCGCGCACACGCTCGCCCAGGTCGAGGCCGCTCTGAAGGACGTCCCGGCCGAGCAGGCCGGGAGCATCGTGATCGCCTACGAGCCCGTCTGGGCCATCGGCACCGGCAAGGTCTGCGGTGCCGAGGACGCCCAGGAGGTCTGCGCCGCCATCCGCGGCAAGCTCGCCGAGCTGTACTCGCAGGAGGTCGCCGACCAGGTCCGCATCCAGTACGGGGGCTCCGTCAAGTCGGGCAACGTCGCCGAGATCATGGCGCAGGCCGACATCGACGGCGCCCTGGTCGGCGGTGCCTCGCTGGACGCGGACGAGTTCGTCAGGATCGTGCGCTTTCACGAGCAGTGAGCCAGACGGTGAGCCGGGCCGTGAGTAGGCGGCCGCGGCGATCCGTCGTACTCTTGCGGGGGCACGGTGACCACCGTGCCCCCGTCGTCCGTCCGAATCCGGGGAAGTTGGTCCGGCCGTGGTTTTGGTGTTCTCGATCCTCCTGATCTTCTTCAGCCTGCTGCTGATGCTGCTGGTGCTGATGCACAAGGGGAAGGGCGGCGGCCTCTCCGACATGTTCGGTGGTGGCGTCCAGTCCTCCGTCGGCGGCTCCTCGGTCGCCGAGCGCAACCTCGACCGCATCACCGTGGTGGTCGGTCTGCTGTGGGCGGCGTGCATCGTGGTGCTCGGCATTCTGATGAAGACGAGCAACTGAACAACCGCTCCACAGCATCCGTACGTAAGGTCCCATGGTCGGTACGCGCTCCCGGGCGCGTCTTATCATGGGGCCTGCGTCTGTGTGCGGGGGGCTGTAACTCCAGTCACTGGACGCGCGTTGGGCCTTACGTAGACTGAGGCGCTCGCAGCGAAGCGGTACGCCGACTCGCTTCGCGGCACCATTACGCAGGGAGTTACACCGTGGCAAGTGGCAACGCGATCCGAGGAAGCCGGGTCGGGGCGGGGCCGATGGGCGAGGCCGAGCGCGGTGAGTCCGCGCCGCGTGTGCGCGTCTCCTTCTGGTGCGCCAACGGGCACGAGACTCGGCCGAGCTTCGCCACCGACGCGCAGATCCCCGACACCTGGGACTGTCCGCGCTGTGGTTTCCCGGCCGGCCAGGACCGGGACAATCCGCCGGCACCGCCGCGCACCGAACCCTACAAGACGCACCTCGCCTATGTGCGCGAGCGGCGCAGCGACGCGGACGGCGAGGCGATCCTCGCCGAGGCGCTCGCCAAGCTGCGGGGCGAGATCTAGATTCGGAACAGCAGCTCCAGAAGCCGGGTTCCGGCCGGTCCCACACGGACGGGCCGGAACCGTCGTGCATCCGGGCGGCCGGCCGCCGCGGGCCGGTTGTCAGTGGTGCCCCCTACGGTGTGCCGCACAGGCCAGTCACCGAGGGGGGAGCCATGGCGCCGGACGGGACCGCGGGTACGGACAGGCCCGCCTGGCGCGGGGGATTCGGGCGGCTGTGGAGCGCCGCCGTCCTGTCCGGCTTCGGCGATGCGCTGCGCACGGCCGCGCTGCCGCTGCTCGCCGTGTCGCTGACCGACGACCCCCTGCTCATCGCCTCCGTCACGGCCTGCGGCCATCTGCCCTGGATCCTCTTCGGGCTGCTCGGCGGCGCCGTCGCCGACCGGGTGGACCAGCGGCGCGCGATGTGGGCGGTGGACACGGCACGGGCCCTGCTGGTCGGCGGTTTCGCCGTGGCCGTGGCCCTCGGGCACGCCTCGATCGGTCTGCTCCTCGCCCTGGCCTTCGCCCTGACCACCCTGCAGACGCTCTTCGACAACGCGGCCACGGCCCTGCTGCCCGCCCTGGTGGAGCCGCAGGCACTGGGCAGCGCCAACGCCCGGCTGCTGACCGGACAGCGCGTGGCCGGCGGGCTGCTCGGCGGCCCGGCCGTGCCGCTGCTGCTCACCGCCGGTGCCGCGGCCCCGTTCGCCGCCAATGCCGCCACCTGTCTGGCGGCCGCCGCGCTCGTGGCCTCCCTGCGGATCCCGGGGCCCGAGCGGCCGCCGAGGCCGGCGGGCAGCACGCTGCGGCGCGAGACGGCCGAGGGACTGCGCGCCCTGGGACGGGACCGGGTGCTGTGCGGGCTGTGCGCGGCCACCGCGCTGTGCAACGTCGGGATGGGCGCCCTCGTCGCCACCCTGGTGATCCATGTGACCGGCTGGCTGGGCGCCGGGACCCGGGGATACGCGGCGGCGCTGACGGCGTACACGGCCGGCAGCCTGGCCGGGGGAGTGGCCGGCGGCCGGATCGTGGCCCGGCTGGGACGGGTGCGGACCGTGCTGCTGGCCGGGACGGTGCAGACCGCCGCGCTGGTGGTGACGGGCGTGGTGCGCAGTCTGCCCGTGGCGGTGGCCGCACTGGCCGTGTTCGGACTGATGGGCATGGTGTGGAACGTCAACACGACCACCCTGATGCAGCAGCGCAGCCCCGCCGGGATGCTGGGCCGGATCAGCGCGGCCTTCCGCACTCTCTCCGTGGCCGGGGCACCGCTGGGGGCGGTGCTCGGCGGGGCGGTCGCCGCCGCATGGGGGCCGAACGGTCCGGCGCTGCTCACGGCCGGGTTCTTCGTCCTCTCCGTGGCCGCGCTGACACCCGTGCGAGCGGCGGACGTAAGGGTGGGTACGCCGGACGACGGCGTCACGACGACCCATGCCGCTCGCTGATCAACTAGGTTGGACCGGCAGCGGGGCAGGACAGCGAGAAAAGAGGCTGAAAGTCCGAATGAACGCAGACGGCCGTACCAGGCTCAACCAGAGGCCCGAGTGGACCGCTCTGGCCAAGCACCGCGAGGAGCTCGCCGACACCCATCTGCGGGATCTGTTCGCCGCCCACCCCGAGCGCGGCGAGGCGTACACCCTCCAGGTCGGCGATCTGTACGTCGACTACTCCAAGCACCTGATCACCGACGAGACGCTGCGGCTGCTGCGGGAGCTGGCCGCCGCGACGAACGTGTTCGCCCTGCGGGACGCCATGTTCCGCGGCGAGAAGATCAACGTCACCGAGAACCGGGCCGTGCTGCACACCGCGCTGCGCGCCCCGCGGGACGCGGTGATCGAGGTCGACGGCGAGAACGTCGTGCCGAAGGTGCACGCGGTGCTGGACAAGATGGCCGACTTCGCCGAACGCGTCCGCTCCGGCGCGTGGACCGGTCACACCGGCCGGCGGATCCGCAATGTGGTCAACGTCGGCATCGGCGGCTCCGACCTCGGCCCCGCGATGGCGTACGAGGTGCTGCGCGCCTACACCGACCGCGGTCTCACGGTCCGCTTCGTGTCCAATGTGGACGGCGCCGACCTGCACGAGGCCACCCGCGACCTGGACGCGGCGGAGACGCTGTTCATCATCGCCTCCAAGACGTTCACCACCATCGAGACGGTCACCAACGCCGCCTCGGCGCGGAACTGGCTGCTCAGTGAGCTCAAGGCCGGTCCGGAGGCCGTCGCGAAGCACTTCGTGGCGCTGTCGACCAACGCGCAGAAGGTCGCCGAGTTCGGCATCGACACGGCCAACATGTTCGAGTTCTGGGACTGGGTCGGGGGACGGTACTCCTACGACTCCGCGATCGGTCTGTCCCTGATGATCGCCATCGGCCCGGACCGCTTCCGGGAGATGCTCGACGGCTTCCGTCTCGTCGACGAGCACTTCCGCACGGCGCCCGCCGAGTCCAATGTGCCGCTGCTGCTGGGCCTGCTGGGCATCTGGTACAACAACTTCCACGGCGCCCAGTCGCACGCCGTCCTGCCGTACTCGCACTACCTGTCGAAGTTCACGGCCTATCTCCAGCAGCTCGACATGGAGTCCAACGGCAAGTACGTCGGCCTGGACGGGCGCGAGGTGGAGTGGCAGACCGGGCCCATCGTGTGGGGCACGCCGGGCACCAACGGGCAGCACGCGTACTACCAGTTGATCCACCAGGGCACCAAGCTGGTCCCGGCGGACTTCATCGGCTTCGCCGAGCCCGTCGCCGAGCTGAGCGGGGACCTCAGGGCCCAGCACGACCTGCTGATGGCCAACTTCTTCGCCCAGACGCAGGCGCTGGCCTTCGGCAAGACCCCGGACGAGGTGCGTGCCGAGGGAGTGCCCGAGGAGCTGGTGCCGCACAAGACGTTCAAGGGCAACCACCCCACGACCACGATCCTCGCACGCGAGCTGACGCCGTCGGTGCTCGGCCAGCTCGTCGCGCTCTACGAGCACAAGGTCTTCGTGCAGGGCGCGATCTGGAACATCGACTCCTTCGACCAGTGGGGCGTGGAGCTCGGCAAGGTCCTGGCCAAGAGGGTGGAGCCCGCGCTCACCGAGGGCGCCGAGGTGCCCGGCCTGGACTCCTCCACCAAGGCCCTGGTCACCACCTACCGGAAGCTGCGCGGCCGGCAGTGAGAAGGCCGTGAGGAGGCGGGAGGCGGACGGCACCCCGCCGCCCGCTTCCCCCCCCGTTATCTTCTTGGCG
>NZ_MUME01000101.1 GCF_002155915.1 Streptomyces thermovulgaris | reverse complement strand
TCAGGGCAATACACCTAGGGCGGCGCACTGCGGCCGGGCGCACTGCGGCCGGGGCCGAGGGGCCTCAGCCGGAGGGTGCGGCTTCGGGCAGCGCGTCGATCAGTTCGTCGATCAGCTCGCGATCACTGGCCCGGGTCAGCCGGGCGCGGGCCTCGGCCGGGGGAAGCCACAGGACGCGGTCCACTTCCTTGTTGGGCGTGAAACGGCCCGCGACGGCCTCGGCGGCCCAGTAGCGCACATGTTTGGGCCGGTCGCCCACCCGGTAGGTCACCGTGCTCAGCTCGGCGCCGGGGACGGCGCTGTGGCCCGTCTCCTCCGCCACCTCGCGCAGGGCCCCCGCGAGCGGGTCCTCGCCGGGGTCGAGCTTGCCCTTGGGGTGCGACCAGTCGTCGTACTTCGGCCGGTGCACCACGCAGATCTCGAGGGTGCCGTCCGACGGGGAGCGGCGCCACAGCACGCAGCCGGCCGCCAGGACGGGCGCGCCGGACGGTCCGGGGGCGCCGGAGGCGGCGGGTGCGCCGGATGCGCCGGACGCGTCCGCGTCGGATGCCCCGGCTGTGCCGTTTGTGTCGTTCGGGGAAGTCAACGGTGCCTCACCACCCGTCAGTCGGCGTCGACGGTCTGTTTCTGCCACGCCTGCTGGAAGGCGAATCTGGCCGCCTCCACCTCGTGCCGCTGATCGGCGTGGAGCACACCGAGCGCGTACGCCGTCGCCGGGGCGATGCGCGGGGTGCGGGCCGCGGCGGCCGCGGCGGCCGCCGCCTTTGAGGCGTCGCGGTGCCGGTCCAGGGCCCGGCCGGCCGTCAGCAGACGGGGGTCCGCGGAGGCGTCGGGTCCGTGGACGACCTCACGGGCGTAGCGGTGCAGGCGCAGCAGCAGGCGGACCTGGTGCCAGGGCGTGTCCTGCGGATGGGGGGACGGGTCCGGGGACAGGCCGTGGACCAGGCCCTCCGCGTTGTACGGGCTGCCGGCGGTGACCAGGGGAAGCGCGGCGACGGCGGCCCTCAGACGTTCCTCGGCGGCGGCGGCCAGGGGCGTCAGGTCCGCGGCGGCGGCGGTGGGGGCGAGGGGGACGTCGCCGGCGAGGACGGCGACCTTGTCCGCCATGGCGTGGAAACGGGAGGAGTCCAGCGCCCGCAGGGCCGTGGAGTGGGCCCGGGAACGGGCCAAGGACAGCCGGCGGTCGAGCAGGGCGGCCGCCTTGGCCGCGCCCACGGTGAGGCCGTCGCGGTCCGCGTCGCCGCTGTCCGCGGGGCGGGGCGACAGGCGGTGCAGGGCCCGCAGCAGCCGCTCCAGACAGGCCCGGTGGGCGTGCTCGCGGGCCAGGGTGCCGGACAGCCAGGCCAGTTCCGGGCGCAGTTCCTCCGCCCAGCTCTCCTCCAGCAGGGGGCGGAAGGTGTGCAGGCTGCCGCTGATGCGGCGGGCCGAGCGGCGCAGGGCGTGCGCCGCGTCGGCGGACTTCCGGGCACCGTTTCCCGTGCCGCCGCTCTCGCGGTGCAGCCGCAGTGCCCGGAGGAACTCCGTGGCCTGGGCCCGCAGATAGTCCGCGAGGACCTCGGCGGGAACGGTGCTCCCGGCCGTGGGGTCCGCCGGGTCAGGGTGCCGATGTGCCACGCCGGCGCCTCCGGGCGTCTATGAGCATCTCCTGGATGTTGCGCAGGGGCAGGCCGTCCGGATCCGTCGCGTGCCGGGTCCATGTGCCGTCCGGGCCGAGGTGCCAGGAGGAGGTGGCGTCGGACATGCCGGTCTCCAGCAGCCGGTTCAGGGCCGCCCGGTGAGCGGGGTCGGTGACCCGGACCAGAGCCTCGATACGGCGGTCGAGGTTGCGGTGCATCATGTCGGCGCTGCCGATCCACACCTCGGGCTCGCCGCCGTTGCCGAAGATGAAGACGCGCGAGTGCTCCAGGAAACGGCCGAGGACCGAGCGGACGCGGATGTTCTCCGACAGGCCGGGCACCCCGGGGCGCAGGGCGCAGATGCCGCGCACCCAGATGTCGACCGGCACGCCCGCCCGGGACGCGCCGTAGAGGGCGTCGATGATCGTCTCGTCGACCATCGAGTTGACCTTGATGCGGATGAAGGCGGGACGCCCGGCGCGGTGGTGCTGGACCTCCTTGTTGATCCGTGAGACGAGGCCGTCGCGCAGGGACTTGGGGGCGACGAGCAGCCGCCGGTAGGTCTCGCGGCGGGAGTAGCCGGAGAGGCGGTTGAACAGGTCGGAGAGGTCGGCGCCGACCTGCGGGTCGGAGGTGAGCAGGCCGAGGTCCTCGTAGAGGCGGGCCGTCTTGGGGTGGTAGTTGCCGGTGCCGACATGGCTGTAGCGCCGCAGGACCTCGCCCTCCTGACGCACCACCAGGGACAGCTTGCAGTGGGTCTTCAGCCCGACCAGGCCGTAGACGACATGGCAGCCGGCCTCCTCCAGCTTGCGCGCCCACTTGATGTTGGCGTGCTCGTCGAAGCGGGCCTTGATCTCGACCAGGACGAGGACCTGCTTGCCGGACTCGGCGGCGTCGATGAGCGCGTCGACGATGGGGGAGTCGCCCGAGGTCCGGTACAGGGTCTGCTTGATGGCGAGGACGTCCGGGTCGGCGGCGGCCTGCTCGAGGAAGGCCTGGACGGAGGTGGAGAAGGAGTCGTAGGGGTGGTGCAGCAGCACGTCCCGTTCGCGCAGGACCGCGAAGATGTCGGGCGGCGAGGCGGACTCCACCTCCGCCAGGTCGCGGTGGGTGCCGGCGACGAACTTCGGGTACTTCAGCTCGGGCCGGTCCAGGCTGTGGATGCGGAACAGGCCGGTGAGGTCGAGCGGGCCGGGCAGCGGGTACACCTCGGCCTCGCTGATCTTCAGCTCCCGCACCAGCAGGTCGAGCACCTCGCGGTCGATGGACTCCTCGACCTCCAGGCGGACCGGCGGCCCGAAACGGCGCCGCATGAGCTCCTTCTCCAGGGCCTGGAGCAGGTTCTCGGCGTCGTCCTCCTCGACCTCCAGGTCCTCGTTGCGGGTGAGCCGGAAGGTGTGGTGCTCCAGGACCTCCATGCCCGGGAACAGCTCCTCCAGGTGGGCGGCGATGACGTCCTCGAGGGGGACGTAGCGGCCCGGGGAGCTCTCCAGGAAGCGGTTCAGCAGCGGCGGCACCTTGACCCGGGCGAAGTGGCGGTGGCCGGTGACCGGGTTGCGGACGACGACGGCCAGGTTCAGGGACAGGCCGGAGATGTACGGGAAGGGGTGCGCGGGGTCGACGGCCAGCGGCGTCAGCACGGGGAAGATGCGGTTCTTGAAGAGCGTGAACAGGCGGGCCTGCTCCTTCTCCGTGAGCTCGTTCCAGCGCACCAGATGAATGCCCTCCTCCGCGAGGGCGGGCGCGACGTCCTCGTGGAAGCAGGCGGCGTGCCGGGCCATGAGCTCACGCGAGCGTGCCCAGATCATCTCCAGCACCTCGCGCGGTTGCAGACCCGAGGCGGACCGGGTGGCGACCCCGGTGGCGATGCGGCGTTTGAGGCCGGCGACCCGGACCATGAAGAACTCGTCCAGGTTGCTGGCGAAGATCGCGAGGAAGTTCGCCCGCTCCAGCAGGGGCGTGTCCGGGTCCTCGGCGAGTTCCAGGACGCGCTCGTTGAAGGCGAGCCAGCTGCGCTCCCGGTCCAGGAAGCGATCAGGCGGCAACTGCTCGCTCCCGGGCGACGACTCCTTGTAGCGGTCGAGTTCGGTGTCGAGGTCCTGTGCCAGGCCGGAGGCCGTGCTCGCCGCGGTGCGCGGGCGGTGCGCGGTGATGGAGCCCACGGAGGGCTGAGGGGTGCGCAGGGAGGTACGGCCCGCGGCGCCTTTCCCGGGAGGAGAGGGGTGCGGCTGCGCTGCCTGGGAGTCTCGCTGCCTCATGAACCCATTCTTCCGCGCAGGGCGCGGGACAGTCGCGTCAAGGAGCACGGGCGGGAGCACGGCGGCGCACCCCGGGGGGAGCGGCGCGGGCTCGGGCACGGCGGGCTTTCACCGGTCGAGCGTCGCAGGCCCGTCTGAAGCAGCGGTTACGGAGACATGACGTGCGGGACACCGGGCGGTGGCCCGCAGGGGACCACCGGTGCCGGCCCGGCCTCCCGGTCGACCGGGTGTGCCGCGGTCGACCAGGTGTGCGGAAGGCGGGGACGGCCACTGCCCGCTTCCGGCCATGACGCCGGCGGTCCGCAGTGGAGATGGTTCGCACCGGCATGCGGATCACGGAGGCACCCGCCACGAGACCGTCCCGTGCTGCCCTGCTCGTCGCGGCCACCGCCCTGACGCCGGCACTGCGGGGCGGCGCTCCGGCGCCGGTGGTCAGCTCTCCGTGCGGTACATGAGATCGGTCTCGTACGTCGTGAAGCCCAGCCGTTCGTAGACCGACACGGCCGCCTTGTTGTCGGCGTCGACGTACAGCATCGCCGTCGGCAGTCCCTGCGCGGCCAGGTGCCGCAGACCGATCAGCGTGAGGGCCTTGCCGAGGCCGCCGCCCTGGGAACCGGGACGGACCCCGAGGACGTACACCTCGCCCAGCTGTTCCTCCTGGTGGACCTTGGTCCAGTGGAAGCCGATCAGCCGGCCGTCGCTCTCGCGCTCGGCGAGGAAGAACCCCTGCGGGTCGAACCACGGCTCGGCCTTGCGGTCGTCGAGGTCCCGCTGGGTGAGGGAGCCCTGCTCGGGGTGGTGGGCGAACGCCTCGGCGTTCACGGCGAGCCAGTCGGCGTCGTCCTGCCCGGGCACGAAGGTCCGTACCCTCACCCCCTCGGGCAGCACCGGCTCGGGCAGCTCGAGGTCCTTCAACGGCCGCCGCATCTGGCGCAGTTCACGGAACAGGGTCAGCCCGAGGACCTGTGCGAGATGCCGGGCGGCGGAGTGCCCGCCGTGCGCCCACACCCGCAGCCGCTTGCCGGACGCGGCGAGCAGCGCCGTGCCCAGCGCCCGCCCGTGCCCGCGTCCGCGGTGCGCCGGATGCACCACCAGCTCGGCGGCCGGCGCCTCCACCGGGTCGGTGTCCTCCAGCTGCGCGTATCCGACCAGCTTCCCGTCGACGCGCAGCAGCAGATGCGACACCCCCGGCCGGGCACCGCCGCGCAGCTGCAACCGTCCCTGCTCGGACACCGCCTGCTGCCCGTTGTACCGGGCGGCCACCGCCAGCAGCTCGAGCACGGCGTCGACCTCGTCCGACGAGAGCTCGGTGCGGGTCTCGAGGGAGCGGGCGGGGGGTGTGGTGTCGTCGCTGGTCATGGCACGAGGTTAACGCGCCCGCACTCTCCTGTCCGGGTGGCTCGTTCCGGCCCGGCGGCCTCGGCGGCGGCCGGGCCCGGAACCCGGAGAACGGATCGTGGCCGGTGTCCGGCCGGCTCAGACGCGGTGCCGACCGCTCTTCAGCCCGTCGACGAAGGCGGACCAGGAGCCGGCCGGGAAGACCAGAACGGGGCCGTCCGGGGCCTTGCTGTCACGGACGGGGACGACGCCGGGGAGTCCGTCCGCGACCTCCACGCAGTTGCCACCCTCCTGATTGCTGTAGCTGCTCCTGCGCCACACGACGCCGTGCGGATCGGGACGGGAGATGCGCTGCATGATGGTTGCCCTCCATCACGGACCGGATCATGTCGAGCGACATGAGTGGGGGCAGAGCTGCCGCCCGCAGCCGATCGTAAGTCAGTGTCAGGCGCCTGACATCGTCCGGTTCTTCGGTGAGTTGGCCGTGATGCGCTCCTTCCCTGTACGCGACCTCCGAGCCGTCCGGCAGCGTCAGAAGCGTGAGCGAGCCGCCCATCACCGGGTGCTCTCCCTGGTCGAAGGGCAGGACCTGCACGGTGATGGAGGTCTCCTCCGCGCTCCAGAGCAGTCGCTTCAACTGCTCGTGCATCACCGCGTGGCCGCCGACAGGACGTCTCAGAACCGCCTCGTCCAGAATGACCCACAAATCCGGCCGGTCGGGCGCGCCGAGGCGTTCCTGGCGCGTCATGCGGGCGGCGACCCTTTCCTCCAACTGCTCTTTTCCGGCCAGCGTCTGACCGACGCTCAGGACCGCCCGTGCGTAGTCCTCCGTCTGCAGCAGGCCCGGCACCACATGGGCCGTGTACTCACGGATGGACACGGCCCGCTCCGCGTACGCCATGAACATCCGTGACCAGTCGGGGAACGCCTCCCGGTACACGTACGGCCACAGGTCGACCAGCAGGTTGTCCGCGCCGAGGGCGACGTCCAGTGCCTGTGCCATGCGCAGGGTCGGTTTTGCCCCGCAGGCGCGTTCGATCTGGGCGATCCGGCTGCTCACCACATGGATCCTCCTGGCGAGTTCGGCCTGGGTCAGTCCGGCGGCCAGGCGGAGTCTGCGGACCCGTGAGCCGAACAGCGCCGCCATGGACGTACTGGGGTCGATTTCCTTGGCCAAGGCGTCACTTCCGTTTCCTGCGGGTTCTTACGAGTTGAGGGGTAAGGCCGCGCCATCTTCCGAAAGTAGGGCTCTGGACCGACTCTTGAGCACGGAACGTGAGGAATCGTGCACGAAGGGTGGACAGGCCGTGCTGACAGGAACGACCGCGCCGGGAGAAGGCGTGGCACCCGACACCCGTACGTTCGCCGCGCAGTTCGCCTCCACGACCCGAGGCGCACGGCTGGCCCGGCGTGCTGCCGTGCGGTGCGTGGAGGAATGGGGACACCCGCCGGAGTCGGACGTGTCGTGCACGGTGGCGCTCGTCGTCGGCGAGCTGGCGGCGAACGCGGTGCGGCACGGCCGGGTCCCCGGCCACGACTTCGCCCTGAGTCTCGCCCTCGACACGACGGCCGGGGTGATCCGCATCGAAGTGGCGGACGCCGCCTCGGCCAAACGACCACCGGCGACCGCGCCCTCGTGTCATCCCGAGGGGGAGTCGGGCCGTGGTCTGCTCCTGGTGGACGTGCTGGCCAGGGACTGGGGATGGGCTCCTCGCCGGCCCGTGGGCAAGACGGTCTGGGCGGAGGTGTCCTTGTCCTGACCGGCCTCCCGGCCCGCCCGGCGCCCGGTGGCATGGTCCGCCGGTGCCCGGGAACCCGGAACGGCCGGCACGGCTTTTCCGGCGGCCCCGCACCGCATGGCCGAGAGAGCGCACGGTCAGGACACCGGATCGCACGGCCGGGCGGACGGGGGCGCCGGCCCGGGCCGTCGTCCTGGTCCGGAACGAAAACGGCAAACGGCACAGGCGGCCGGCCCGCGCACCTCGTGTGTTGTGGCGCGGGTCACAGGGTGCCTACGGTGAGAGCTGCGTGAAGAAGGCCCTGGACCGCCCGAGCGGCGGCGCGGTCGGGGCACTTCCGCACGAGGAAGTGATCCTGGTGCCCATCGCCTGGGACGACATCGGCGGACTCGCCGATGCGCATGAGCGTTTCCTTTCCGGTGCGCCGCTCGAAGCGGACGTACGGGGGCCGGTGCTCGACTCCTGGAAGCGCTGCCGGCTCGCGGGGCTCGAGCCGCACCGGACGGCATGCCCCCATGTGCCCGGTCCGGGGCTGGACGACCGGTTCCTGCACGCCGCCGAGCCGGTACTGGGCGACCTGACCGTCTCGCTCGACGAGATGGGGGTGACGGTCGTGCTGTGCGACGGGGAAGGCCGCATGGTCCAGCGCCGCGGGGGCGGCCGGGAGCTGCTCCGGTGCCTCGACAAGGTGTCGTTCACCCCCGGATGCGATGTCTCCGAATCGGTCTCGGGCACCAACGGGGTGGGCACCGCGCTGACCGGACGCCGCCCGTTCTACGTCGCGGGCCGTGAGCACTTCGCCGACTTCCTGGTGCCGTTCGCCTGCGCGGGCGCGCCCGTCCGAGACCCGCTCAGCGGGCGCATCGAGGCCGTCGTCGACCTCACCTGCCTGCGCAAACACGGTGACCCCGCCATGCTGCGACTGGTCCGCGAAGCCGCTCGCAGCATCGAGACACGGCTGCTGGAGCAGGCCACGGAGCGTGAACGGGCTCTGCTCGCCGCCTACTGGCGGGCACGCCACGGCGCGCTCGGATGGTCCTGGCCCGGGCACACGCCGCCGGGCCCGGGGACCGGACACCGGAGCGCGGAACTCGGCCCGGTCGACCTGGCCCTGTTGCGGGAGAAGGCCGAGGCGCTCATCGCCTCCCCGGAGCACACCCTGGACGAGGTGGTCCTCCCCGGCGGGCGGGTCGCCACGCTGCGGTGTCGCCCGGTCACCGCGGCGGCGGGCGGGACCGGTGTGGTCGTCGAGGCCCGCATACGCGGTGGCCCCGGCCCGGCCGCCGCCGGGCCCGGCGTTCCGGCACCGCCCCGGGCCTTCCCGGCGACCGCCGGCACCTCCCCGTCCGCGCCCTCTCCCGCATCCCCGCCCGTGGCGCCGGGGACGGACGGAACACCTCCGGCCGCCCCGCACACGCCGGTGACCGCGTCCCCTTCGGCACACGGGGGCGACGGGCCGCACGCGCGGGCCCGGCCCGGACCGGACGATCGCGGCGGCAGCGGCCGTGGCGGCGCCGAGCAGGGCGGCGACGCAGGAGGCTGGCCGCTGCTCGTCGGGGAGACCGGCGTCAGCCGGCTGGCGGTGCAGGCCCGCCGGCGTCTGGAGCTGCTGCACGATGCCGCCCTGAACATCGGCAGCACGCTGGACGTCACCCGTACCGCGGAGGAGCTGGCGGAGGTGGCCGTCCCGCGGTTCGCCGACTTCACCGCCGTCGACCTGCCCGGTTCCGTGCTGGACGGCGAGGAGCCCGAGCCGTTCCGCGCGGGGACCGTGCTGCGCCGGGTGGCGCTGGGCGCCGTGCACAAGGACTCCTCCCTGTACGACGTCGGTGCGGAGATACGGTTCGCGCCGCTGACGCCGCAGGCCCGCAGCATGGACGGCCGGCAGCCCGTGCTCGAGCCCGTCCTGGCCGAGGCCGGCGGCTGGCTCACCCAGGACCCGGCGCGGAGCGAGCGGATTCTCGCGGCGGGCATCCACTCCCTGATCACGGTGCCGCTGCAGGCCCGCGGCGCGACCCTCGGCGTGGTGAGCTTCTACCGCTCCGCCAAGCCGGCCCCCTTCGAGGACGACGATCTGGCCCTGGCCCAGGAGCTGGCCGCCCGCGCGGCGATCTGCATCGACAACGCCCGCCGCTACACGCGCGAGCACAACACCGTTCTCGCCCTGCAACGCAGCCTGCTGCCCCGGGGCCGGCCCGAGGAGAACGCCGTCGACGTCGCCTTCCGCTACCTGCCCGCACGGACCGGGGTGAGCGGCGACTGGTTCGACGTCATCCCGCTGTCCGGCGCCCGGGTGGCGCTGGTGGTGGGCGACGTGGTCGGTCACGGACTGCACGCCGTCACCACCATGGGCCGGCTGCGCACCGCCGTCCACAACTTCTGCTCCCTGGACATGCCGGCCGACGACCTCCTCGCCCACCTGGACGACCTGGTGTGCCGGCTCGACCGGGGCGAGGGCTGGATGACGGAGCCCTCGCACCAGGGCTCCGGGATCATCGGCGCCACGTGCCTGCTCGCCGTGTACGACCCGGTGTCCCGGCGCTGCACCTTCACCCACGCCGGGCACCCCCGGCCCGCGGTGGTCGCCCCCGACGGCACGGTGACGTTCGTCGACCTGCCGCCGACGCCGCCGCTCGGACTCGGCGGGACGCCCTTCGAGACCGTCGAGCTGGAGCCGGCCGAGGGCAGCCGGCTGGTGCTGTACACCGACGGCCTGATCGAGAGGCGGTCCCAGGACGCCGGCGCCGGCCTGGACACGCTGCGCACCGTCCTCGCCCGCGCCGGCCAGGCTCCGGAGGACACCTGCGAGGCGGTCCTCGGCGCACTGCTCCCGGACCGGCCGGACGACGACGACGTCGTCCTGCTCGTCGCCCGTACCCATGCGCTCGGCCCGGAACGGGTCGCCCAGTGGGACCTGCCCGAGGACCCGACGGTCGTCTCCCGCGCCCGTGCGGCGGTCACCGCGCAGCTCGCCGCCTGGGGACTGGACGAGCTGGCCTTCACCACCGAGCTCGTCGCCAGCGAACTGGTCACCAACGCCCTCCGGCATGCCACCGGCCCGGTGCGGCTGCGGCTGCTTTGGGACCGCGCGCTCGTCTGCGAGGTCTCCGACGGCAGCAGTACGTCCCCCAGGCTGCGCCGTGCCAGGAGCGAGGACGAGGGCGGGCGCGGGCTCTTCCTCGTCTCCCAGCTCACCGAACGGTGGGGCACCCGCTACACCGCCGACGGAAAGGTCATCTGGGTGGAGCAGCCCCTGCCGTGAGGGGTGCCGATCGCCGGCGGCCGGTGATCGGCGATCGACGGCCGGCCGTGGGCCGCCAGTCGCCGGCCGTCGGCCGCCGACCGCCGGCCGCGCCGGTCGCCCGGTCGCGCACCGGGCCTTCTCCGGAGCCGTAGGGAGGGCCTCGCCCTGCCGAGCGTGGTCCGCCCCCTTGTCGCACCTATCGAATATCGATAGATTGTTATCGTTGTTCGATCGAGGGAGGGGTCATGGGAAAGGCGGCGGTGCTCGCCTTGCGGGCCGTGCTCGCGGTGCTGTTCGTCGGTTCGGTCTTCGTCCAGACGGTGATGGTGCCTCTGCTGGCCATCGACATGAACGGACTCAGGCCGGAATACGCGCACCTGCGCACCCCGATCCTTGTGATCATGGTTCTGGGCATCACGACGGCCCAGGTCGTCCTGGTCTGCGTATGGCGGCTGGTGACGATGGTGCGGCGCGGAACGGTGTTCTCCCACGCCGCCTTCCGGTACGTGGACATCGTGACCGGTGCCTTCGCGGCGGCGGCCGCCCTGGTGTTCGCGCTCGCCGTCGTCCTGGCGCCGGGGGAGGCCGTCGCCCCGGGCATCGTCCTTCTGATCTGCGGGGTCAGCCTGGCGGCCCTGGGGATCGCACTGATCGTGCTCGTGCTGCGGACGCTGCTCGCCCAGGCCGTCGCGCGTGACGTCGAGGCCGCGCGGATGCGGGCCGAGCTGGCAGGGGTGATCTGATGCCGATCGTCGTCGACATCGACGTGATGCTGGCCAAACGCAAGATGTCCGTGGGCGAACTCGCGGAACGCGTGGGGATCACCCCCGCCAACCTGGCGGTCCTCAAGAACGGCCGTGCCAAGGCGGTGCGCTTCACGACGCTCGCCGCACTCTGCGAGGCGCTCGACTGCCAGCCGGGAGACCTGCTGCGCTGGGAGCCCGAGGAGACCGCGGACCCGGACAGGACGCCGGCTGCCGAGGCCGGCAGCCGGGGCTGACCCCGGAACGGCGCACCGAAGCCCGGCGGCGCGTTCCCGGCGCCGGGCCCTCCCCGACCGCCGCGGCCGTCCGGCGCGCACCGGGCGCCGGACGGCCGCGGGTGACCACGCGGTCGCCTCACCGGGTGGTGGCGCGAGCGGCGTCGAGGATGAAGTCGGCGACGACGTCGGGATGCGAGACCATGACGGCGTGCGAGGAGCGGACCTCCTTGGTGCGGGCGCCCGCGCGTTCGGCCATCCAGCGCTGGACGGCGACGGGGATGGCGCGGTCCTCGGAGGTGAGCAGCACCCAGGAGGGGATGGACTTCCAGGCGGTTGCCGCCGGCTTGTCGTCCAGAGCCGAGGCGGCGATCGGACGCTGGGTCGCCGCCATCAACGCGGCCTGCTCGGCGGGGACGTCGGCCGCGAACTGATGACGGAACTTGTCCGGCTTGATGACGAGGTCGGTGCCGGTGGACCCGTCGGGCATGCGGTGGGTGAAGGACGTCACGCTCTCGTTGAGCGTGCTCCCCGGGAACTTCGCGGACAGGGCCGACGCGCTCTCGTCCTTCTCCGGAAGGAACGAGGCGGCGTACACCAGCGCCTTCACATCCGGGTCGCCGGCCGCGGCCTCGGTGATCACAAAGCCGCCGTAGGAGTGGCCGACCAGGACGATCGGTCCTTCGATGGCGTCGAGGACCCCCTTGAGATAGGCGGCGTCGCTCGAGACGTCGCGCAGCGGGTTGGCGACGGCCACGGCGTTGTAGCCGTCGTCCTTGAGACGCTGGATCACACCGTTCCAGCTGGAGGACTCGGCGAAGGCGCCATGCACGAGGACGACGGTGGGACGCTGCCCGGCCGTCGCGCCGTCCTTGCCCTGCGTCCCGTGATCCGGGACGGCCGGAGGGCCGCCCGCCGGTGCTGCCGCCATGATCAGCGCGGTACCGAGGAGCGTCGCCACGCCGACGGACCGTGTGCGTATGCGGCGTGCCCTGCGGTACGGAGGACGAGGCAACTTCATGGCTGTACCTCTTTCAGGGGACGGGCCGGTCGTGCATCAGCCTGAAGGACCAGCGCCCGCACGCCTTGCCGGACGAGTCCGTCCGAGTGATGACACAGCGTGGCCGACGACCGCGACGCACCGCCGGCGGCTCGGCAACTCCGCTGTGTGGAAGCAGGGTTGACCCGCCCGGAGCGCGGCGCAGCCCGGGACCGTCACGCCTGCCCGCCGGGACACATGCTCTTGCGGGCGGCGCCCGACGAACCGGAGAGTGCCGTTCAGGAGGAGCGGGCACGCCGGGGACGGTCCTGCGGAACCCCGGCGAGCCCTGCCACGTAGTCGTCGATGATGCGGGCCGCCTCCGCGAACGGCAGATGGAAGAACTCACGGTCCTTGCGGACGCGGTAGTCGGCGAGAAGGGCGTGAACGTCCGCTTCGACACGGTGGGCGTGGGCGACCGTCCACGCACCGCGGACGCCCCAGGGGATGACCACACCGGTCGCGGAGTTGATCTCCTTGGCCCGGGTCAGAGGATCACGGTTGGTGTAACCGATCTTGAGCATCTCGGGGGCTTCGCGGGTGGAGAGCACATAGATGAAGCCGCGGCCGTCGAGGGAAGCCGGGGCACCGGCGATGAAGTCGCGCAGCCGGTCCGGGAGCCCGGCGTTCCTCAAGGTCGTCGCGGCCTCCTCCGCCGCCTGCCAGTTGGCGTCCCGGAGACAGAGACGAAGGTGGCGGAGCGTGCTGGACGCCCGGCGTGCCTCCTTGTAGGACGGATAACCCAGTTGGGCGCACACCGTGAACCAGTCCCACTGCTTCTTGTCGTACGCCCGGGTGAACAGGCCCGTGACCGTCGAGAGGTCGTCGAGCCGGCCCAGAGCCGCATGGTGCCCCTGGGTGAGGGTGGCCAGAACCGTCCGCGCGGCCTCGACCCGCCTGCGCTGCACCTCCGGCTTGACCGGGGCCAGCCCGAATCCCCACTTGTGCTCTATCCGCTTGACCTGCCGACCAGCCCGACCGTGCGCCTCCATGCGGAGATCCTAAGCAACCACGAACAACCCTCCGGACCCGGAGCAGAGGGAAAAAAGCGGCAAAGGGTGCGATGGGGTCTCATGGAGACGGGACAGGAAAGGCTGCATGAAACGCCCTGTACGGCCTCTGACCTGTGCCGAGATGGCGGGACGTGAACCCACGACCTCTTTGTCCCGAAACACCTTGAGCGGGTGCTCGACTTCGGACTTGCGCGCTTCTCACCTGCGGCGGCGCTCCACAGCCGTACGCGATTGTCCGCTGCTGTTCGTGGCTGTTGTCGCGCGACCGGACACTCACCGGCCTGCTCGTCGACATCATCTGGTGGCTGGAGAGCTGCGAGGACGAGGAAGTGGATCCGGACTCCGCGGTGAAGATGACGGAGAGCGCGGGCTGGGCACTGCTGCAACTGCCCTCGGATCAACGCGAACGACTCCTGAAGACGCTCACAGGCTTGGCCGAAGCGGAGCAGGGCCCTGCACGGCGCGAGTTCCTGGAGTCGTTTCCCTTCGCCATCGGCCTGGCCGAGGAGCAAGAGGACTGAGCGCGAGGGCCGGCTGGTAGGCGCCGGTTCAGCTTCGTCCTCGGCCGTGGGCACGCCGGTTTGACGCGGTTGACGGCCGCCGTGCCTTCCACCGGGCGCTCAAGGGCATCGACGGGATCAACGCCGACGAGCGGACGCCTCGGGAACTCCGGCACGGCTTCATGTCCCTGTTGTCCGACCGTGGCGTCCTGCTGGAGGAAATCCTTCGGCTCGTCGTCACTCCGGCACGGCCGTGACCGAGAAGGTCTACCGGAAGCAGATCCGGCCCATGATCCAGACCGGTGCCGTGGTCATGGACGGCATCTTCAAGCGGGGACAGGAGCGGTAATTACGCAGATAGACACACGCACGAAAACAAGTGAGGCACCTAGGAACGTTCCTAGGTGCCTCACCTGGTGTTTCGGCTGTCGGGGTGGCGGGATTTGAACCCACGACCTCTTCGTCCCGAACGAAGCGCGCTGCCAAGCTGCGCCACACCCCGGTGTCGCCGCTCGCGGCGGCGACGACGTTTACTTTAGCCCACTGGCGGCCGGAGACGAAATCCGGTTTGGGCGGGGTGGCGGCCAGGAGTCGGCAGGGAGCCGTTCGGGGGAGGTGCGGGGCGCTACTCCCGGCTCACCAGGGTCAGCAGCGTCGCCTCCGGAGGGCAGGCGAAGCGGACCGGGGTGTAGCGGTTGGTGCCGCAGCCGGCCGAGACGTGGAGGTAGGAGGTGCGGCCCTCGGCGGTGTGGGTGGACAGGCCCTTCACCCGGTCGGTGTCCAGGTCGCAGTTGGTGACCAGGGCGCCGTAGAAGGGGATGCAGAGCTGGCCGCCGTGGGTGTGGCCGGACAGCTGGAGGTCCACGCCGTACCGGACGGCCTCGTGTATCTGCACCGGCTGGTGGGCGAGCAGCACGCACGCGCGTGCGGGGTCCCGGTCGCCGAGGGCCCGCTCGAAGTCGGGGCCCTGTCCCTCCCGCTCGCCCTGGACGTCGTTGACGCCGGCCAGGTCGAAGCCGGGCAGCTCGGTGCGCGCGTTCTCCAGGGGGAGCAGGCCGAGGCGCCGTACCTCCTCGACCCACTGCTCGGCGCCCGAGAAGTACTCGTGGTTGCCCGTGACGAAGTACGCCCCGTGCCGTGCCCGGAGCTCCGCCAGCGGCGCCGCCGCCGGCCCGAGGTCCTTGACGCTGCCGTCCACCAGGTCCCCGACGACCGCGATGAGGTCCGGCTGGGTCGCGTTGATCGTGTCGACGACCTTCTGCGCGAAACCGCGCCCCAGAACGGGCCCCAGGTGGATGTCGCTGACCACGGCGATCCGGAAGCCGTGCGCGGCCCTCGGCAGCTTCGCCAGCGGCACGGTGACCCGCTTCACCCGCGGCCCGCGCAGCACGCCGTGGGTCCCGTGTGCGACGGTCCCCACCGCGGCCGCCGCCGCGGCCCCGGCCACCACCCGGGACACGAACAGCCGCCGGCTGAGCTCCTGGGGGCGTGCCGGCTCCTCCCCGGCCGGGGCGGTCTCCTCGGGGACGGCCCGTGCCTCGGCGACGGCACAACTGCCGGACTTCTCCCGGACGTCGTGCGCCGGCGCCCGCCCGGGCTCCGCCCCGGCGGCCCCGGAATCCGACCGGGGGACGGCGTCCGCCTCGAAAGCGGGTTCCGTCCCAGGGCCGGCTTCCGCCCCGGAGGCGGGCGCCGGCTCGTGGACCGCCTCCGTCCGCTCCGCACGCCCCGTCCCGGCCTCCCGTGCCGCCGTACGGCCGAGGAGGCGGCGCAGAACGGGGCGCAGGGGCTCGGTGACCAGGACGGCCAGGAGGAGGTAGAGCGTCAGGGCCAGCCAGAGGTAACCGGGCCAGGCCAGGGCGCGTTTGAGCCAGAAGGGGATGTCGGCACGGGTGCCGGCGAAGGCCGCGACCGCCAGCAGCCAGCCGCCGGCGATCAGGACCGCGCCGGTGCGGCGCACCGCGCCGGGACCGCGCGTCGTGTCACGGAACAGACGCCGCCACAGGTACCAGTTGGCCGCCACCACGCAGGCCAGGACGAGCAGCGTCACGAGTACGAAGACGACCACCATGCCGCAGGGACCTTCCGGTTCGGAGTGTCGGGAACGCTATGACTTCCGGCGCAGTGCGCGCAGTCCGCGCAACCCGATGACCCCGATGGCCGTCCCCAATACGAAGGAGACGACGGCGAGCGCCAGATGCACCCAGAAGTACGCCGTCGGCCGGCCGTCGTCGAATGCGAGCCCGCTGCTGTCCTTGAAGAGATTCCTGACGAAAGTGACCCAGATGACCCAGCTCCACACCCCGAAGGCGAGCAGGAACCAGGAGACGGGGCGGCTGAGCTTCATACCCTCAGTATCGCTGCCGCTCCCCGGGCTCCGCGCCCGGGGTGAGGGGGCAGGCAGAACGTCACTGTCGGCGCCAGGTACGTTTCCGGTCGTGTCCGCTTCCCAGAAGACCGTCAGACGCTGCCTGTTGGCCGTTTCCACCGCACTGCTGTCCGTTTCCCTGACCGCGCCCGCCGCCCTCGCCGCGCCGGCCGCCCCGGCGGCGAGCCCGTCGGCCACTCCCCCGGCGCAGATGTCCACCGTGGGCGGTGCTCGCCTGGGGCGGCCGGGCACCCAGGTCGACCTGGCGGGCGGCGCCCCCGTCCTGCCGAAGGGCCTCACCGCCCGCTCCTGGATCGTGGCCGACGCCGAGTCCGGCGACGTCCTCGCCGCGCACAACGCGCACTGGCGGCTGCCTCCGGCCAGCACGCTGAAGATGCTGTTCGCCGACACCGTCCTGCCGAAGTTCCCCAAGACGCAGAAGCACAAGGTCGCCCCGGCCGACCTGGAGGGCCTGGGGGCCGGTTCCAGCCTGGTCGGCATAAAGGAGAACGAGACGTACACGGTCCACGACCTGTGGCTCGGCGTCTTCCTGCGCTCGGGCAACGACGCCGTGCGCGTCCTGGCCGCGATGAACGGCGGCATCGAGCCGACCGTCGAGGAGATGAACGAGCACGCGCAGGAGCTGCAGGCGCTCGACACGCATGTGGTCAGCCCGGACGGCTACGACGCCAAGGGCCAGGTCTCCTCGGCGTACGACCTGACCCTGATCGCCCGCTCCGGACTGCAGAAGAAGGACTTCCGCGAGTACTGCTCGACCGTACGGGCGTCGTTCCCCGGCGAGACGAAGAAGGACAAGAAGGGCAGGACCACACGCGGCTCCTTCGAGATCCAGAACACCAACCGGCTGCTGAGCGGCGACTACGACCTGCCCGTCTACCCGGGCATCGCGGGGGTGAAGAACGGCTACACCTCCAACGCGGGCTCCACCTTCACCGGAGTGGCCGAACGCGACGGCCGGGTGCTGCTGGTGACGGTGATGAACCCGCAGGGCGGGGGGCACAACCAGGTCTACAGGGAGACCGCCAAGCTGCTGGACTGGGGTTTCGCCGCCGCGGGCAAGGTGCGGCCGGTGGGTGAACTGGTGCCGCCGAGGAGCGCGGCCGGTGCGAAGGGGCAGCCGGGCTCCACGCCCTCGGCCGGCCAGGCGGACGGCAAGGGGGAGTCCCCGGACGCCACGACGAGCGCCTCCGCCGAGAAGGGATCCGGCGGCGCCGGTACCGCCCTCGCCGTCACGGGCGGCGTCCTGGTGCTGCTCGCCGTCGCGATGTTCCTGGTCAACCGCCGCTGGCCGCTGCCGGACCTGGTGGGCCGCCGGGATTCCTCCTCCTGACCCGGACGCCCCCTGCCCGCCCCGCCGCTCTGCGGCGGGGCGGCGGGCGGTGAGTGCCATGGCGGCGGCCGGGCTCCTCCCCCTCCGGTCCGGGCCGGCTACCGGACGGGCAGGGTCCCGTGGTCCATGGGGCCCGCCTGCGGGGGCACCACCGCGCAGCCGCCGAAGCCGAACTCACGCAGTTTGCGCCAGACCCCGTCGGGTCCCTGCTCGTGCAGGGCGAACCCGGTGCACGGCCACTCGGCCTCGTACTCGGCGAGCTCCTCGAAGGCGCGGTCCATGGCCTCGTCGTCGATGCCGTGCGCCACCGTCACATGCGGGTGGTAGGGGAACTGGAGTTCGCGCGGCACGGGCCCGGAGGCGTCACGGACCCGCTTCTGCAGCCAGGTGCACGCCTCGACGCCCTCGACGACCCGCACGAACACCACCGGCGACAGCGGCCGGAAGGTGTCCGTGCCGCTCAGCCGCATGGTGAACGGCCGTCCGGCCGCGGCCACCTCCGTCAGATGGGCCTCGACCGCGGGCAGTTCGCTGTCGTCGACCTCCGTCGGCGGCAGCAGGGTGACATGGGTGGGAATCCCGTGTGCCGCGGCGTCGCCGAAGCCCGCGCGCCGCTGCTGGAGCAGGCTGCCGTGGGGCTCCGGGACCGTGATCGACACCCCGATCGTTACGGTCCCCACGTCGTCTCCTGTCGTCGTGTCGGAAGCGTCGTCCGTCCGGTTCCGGTTCTCTCGGCAGTCCCGTCACTGCCGTGTGGCTCCGACTGTACGTCCACAGCCGTGTTGTGGGCAGGCGCAGCCGTGTGATGTGCAGCGCTCCGTCCGGTGCCGTGCGTGTGCCGTGGTGCGCCTCAGCGCTTGGCGGGCAGAAAGCCCACCTTGTCGTACGCCCGGGCGAGGGTCTCCGCGGCGACCGTGCGCGCCTTCTCCGCGCCCTCGGCCAGGATCGAGTCCAGCGTCTCCGGGTCGCCCAGGTACTGCTGGGTCCGCTCCCGGAACGGCGTCACGAACTCGACCATGACCTCGGCGAGGTCCGTCTTGAGCGCGCCGTAGCCCTTGCCGGCGTACTTCTCCTCCAGTTCGGCGATGCTCGTCCCGGTGAGGGTCGAGTAGATCGTCAGGAGGTTGCTGACACCGGGCTTGGTCTCCGGGTCGAAGCGGATGACGGTGTCGGTGTCGGTGACCGCGCTCTTGATCTTCTTCGCGGTGGCCTTCGGCTCGTCCAGCAGGTTGATGAGACCCTTCGGGGTGGACGCCGACTTGCTCATCTTGATCGTCGGGTCCTGCAGGTCGTAGATCTTCGCCGTCTCCTTGAGGATGTACGGCTCCGGGACGGTGAAGGTCTCGCCGAACCGGCCGTTGAAGCGCTCGGCGAGGTCGCGGGTGAGTTCGATGTGCTGGCGCTGGTCCTCGCCGACCGGCACCTGGTGCGCCTGGTACAGCAGGATGTCGGCGACCTGGAGGATCGGGTAGGTGAACAGGCCGACACTCGCCCGGTCGGCCCCCTGCTTGGCGGACTTGTCCTTGAACTGGGTCATGCGGCTGGCCTCGCCGAAGCCGGTGAGGCAGTTCATGACCCAGGCGAGCTGGGCGTGCTCGGGGACGTGGCTCTGGACGAACAGCGTGCAGCGCTCGGGATCGAGTCCCGCCGCCAGCAGCTGGGCGGCGGCGAGGCGGGTGTTGGCACGCAGCTCCCGGGGGTCCTGCGGCACGGTGATCGCGTGCAGGTCGACGACCATGTAGAACGCGTCGTGGGACTCCTGGAGGGCCACCCACTGCCGGACGGCGCCGAGGTAGTTGCCGAGGTGGAAGGAGCCTGCGGTGGGCTGGATTCCGGAGAGCACACGGGGTCGATCAGAGGCCATGTCCCCCATTCTCTCAGGTGCCGGACCCTCCTCGGTCCAGGAGCGCCCGGCCGGGGAGCCGGCCGGCGGCGGGCGGCCCGCGGGCCCGCCGGCGGCAGACTGCCGGCTCCCTGCGCGGCGGTCCGGAACGGACGGGAACCGGATCGGCCCGCGCGGTGTACCAAGGGTGTGAGAACGCGGGAGGGGGGCCGCACCGTCGACGAGGCCGCAGTGCTCGCCCGTGTACGCGCCGGAGAGCCGGAGGCGTACGCGGAGCTGGTGCGGGCCCACACGGGCATCGCGCTCAGGGCGGCCGTGGCGCTCGGAGCGGGGACGGACGCGGAGGACGTGGTGCAGCAGGCCTTCGTCAAGGCGTACTGCGCCCTGGGCCGGTTCAGGGAGGGCTCGGCCTTCAAGCCGTGGCTGCTGTCCATCGTCGCCAACGAGGCCAGGAACACCGTGCGCACGGCGGTCCGGCAGCGCACGCTCATCGGCCGGGAGGCCGCCTTCAGGGAGGCCGAGCCGTTGATACCGGAGGCGGCGGACCCGGCGGTGGCGACCCTGCGGACCGAGCGCCGTACCGCCCTGCTGGCCGCCCTGGAGCAGCTGAGCGAGGAGCACCGTCTGGTCGTCACCTACCGCTATCTGCTGGAGATGGACGAGTCGGAGACCGCCCAGGCCCTGGGCTGGCCCCGCGGGACCGTGAAGTCCCGGCTCAACCGCGCCCTGCGCAGGCTGAACCGTCTGCTGCCGGACCTCCGGCCCCAGGAAGAAGGACGAGAAGGACGGGAAGGCCGGGAAGGAGGTGGGAAGCGTGCGTGAGCCGGAGGACGTCTCCCGGCTGCGGGAGGAGCTGCGGGCACTGGGGCGGTCGCTGGACGCACCCGGCTCGCCGGGCGCCACGGGCTCGGGTGCCGCGGAGGCGGAGACGATGGCCGAGCGGGTGCTGCGGCAGATACTGGCCGACCGGGTGCCGGTGCCGGTGGCCGAGCCGGCGGGTGCGGGCGAGTGGCTGCGGGCGGTGCGGCACTGGATGCGCATCCGGTGGCGTTCGCTGACGGCGGCCCTCTGCGGTCTGCTCACGGCGCTCGCGCTCACTCCCCCGGTGCGGGCGGAGGTCCTCGGCTGGTTCGGCTTCGCGGGTGTCGAGGTGCGGTACGACCCGTCGGCGGTGCCCTCGCCGGGGGCCCGGGTTCCCGGCTGCGGCCGGTCGCTGTCCCTGGAGCAGGCCCGGCGGCAGGCCGGTTTTGCCCCCCTCGTGCCGGCCGAGCTCGGTGTACCGGACGCGGTGACGGTGACCGGCGATCCGGCGGGACGGCTCTTCGTGACCCTGTGCTGGCACGAGCAGGGGCGGACCGTACGGCTCGACCAGTACCCGCAGCGGCTGGACCCCGGCTTCGTCAAGAGCGTGCGGGAACCACCGGAGTGGGTGCGGCTGGACACGACGGTCCCGGCCGACGGCCTCCGGAACCCCGCCCTGTGGTTCCCGCGCCCCCATCTGCTCACCTTCTGGCTGATGGACACCGACGGCCACCGGTTCACCCGCAGCGGGCGGACGGCCGGTCCGACGCTGCTGTGGATGCGGGAGACCGGCGGCCGCGATGTGACGCTCCGGCTGGAGGGAGTGGTGTCGAAGGAGCGGGCGGTGCGGATCGCGCGGTCGGATGTGCTGGAGCCCGGGGCATCCGGGCGGTCCTCGTAAGAGCGCGGGAACGGTGCGCGCGGGACGGGAACCCCGGCGGGCCGGGCGGTGTACCAGAAGCGACACGCGGCCCGTGGGCGGGCCGCATGGGGGCGTCCGGCTGGGGGTTCGGATGAGCAGGTGGAGAGTGCGTGAGTCGACGGGCTGGGTGGGCGCGTTGGCGGTGGTGCTCGCACTGATGGTGTGGGGTGCGCCCTTCGCGGCGGCCGGCGGACCGACGAGCGTGCTCGTGGCCTCACCGCGCAGCGGCGAGGCCACCGCGTTGTCCTCCGTCCAGAAGGAGTACAAGCTCGTCCAGAAGGAGTACAAGCTGCTGGAGCGGCTTCTGGGACCGGCGCACACCGGCAGCAGGGACCAGCCCTCCGACGCCGGTCTGAGCGACGCCCGGCAGATCAATGTGACCTGGATGGTGCACGACATGACGCCGTGGCGACTCGACCGGGTGTTCCCGCTGCCCGACACCGACACCGTCTGGATCCACACGGCGGCGCACCTGCCCGAGTCCGTGAACGGCCACTGGCACCGCGCCGAGCAGCCCGGCAGGCTGCGTGCCCTGCTCGGGAAGCTGGGCGTCATGGGCGAGGAGACGGACAAGGGACACCCCGGCATCTTCCCGGCGCCCTGGCAGCACGAGACCGCCACGCCGGAGGCGGACGCGCCGGCCGCGGACGAGGACAGCACGCCGCGCGAACCCGATGTGGCGCTGGTCGTCATGGGCGGCTCGGCGCGGACGAGGACGCTGCACCAAGGAGAGCCCGGCTTCGCCCGGCTCCAGGAGCTGCTGCAGCCGTCGTCCACAGGGACGGAGCCGGTACCCGCGGCCTGGGCGGAAGGGCGGTATCCGGCGGTGCGGGCGACCGTGCTGTGGGGACTGACCGGGGTCGGGGGGTGGCCGCTGACGAGCAGGCCCCCGGGAGAGGATGTGGCGCTGAAGCGGCAGGACCAGTTGATCGTGGCGGAGGACGGCACTCCCTGGGTGCGGTCGGACCTGGCACCGGATGTGGAGGACGACGACATCCGCTGGCACCGGGCACCGCGACATCTGTACGAGCGGCTGAAGGACTCGGAGCTGCTGGGTGATACGGACCGCCCGTCCGGTGCGGCCCGCAGCGACAGCAGCGTTTCCCTGTGGTGGGCGGTCGGCGGGCTCGCCGTGGGAGCCGGCGGCACGCTGCTGATACACCGCGCGGCGGCCCGGCGTGGTGCCGGACCGCCGCGCAGGGAGCCACGACAGGAGCTGATCGACCTGTGAGTCCCTTGGCCCGGACGGGGGGCGTCCCCTCATCCGGACGGGGGTGTCAGCCGAGGTCGATCTCCGGGTACAGCGGGAAGCCGGCCACCAGGTCGCTCGCACGGCGGGAGATCTCGTCGGCGATCTTCGGGTCGAGGACATGGGTGGCCTTGGACGGGGCGCCCGACTTGGTGGTCCCGGGCTCGGCGGCCGTCAGGGCGCGGTGGATGAGGTCCGCGACCTCGTCCATCTCCGCGGTGCCCAGACCGCGGGTGGTCAGCGCGGGCGTGCCGACGCGGATGCCGGAGGTGTACCAGGCCCCGTTGGGGTCGGCCGGGATCGCGTTGCGGTTGGTGACGATGCCGGACTCGAGCAGGGCGGCCTCGGCCTGACGGCCGGTGAGGCCGTAGGAGGAGGCGACGTCGATCAGGTTGAGGTGGTTGTCGGTGCCGCCGGTCACCAGGGTGGCGCCGCGGCGCAGCAGGCCCTCGGCCAGGGCGCGGGAGTTGTCGACGATCCGCTGGGCGTAGTCCCGGAAGGAGGGCTGCCGGGCCTCGGCCAGGGCGACCGCCTTGGCGGCCATGACGTGCGGAAGGGGGCCGCCGAGGACCATCGGGCAGCCGCGGTCGACCTGGTCCTTGAGGGAGTCGTCGCACAGGACCATGCCGCCGCGCGGGCCGCGCAGGGACTTGTGGGTGGTGGTCGTGACGATCTGGGCGTGCGGGACCGGGTCGAAGTCGCCGGTGAGGACCTTGCCGGCGACCAGGCCCGCGAAGTGCGCCATGTCGACCATGAGCGTGGCGCCGACCTCGTCGGCGATCTCGCGCATGATCCGGAAGTTCACCAGGCGGGGGTAGGCGGAGTAGCCGGCGACGATGATCAGCGGCTTGAACTCGCGGGCCTGGGCGCGCAGCGCGTCGTAGTCGATGAGGCCGGTCTTCGGGTCGGTGCCATAGGACCGCTGGTCGAACATCTTGCCGGAGATGTTCGGGCGGAAGCCGTGGGTGAGGTGGCCGCCGGCGTCCAGGGACATGCCGAGCATGCGCTGGTTGCCGAAGGCCTGCCGCAGCTCGGCCCAGTCGGCCTCGGAGAGGTCGTTGACCTGGCGGACCCCGGCCTTCTCCAGGGCGGGGGCCTCCACGCGCTGGGCGAGGACGGCCCAGAAGGCGACGAGGTTGGCGTCGATGCCGGAGTGCGGCTGGACATAGGCGTGGCGGGCGCCGAAGAGCTCACGGGCGTGCTCGGCGGCCAGCGACTCCACGGTGTCGACATTGCGGCAGCCGGCGTAGAAGCGGCGGCCGACGGTGCCCTCGGCGTACTTGTCGCTGAACCAGTTGCCCATGGCCAGCAGGGTGGCCGGGGAGGCGTAGTTCTCGGAGGCGATCAGCTTGAGCATCTCGCGCTGATCGGCGACCTCCTGGCCGATGGCGTCGGCCACGCGCGGCTCGACGGCACGGATCACGTCGAGAGCGGCGCGGAAGGCGACGGACTCGCGGGACAGGGCCGCGGAGCTCTCGGGGTTCTCAGGCATCAGGACCTCCGGACGTGGCGTTCGGCGTTCACGGTACGGCCCAGGCGCACGGCACTCTTTCCCGTTCGGGCCGCTCCCCGATGGTCGGTCCCATCCCAGCGCGCCAGTCACGGCCCGCAGTCAGCCTACCGGGCGCGCCGAACGGCGCAGTTCCCGCGTCCACCATACGAGCGGGGTTAGGAAGGAGGACGGCCTCCCTTCCACCGGGGGGCGTCCCCTCGTCGTCCTCGGGAGCCGCCGTGACCACTACGGAAGACCTCATCGCCGTCGCCGACGCCCACAGCGCGCACACCTACCATCCGCTGCCCGTGGTGATCGCCACCGCGGACGGCGCCTGGATGACGGATGTGGAGGGCCGCCGGTACCTGGATCTGCTGGCCGGTTACTCGGCGCTGAACTTCGGGCACCGCAACCGCCGGCTGCTCGACGCGGCCAGGGCGCAGATGGAACGGGTGACGCTGACGTCGCGGGCCTTCCACCACGACCGGTTCGGCGCGTTCTGCGAGCAGCTGGCGGCGCTGTGCGGGATGGAGGCGGTGCTGCCGATGAACACCGGCGCGGAGGCGGTGGAGACGGCCGTGAAGACGGCCCGGAAGTGGGGCTACCGGGTCAAGGGCGTGCCCCGGGAGATGGCGAAGATCGTGGTCGCGGAGAACAACTTCCACGGCCGCACCACCACGATCATCAGCTTCTCCACCGATCCGGGGTCGAGGGCGGACTTCGGCCCGTACACGCCGGGCTTCGAGATCGTGCCGTACGGGGACCTGACGGCGATGCGGTCGGCGCTGACGGAGAACACGGTCGCCGTGCTGCTCGAGCCGGTCCAGGGCGAGGCGGGGGTGGTGGTGCCGCCCGCCGGCTATCTGCCCGCGGTGCGGGAGCTGACACGGGAGCGGAACGTGCTGTTCATCGCCGACGAGATCCAGTCGGGGCTGGGACGCACGGGCCGTACCTTCGCATGCGAGCACGAGGGGGTCGTCCCGGACATGTACGTCCTGGGGAAGGCGCTGGGCGGCGGAATCCTGCCGGTGTCGGCGGTGGTGTCGTCACGGGAGGTGCTCGGGGTGTTCCGGCCGGGCGAGCACGGGTCGACGTTCGGCGGCAA
>NZ_MUME01000100.1 GCF_002155915.1 Streptomyces thermovulgaris | reverse complement strand
GTGGGAGCAGGGGGCGTGGCGGGCGCGGCGGGTGTGCTCGGCGTGGCCGGCGCGGTGGGCACGGCGGGTACGGCCACGGCGGCCACCGGTACGAGGGCGGCCTGGGCCGCCACCGCCACCGAACACACCAGACGCGGCACTCTTCCTGACACGACATCACCTCCGGTGCGGGGCGGCGTTTCCGCTCCGCACGCCGAGGATTAGACGTATGAGACGTATGAACCGACTGTGTGCGCATCCCTTGCGCCGAACGGCGCACGGAGGTCACTCCTCGGTGTCACCCGGCTTGCGAGAGGCACCGGTGTCCGGTTTGGACCACGGCCACCTCGGCCGGCGGCCCGTCTCCCCCTCGGGGTCGAACTCGTACTTCCAGCCCCGGGGCAGCCCCAGCCTCCTGCTGTGCCCCCGCGGCACCCGCCGGTAGACGAGCACGGTCGGCGGCCCGCCCGCGGCGTCCGGGACCGGGATGCGGTACGTCTTCGGCGGGTTCCCGGTGATCCCCACCAGCACGGGCAGCACCCGACCGTCCATCGGTCCGCCCTCGAACGGAGTGTCCTCGCTCTTCACGGCACCAGTGTCAGCCATCCCCGAGGGCCCGCACACGCCGCACCAGCGCGGCGGTCTGGGCGTCCCGGGCGGCCGTCACCCCCATCACGGCCATGAACTGCTCGACCAGCCAGTCCCGCAGCTCCTCGGCGGGCGGCTGCCTGCCCTCGTCGAGCCAGATCAGGGAGGCGGCCTCCACCGCCGTGATCCACATCCGTACGGTCATGCGCAGCCGCGGGCCGGGGTCCGTGACCTGGAGATGGCCGAGGATGTGCTCGGCCGCGGATCTGCGCACCCCGTCCACGATGGCGGTCGTCCGGGAGGTCTCCACCACGCTGCCGCCCTGGAGCAGCGCGGTGAACCCGGTGCCGTGCTGGTCGACGAAGGCCAGATAGCGGTCCAGGACACGGGCGAGACGGGAGAGCGGCGGACCCTCGTGCGGCTCGTCGAAGCAGCGCTGCAGCTCCTCGGCGGCGGAGCGCAGGGCGGCCTCGTACAGCTGCTGCTTGCCGCCGGGGAAGTACCGGTACACCAGGGGCCGCGACACCCCGGCCGCCTCCGCCACGTCGTCCAGCGAGACCTCCTCGGGCACCCGCTGTGCGAAGAGGGACAGCGCCGCGTCGAGCAGCTGCGCGCGCCGCTCCTCGACACTGAGCCTTCGGTAGGCGGGAGTGGACGGGGCAGGGCTCATGCTGTGCAGCGTAGCCGTGCCGTCGCCCGAACGGCCTTTCGGCGTCCCCCGCGCCGACCGGGGAAGGCCCTGCTCGTCCGGCGCCGGGAGGGACGGAAACGGCCCGCGGCCCGCCTACGCCAGCAGCCCCGACGACTTCCACAGCCGGCGGCCGACGCCCCGCAGGACCCCGATGTCGTCCAGGAAGTCCGTCAGCCGCTTCGCCCCCGTCTGCATGATCTCCCGCCGATGCGCGCTCGCCTTCACCTGGGCCATCGCCTCCCGCTTGTCCAGGCCCACGTTCGTGTAGACCTCGGGGTTGACGAAGGCGACGGAGAACACCCGGGCGAACTCGCCCGAGGTGATCCGGGTGAACTCCCGCGACCACCTCGGCGCGGTCACCATCTGCCGCCGCAGCTCCTCACGGGCGTACCGCACATGCCGCGCCTCCTCCACGACGTGGATCCGCGTCACGCCCCGGATCAGCGGCTGCACCCGCTCGTCCGGGAACGTCAGCCGCTGCATCCAGTCCAGGACCTCCTCGCCGAGCAGGGTCGCCGTGAAGGACCCGGGGGTCGTGGAGATGGTCTTGAACAGCCGGCCGAGGGCGTGGTGCACCCGGCTCACCGGGTACCAGGGCGTGCCGCTGCGCGTGATCACCCGGGCGAACATCTTCGAGTGCCGGCACTCGTCCTCGATCTCGGTCAGCGCATAGCGCACATGCGCGCTGGTCGCCGCCTTGTCGTAGATGTGCCGCACGAGCAGCTGCATGAGGATGATCTCGAACCAGATGCCGAGCGAGGCCAGCGCCGCCGCCTCGTGCCGGGACAGCAGGATCCGCTGCTCCTCGCTCATCCGCTTCCACAGCGGTGTGTCGTACAGCGACACCAGCTCCGGCGGCCAGAACCACTTGCCCTCCTCGAAGGGCGCGTCCCAGTCCAGCTCCTTGTCCGGGTCGAAGGAGTGCTTGGCGGAAGAGTCGAGCAGCCGCTCGGCCACCTGCTCCCGGTCCTTGAGCAGCCCGAGCGCGTCGCGCACACCGGCGAGCGCGTCGGCTTCCGTCACGGTCGTCATGGCTGTACCCACCTCGTCGTACGGGATGTGGCCGGATCGGGCCCCGTCCTTATAAGACTGCTTGTCAGCAAGCTCGTCAATCCCCCGCGGACGACTTGTTGACTCGGTGTCTACGTGTGAACCTGCGAAGTATGCCGACCCATGACCTGTACGCCCGGAATCCGGGGGACTCGCACTGGCAGATTCCCGCGAGCGGCGCGGCCCGCTTCAGCTGGGAGTACGACGACGGCCGCGAACGTCTCCTCGCCCTGTACCAGAAGGGCAAGGACAAGCAGTGGGACGGGCAGAAGCGGATCGACTGGGACCTGGAGGTGGACCCCTACGACCCGCTCGGCACCCCCGAGGAGGCGATGACCCTGTACGGCACGCCGTACTGGGCGAAGATGACCGACCGGGACAAGGGCGAGCTGCGCCGGCACTTCGCGTCCTGGCAGTTCAGCCAGTTCCTGCACGGCGAGCAGGGCGCGATGATCTGCGCCGCGCGGATCGTGGAGTCCGTTCCCGACCTGGACGCCAAGTTCTACTCGGCGACCCAGACCATGGACGAGGCCCGGCACGCCGAGATCTACGGCCGCTTCCTGCACGAGAAGATCGGGATGGTCTACCCGATCAACGACAACCTCCGTTCCCTCCTCGACGACACCCTGCGCGACAGCCGCTGGGACATGCCGTACCTGGGCATGCAGGTCCTGATCGAGGGCCTGGCCCTGGCCGCCTTCGGCATGATCCGCGACACCACGAGCAAGCCCCTGCCCCGGCAGATCCTCGCCTACGTCATGCAGGACGAGGCCCGCCACGTGGCCTTCGGCCGCATGGCCCTGCGCGACTACTACAAACAGCTCACCGACGCCGAACTGCGCGAACGCGAGGAGTTCGTCATCGAGGGCTGCTACCTGATGCGCGACCGCCTGCGCGGCACCGAGGTCCTCGAGAACTTCGGCATCCCGAAGGCGGAGGCCGAGGAACTGAGCGAGCGCTCCGAGTTCCTGCACCTCTTCCGCCGGCTGCTCTTCAGCCGCATCGTCCCCTGCGTCAAGGACATCGGCCTGTGGGGCAAGCGCCTCCAGCAGGCCTACGTCGACATGGGCGTCCTCGAACTGGGCGACTCCGACCTGGACCAGCTGATGGCCCAGGACGAGGAGATCGCGGAGAAACTGGACGCGGAACGCTTCGCCGCGGAGGAGCGGGAGCGGGTGGCGGAGGTGGAGGAGACGATCGAACAGGGACGACGCCTCGACGGCTGACCACCCGATCGGGGGAGGAGCCAGCAGATGCGTCTCGGTAGGCTGGGCGCACCAGCAGACTCCGTCGCATGGGAGCAAACATGAGCGCCGCGCGCGACTACGGGCTGGACGAGGACTACGAGTGGCCCCGTCCGCCGGAGGGCGGCTGGACGGCGGACGACCTGGACCGGCTCCCGAACCTGCCTCCGCACACGGAGCTGATCGACGGGAGCCTCGTCTTCGTGAGTCCGCAGACGAATTTCCACTCGCGCGCCGTCCGCCTGCTGGACAACGCTCTGCTGGATCAAGTGCCGGACGAGCTGGACGTCATTCGAGAAATGACCATCAAGCTCGACAAACGCAATCGGCCGGAGCCCGATGTCCTGGTGTTCCGCGCGGATGCCGACACCGGCCCGAAGCAGACCTGGTACCGGCCGGAGGACGTCGTCATCGCCGTCGAGGTCGTCTCCGAGGATTCGGAGGTGCGGGACCGAGAGGTGAAGCCATGGAAGTACGCGCAGGCGGGCATCCCCCACTACTGGCGCGTCGAGGAAAACCAGGGCCTTCCCGTGGTCTACGTCTATGAACTCGATCCCGCCACCCGGGCCTACGGCCTGACCGGAATCTTTCACGACAAGCTGGAACTGGCCGTTCCGTTCCCCGTCGAGATCGACCTCACAGCCATCGACCGTCGTCGCTAGACCGAACAGCCCAGCCCTTCCGGTACCTCGCCGAGCACCGGTTCCGAGGCTCCCGGCGGGAACGACGTCCGGAGGGTGAAGGCGTACGGGGTCGGGCCGTTGGTCCGCAGATGGAGCAGGCGGGCCTCCGCCTCCGCCACCGTCGGGCGGTGTCCCGCCGGCACCCACCACAGCGCCGTCACCGCCTCGTCCAGACGCTCGAACCACTCCCGCCGCCGGGCCAGCATCTCCCGGTGCCGCCCCTGGTACATGAACGCCTTCAGGGCGTCGATGTCCCGCCACACCGTCAGGTTGACGATCAGCCACCTGTCCCCGAAGAAGGGGATGTTCGTCGCGTTGCCGGATGCGTCCTGCAGGCGCCAGACGAAGCCGTCGGCGGCCTCCGCGTCGGCGTTCACCGGGTCGAGCGCGTCGACGAAGTCCTTTAACCGGGGCGAGTCCAGAGGGGCTTTGAGGCGGGCGATGTTGACCTGGGCGAGTCCGTACGTGGTGTCAGACGTCATGCACGCACGGTAGAGCGAGCCCGGGCAGCCGGTCACCCCCGTCTCACCCCGTGGCCGGCGAGTGCAGCACCGCCTCCATCACCGCCCGGGCGATCGGCGCCGCCGTACCGCCCCCGCTGATGTCGCCGCGCCGCGCCGACGAATCCTTCACCACCACGGCGACCGCGACCCCCGGCTCCAGGTCGCCGTGCTTCTGGGCCCAGGAGATGCACCAGGCGTACGGCGTGCCGGAGTTGCCCGGGCCGTGCTGGGCGGTGCCGGTCTTGGCGCCCACCGTGACCCCGGGGATCGCCGCGTTCCGGCCGGTGCCGTCGGTGACCACACCGGCCATCAGCTCCCGCAGCCGTGCCGCGGTCGCCGGGCGCATCACCTGCCGCACCGGCCGGGAGCCGGCCGCGGACACCGTGCCGCCGCTGCGGCGTGTCGTCCGCTCTACGAGATACGGCGTCCGCACCTGTCCGCCGGCGGCGACCGCCGCCGCCACCATCGCCATCTGCAACGGGGTGGCCCGCGTGTTGTACTGCCCGATCGACGACAGGGCCAGCTGCGCCTGGTCCACCTGGGTGTCGAAGGTGCTCGGCGACACCCAGAAGGGAATCCTCAGCCCCTCGTCGTTGAAGCCGAATCCCTCCGCCGTGGCCCGCATGCCCTCCACGCCCACGTCCACCGCCAGCTTCGCGAACACCGTGTTGCACGACCACTGGAAGGCATGCCGCAGGGACGCGTTCTCGCAGCCGTCGGCCTCATTGGCCAGCTGTGTGGTCGTGCCCGGCAGCCGGTACGGATCCGGCGAGTCCGTCCGCGCGTCCAGGTCCTTCACCACCCCCGCGTCCAGCGCCGCCGCCGCGGTGACCACCTTGAACGTCGACCCCGGCGGATACGTCTGCCGCACCGCCCGGTTCAGCATCGGCTGCTTCGGGTCCTGGTTCAGCCGCTTCCACGCCGCCACCGTCTCCGGCCCGTTCCCCGACAGCTCCGAGGGGTCGTACGACGGAGTGGACACCAGCGCCAGGATCCGCCCCGTCGCCGGCTCGATCGCCGCGACCGCCCCCGTGCGCGGACCCAGCCCGTCGAAGGCGGCTCGCTGTGCGGCCGGGTCGAGCGTGGTCACCACATTGCCGCCCGGAGGGCGCGTCCGGGTGAGGTCCTGCCACAGCGGGAACACCGACAGCATCGGATCGGTCCCCGACAGCACGCCGTCCTCGGTGTGCTCCAGGAACGTCGTCCCGTACAGCTGCGAGGCGAACCCGGTGACCGGCGCGTACAGCGGCCCGTCCGTGTACGTCCGCTCGTAGCGCAGCTGCTCCCCGGTGTCCAGGGAGCCGGTCACCGGCCGCCCGCCGACCAGGATCTCGCCGCGCGGCTGCTGGTAACGGGCGATGACGGAGCGCCGGTTGGCCGGATTCGTGCTGTACGACGGCCCCTGCACCACCTGCAGCCACGCCGTGTGCACCAGGAGCGTCACCAGCAGCAGGACGCAGAAGACGGCGGCATGCCGGATGTGCCGGGTCAACGGACGCCCTCCTGCACGCTCATGGGGCCACCCTCCCGTCGTACTGGCGGCGCGCCACATGACTCACCCGGATCAGCAGCGCCACGATCGTCCAGTTGGTGACGACCGACGAGCCGCCCTGCGCCAGGAACGGCATCGCCAGGCCGGTCAGCGGAATCAGCCCGGTCACCCCGCCCGCGATCACGAACACCTGGAGCGCCACCAGCGAGGCCAGCCCGATCGCGAGCAGCCGGCCGAAGGGGTCGCGCAGGGCGAGCCCCGCCCGGTAGCCGCGCTCCACGAGCAGCGCGTACAGCAGGAAGACGGCGGACAGCCCGGCCAGCCCCAGCTCCTCCCCGGCGGTGGCCAGGATGAAGTCGGACTTGACGGCGAAGCCGACGAGGACCGAGTGGCCGAGACCCAGCCCGGTGCCGGTCATCCCGCCCGCCGCGAACGAGAACAGCGACTGGGCCACCTGCCCCGGCCCCTGGCCGGCCTCGATGGACGCGAACGGATGCAGCCACTCCCCGATCCGGTTGTGCACATGCGGCTCCAGCCGGCCGACCGTGACCGCCCCGGCCGCGGCGAGCAGCAGCCCGACCGCGATCCAGCCGGTGCGCCCGGTGGCGACGTACAGCAGGATGACGAACAGCCCGAAGAACAGCAGGGAGGTGCCCAGGTCCCGCTCCAGGACCAGCACCCCGACGCTCAGCAGCCAGATCGCCACCACCGGCCCGAGCACCCGGCCGGTGGGCAGCTGCAGCCGCCACACCTGCCGTCCCGCGTAGGCCAGCGCACTGCGGTTGGCGGCCAGATACGCGGCGAAGAACACCGCCAGCAGCACCTTCGCGAACTCGCCCGGCTGGATGGACAGCCCTCCGAACCGGATCCAGATGCGGGCGCCGTTGACGGCGGGGAAGCAGATGGGCAGCGTGAGCAGCGCGAGCGCGACGACCACGCAGACGTAGGCGTAGCGCTGGAGCCACCGGTGGTCGCGCAGCACGAGCACCACCAGGATGAACAGCGCCACGCCCAGCGTGGACCACACCAGCTGGGCGGGCGCGGCCTCGTCGCCCGGGGTCTCCAGGTCCAGCCGGTAGATCAGCACCAGACCCAGCCCGTTGAGCAGCACCCCGATGGGCAGCAGCAGCGGGTCGGCGTACGGCGCCCGCAGACGCACCGCGATGTGCGCGAGCAGCGCGAGCACCCCGAGTCCGGCGCCGTACCCGACGGCCCCGGGCGGGACGGTGCCGGACCGGGCCAGACCGACGGCGCAGTAGCCGTACACCGGCAGCAGGACGGCGGGCACGACGAGGGCGAGTTCGACACCGCGGCGCCGGGGCAGGCGGACGGCGGGCAGAGGCGGGTCCGCCACTGCCGCGATGGTTCCGACCTTGGTCATGTCCGGAACCTATACAAAAGACAGGTTCGTCCCTCTGAGCGTCGACACCAGCGTGGCGCGGGGGAGTGTCAGCACCAGCGGGGCGCGGGCCCGATGTTCTCGATGAACCGCGCCGGGGCCCACGCCCAGGCCCGGTCCGCGAGCAGGTACCACACCCGTCCGCCGTACAGGTCCCAGCCCGGTGTCCTGCAGAAGATCCAGACGATCTCGCCGGGCCGTGCGACCCGCAGCACCCGGCTGTCCCAGTCCGGCCGGCTGCGCAGGGCGACCCCGCCGCGGGCCACGACGACACCCCGGGTGAAGCGGGAGAGCCGGTCGCCGTGCACACCGGCGGGCTGTGCGGCCGTCCGGTGCACACCGGCGCCCGGGCCGGCGCCGGAGCCGCCCGGGGTCCCGCCGCGGCCGTCGCCGGCGGCGGCGGGCGCGACGGCGGCCGTGGTGAGCAGGGCGCCGACGGCGGCCGTCAGGGCCAGCCGGGTGAGAGGGGAGCGCGGGGACGACATGGAGACACCTCCACCTGAGGCGGCGAAGCCCTCGGAAAACGGACGGATTTGACTAATCGCCACATTAGGAGCGGTCGGCGTCGCGCGCTCGTCGCAGTGCGCCATCGGGGCCGCCGCCGTCTGAGGGGGTGTCATCCGAGGGCGGACGCCGGCCGGCTCCCGCGCCGGCCGCCCCGCCGGAGCCGGCGGCGCGGGGCAGGCGCACCCCGGCGAAACGACTGCCCGGCGGCGCGGACCGCCCGGACCGCCCGGACCGCCCGGGCTACTCGGCCAGCTCCTCCAGCAGCCGCACCGTCGGCAGCCCCACCCGCAGATAGTCGACGAACAGCTCGTTGTGCAGTGCCCAGGAGGAACGGCGGGCCCGGATCAGCCGGATCGCCTCGTCGGCGGAGTACCCCTGGTGGATCAGGGCGTGCGCGACGACCAGCCCCGAACGGTTGTACCCGGAGTAACAGCGCACCAGCACACGGCGCCCCTGCTCCAGTGCGTCGCAGACCGCCCGGGCCAGCCGCATCACACCCGCGAGCTGGGTCGCGTCCAGCGGTCCGTCGGGGATCGGCCACACATGGTGCTCGACACCGGGGTCGGGGCCGTGCCCCGGAAGCCTGAGCAGGGTCTGCACAAGATCGAACTCGTTCCGTACGACGGCGAGCTCCAGGTTTCCGGAGCGCCCCCGGAACGCGTGTCCGCCCATCCACAGGCCGGGCACGATCTCGCTCCACGGGCTGTTCGGAGCCGGTACGTCGGGCTGCTGTCCGCGGGTCCGCAACGCTGCCTCCCCCACTCCGCCTCCCACCGTTTCTCAACGGTAGCCGGGTTCTTGCCCCGGCAGCACCCCGCCTGTTCCCATGGTCAGTGGGGTGTTCCCATGGTCAGTGGGGTG
>NZ_MUME01000010.1 GCF_002155915.1 Streptomyces thermovulgaris | reverse complement strand
GGCAGGGGGAGGGCAAGGGGAGAGCAAGGAAAAGGCGAAGGGAAGGGAAGGTACCGGCAAGAACTGGGCAAAGAATTTCGATACGAGACGGTCTCGTATCGGAAGTGTCCTAGGCTCGCGGCATGACTGTTTCTGCCGACAACGCCGCCGTCGGCTCCCGGATTCCGGAGGCGGTGCACCGCCGCCGCTGGGCGATCCTCGGCGTGCTGATGCTGAGCCTGCTGGTCGTGGTGCTCGACAACTCGATCCTGAACGTCGCCATCAAGACGATCTCCACCCCGCCCCCGGTGGGACTGGGCGCCACACAGAGCGAGCTGGAGTGGGCGATCAACTCCTACACCCTCGTCTTCGCGGGGCTGCTGTTCACCGCCGGGCTCGTCGGCGACCGCATCGGCCGCAAGAAGGTCCTGCTGGCCGGCCTCGTGGTGTTCGGGATCGGATCCGCGCTGGCCGCCGAGTCCGGCTCGCCGGGCGAACTGATCGCCTACCGCGCCCTGATGGCCCTCGGCGCCGCCTTCGTCATGCCGGCCACCCTCGCCGTCCTCATGAACGTCTTCGAGCGCGAGGAGCAGCCCAAGGCCATCGGGATCTGGGCCGGCGGCGTGGGCCTGGCCATAGCCATCGGCCCGATCACCGGCGGTCTGCTGCTCGAGCACTTCTGGTGGGGATCGATCTTCCTCGTCAATGTGCCCATCGTGATCGTCGCGGTGGCGCTCATGGTGTGGCTGGTGCCCGACTCCCGCGACCCGCGGCCCGGACGCGTCGACCCGGTCGGCGTGGTGCTGTCCGTGATCGGCCTGGTCCTGCTCGTCCACGGCATCATCGAGGGCGGCGAGCGCGCCGACTTCACCGGCCCCGACGTCCTGGCGACGATCGCGGCGGGCCTGGCCGTCCTCGCGGTCTTCGTGTGGTTCGAGAAGCGCAGCGACCACCCGTCCCTGGACGTCACCTACTTCAGGAACAAGGTCTTCTCGGCCGCCATGGCCGCCATCGCGCTGGTGTTCTTCGCGCTGATGGGCGTGACGTTCTTCTCGGTGTTCTATCTGCAGAGCGTGCGCGGCTACACGCCGCTTCAGTCCGGCCTGCTCCTGCTGCCGCTGGCCGCCGCGCAGATGATCTTCGCGCCGCGGGCCCGGCTGGTCGTCGACCGGTTCGGCAACAAGGCCACCACCACGGCCGGTCTGCTGCTGCTCGCCGCCACGCTGGCCGCCTTCGCCGGCTTCGAGGCCGGCACGCCGATCTGGGTGCTGGAGGCGGTCTTCTTCCTCATGGGCACCGCCATGGCCCACATCATGACGCCGACCAGCGTCGTCATCATGCAGGCCCTGCCCCGCGAGAAGGCCGGCTCGGCCTCCGCGCTGAGCAACACCTTCCGCCAGGTCGGCGGCGCGCTCGGCATCGCCGTGCTCGGCTCGGTGCTCTCCACCGCCTACCGCGGCGGCATCGAGGACGAACTCCGCCTGCTCCCGGCCCAACTGCGCGAGAAGGCCGGCGAGTCCATCGAGGCCACCCTCGGCGTCGCCGCACGGCTCGGCCCGCGCGGCGAGGCCCTGGTGGGCCCGGCCCACGACGCGTTCCTGCACGCCATGCATGTCACCGCGGTGTGCGGCAGCATGGTCGCGGTCATCGGCGCGGTCGTGGTGGCCGTGTTCCTGCCGGGCCGGCCGTCCGCACCCCGGAAGGACGGAAAGGAACAGCAGCTGGTGGCGACGGAGTGACCGGGAGCCGGCACCCGGGCGGGGGACGGTCCGCGCGAGGAGACGGGAAGACGGGGGAACGGGGGGACAATCGTCCGGTCACGACGAAAGGACGGCCCACGTGAGCCCTGCCGACAGCCGCACCGCCCCCGTACGGGGCCGGCCCCGGAGCGAGGCGCTGGAACGCACCATTGTCGAGTGCGTGATGAAGCTCCTGGAGGACGGCGTGCCGCTCGCCGAACTCTCCGTGGAACGCATCGCCCGTGCCGCGGGCGTCGGCAAGGCCACCATCTACCGCCGCTGGAGCGGCAAGGAGGAGCTGTTCGTCGACGTCGTGCGCGCCGCCGAGCCCCCCGACCCGGACCTGCCGGGAACCTCCGTGCGCGACGACCTCGTGGCGCTCTGCGAACAGCTGCGCAGGCGCGGGCTGGTCAGCCGCTCCTCCGCCCTTCTGCACAACGTCTACGCCCAGATGAAGAGCAGCCCGAAGCTCTGGTCCGTCTACCACGCGACCGTCGTCGAGCCGCGGCGCAGGCTCCAGGCCGAGGTCCTGCGCCGCGGACAGCGCGACGGGGAGCTGCGCACGGACATCGACGTCGACGTGCTCGGCGACATCGTCGTCGGGCCCATGCTGGTGCGGGCCGTGATGCGCCCCGACGCCGAACTGCCCGAGGGACTGTCCGAACAGATCGTGGACGCGGTGCTGGAAGGGCTGCGGCCCGTCACATCCCCGTAGAACCGGCGCAGTTCGCCGCGGTTCCCGCCTTTTTCCTTGTCCTTCCGTGCCTTTCCGGCTCCATGTCCGCGTTTCGTCACGGATCGCCCGCGAAGGACGCCGCCGGAACCTCGCACGACGTCTTGTTCGTCCCCGTCCCGGGACGGCCGTTCGAGGACGGCGGGAACGACTCCGATCATGCCCTAGGGTCGTAGGACGCGGGGGGTGAACGGTGTGTGCACGGCAGGCAGTGAGGCGATGGAATGGCGCAACAGGCGTACGTGACGGAAACGGCGGACGGCGGCTCGCAGGACGAGCACCGAGGAAACCGGCTCCGGCGCACGGCGCACCGCTTCCTGGACAGGTGGCGCGACGACCCGCGCATCTGGCGCCGGGGCATCGTCCTCGCCGTGTTCGCGGTCGTACTGTCCCTGGGGATGGCGCTGCACGCCCACATCCCCAACCGGATCGGCAACCTCGGCAGTCTCACCGAGACCTTCCTGCCCTGGGCGGGCCTGTTCGTCCCGGTGCTGCTGATCCTCGCGCTGCTGCGCAGGTCGGCGACCGCGCTGATCGCGGTGCTGCTGCCCGCCGCCACCTGGCTGCACCTGTTCGGCGGGCTGCTCACCGACAAGGCCGGCACCGGCGGCGATCTGACGGTCGCCACGCACAACGTCAACGCCGACAACCCCGACCCGGTCGGCACCGCCCGGGACGTGGCCGCCGCCGGCGCCGATGTGCTCGCCCTGGAGGAGCTGAAGGCGTCCGCGGTCCCGGTCTACCGGCAGGCGCTCGCCCCGACGTACAAGTACCACGCGGTGAAGGGCACCGTCGGGCTGTGGAGCAAGTACCCGATCAGCAGCGTCCAGGCCGTCGACATCAGGCTCGGCTGGACCCGCGCGCTGCGCGCCACGGTGATCACGCCCCAGGCGCCCGTGGCGGTGTACGTCGCGCACATGCCCTCGGTACGGGTGAAGATGAACGCCGGCTTCACCGCCCAGCAGCGCGACCAGAGCGCGGACGCGCTGGGCGAGGCGATCGCCGACGAGCGGCTGCCCAGGGTGGTGCTGCTCGGCGATCTGAACGGCACGATGAACGACCGCTCGCTCAACGCCGTCACCTCCCAGATGCGCTCCACGCAGGGCGCGGTGGGCAACGGATTCGGGTTCAGCTGGCCGGCGTCCTTCCCGCTCGCCCGCATCGACCAGATCATGGTCAGGGGAGTGGAGCCGGTGAGCTCCTGGACACTGCCGCGCACGAGCAGCGACCACCTGCCCGTGGCGGCACGCGTGAAACTGTCCCCCTCGACACAGGACGACTCCTGAGAACGGGGGACGACTCCTGGGACGACACACGGAACGCCGCCCGACCGGCTCCGGCCGGCCGGGCGGCGTTCCGCATCCGGCCGCAGGTCAGGCGGTCTCCCGCCAGCCGTTGGTGATCGGCAGCCTGCGGTCCTTGCCGAAGACCTTCGCCGAGATCTTGGTGCCCGGCGGGTACTGGCGGCGCTTGTACTCGGCCCGGTCGACCATCCGCAGCGTCGTGGTGACCAGCTCCCGGTCGTAACCGGCCGCGACGATCGCGTCCGCGCCCTTGTCCTGGTCGACGTAGAGCTCCAGGATCGCGTCCAGCACCGGGTAGTCCGGGAGGGAGTCGGTGTCGACCTGGCCGGGACGCAGCTCCGCGCTCGGCGGCTTGGTGAGGGAGTTCTCCGGGATCGGCGGGGTCTCCCCCCGCTCGGCGGCGACCCGGTTGCGCCACCTCGCCAGCCGGAAGACCGACGTCTTGTACACGTCCTTGATCGGGCCGTACGCGCCCACCGCGTCGCCGTACAGCGTCGAGTAGCCCACCGCCAGCTCCGACTTGTTGCCGGGCGCCAGCACGATGTGGCCCTCCTGGTTGGAGATCGCCATCAGCAGCGTGCCGCGCAGCCGGGCCTGGAGGTTCTCCTCCGCGAGACCGGTCAGATGGAGGGAGTCCATGTACGCGTCGAACATCGGCTCGATCGGGACCGTGCGGAAGTGCAGACCGGTGCGCCGCGCCAGCTCGGCCGCGTCCTCCTTGGAGTGCTCCGAGGAGTACCGGGACGGCATGGAGACGCCGTGGACGTTCTCGGGGCCCACCGCGTCGCAGGCGATCGCCGCGACGAGCGCGGAGTCGATCCCGCCGGACAGCCCGATCAGGACCGACCGGAAGCCGTTCTTGCGCACATACGCGCGCAGGCCCACGACCAGCGCCGTGTAGACCTCCTCGTCGTCGTCCATGCGCTCGGCGTGCTCGGCGACCGGCTCGGGCTCGTAGGCCGGCACCGGATCCTCGGACAGCACCACGCGGTCGATGCGCAGACCGTCGTCCACCACGCCCTCGGGCGCGTGCGCCGCGGCGGTCGGCAGCTCCAGGTCCACCACCATCAGATGCTCCGCGAACTGCGGCGCCCGCGCGATCACCTCGCCGTCCGGGGCGACCACGATCGAGTCGCCGTCGAAGACCAGCTCGTCCTGCCCGCCGGTCAGGGCGAGGTAGGCGGTGGTGCAGCCGGCCTCCTGGGCCCGCTTGCGGACCAGCTCCAGGCGGGTGTCGTCCTTCAGCCGCTCGTACGGCGAGGCGTTGACGGAGACCAGCAGCCCGGCACCCGCGCTGCGGGCGGCCGGCACCCGGCCGCCGTCCTGCCACAGGTCCTCGCAGATGGCGAGCGCGACGTCGACCCCGTGCAGCCGCAGCACCGGCATGGTGTCACCGGGCACGAAGTAGCGGTACTCGTCGAAGACGCCGTAGTTCGGCAGGTGGTGCTTGGCGAAGGTCAGCACCGCCTCGCCGCGGTACAGCACCGCCGCCGCGTTCTGCGGGGCACCGGCCGGCATGCCGTACTTCGGCTGGGCGGTGTCGCAGCGGTCGAGATAGCCGACGAGCACCGGCAGCTCCCCGAGGCCCTCCTCGGCGAGCCGGACGGCCAGGCCGCGCAGCGCGGCGCGGGACGCCTCCACGAAGGACGACCGCAGGGCCAGGTCCTCCACGGGGTATCCGGTCAGCGCCATCTCCGGGAACACCGCGAGATGCGCTCCCCGCTCGGCGGACTCCCGGGTCCAGCGGACGATCGTGTCGGCGTTCCCGGCGAGGTCACCCACACGCGCGTCGATCTGATTCAGGGCGAGACGTAGTTGAGGCACGCCGCCAGTCTAATCGTCACAACGACGCGATGGGGTGGTCGGACGGAGACCGTCCGCCCGCCCGGCCCGGCGGGCACGCGGCCTCGGCGGGCGTGCGCGCGTGGGTGCCGAGGCCGGCTGACCCGGGGTCAGCGGCGGCGACGGCCGGGATGAGGGAAGGGCTGTCGTGAACACGGTCGCGGCGCAGGGAAACTGACGACGAGTCGGGCAAAGGGGCTGGTGGACGCCGGTGTCGCGCGGGCTGCGCACACGGTGCGCGGAAGACGGGGAATCCCGGTGGAGGGGGGCGGCCGATATGTTGAATGGCGAATACATATTATTTAATCTGGCGCCATGCGGCTGCTGCGCTCCACCGACATGGCGTTGCGCGTCCTGATGCGGCTCGCCGTCGCGGGCGAGTCCACCCCCACGACCCGGGAGGTCGCGGCGGACATGGGCGTGCCGTACACGCATGCCGCAAAGGTCGTCGCCGAGCTCCAGCACCGCGGGCTGCTCGCGGCCCGCCGCGGTCGCGGTGGCGGTCTGAGCCTCACCGAAGCCGGCCGGAACGCCTCGGTCGGCGCACTTCTGCGGTCCCTGGAGGGCGAGGGCGACGTCGCCGACTGCGACGGCTCCACGCCCTGCCCCCTCAGCGCCGACTGCCGGCTGCGCGGCGCGCTGCGCCGGGCCCAGGAGGCCTTCTACGCCACACTCGACCCCCTCACGATCGCCGACATGGTCGAGGCCCCGACGGGCCCGCTGCTGCTGGGGCTGCCCGGCGTCCGCACACCGTCCTCCTGAGGAAGGCCGTCGAGGAACGCCGTCCCGAGGCGCGGCGCCCCGGCGGCGGTGGGCACGCACCGTGACGCACGGGACCGCGGTGGGACACCGTCGCGGGAAAGGGCCCGCCGGGACGGTGCGCACCGCCCCGGCGGACCCGTCGCGCACGCCGGCCGGTCCGGTCAGGCCGCGGGCTGGGCCAGCCACAGGTCCGGGCCGAAGATCTCGTAGTGGATGGCGGCCGGGGACACACCCTTGGCGAGGAGCTGCTCGCGCACCGACCGCATGAAGGGGAGCGGACCGCACAGGTACGCGTGCGTACCGGCGGGGACGTCGATGTCGGCGAGGTCGGCCAGACCGGGCCGGCCGGCACCCTCGGCGTCCTTCTCGTAGAAGAAGACCGTCCGCGCGTCGGGCAGCTTGGCCGCGTACGCCTCGTGGTCGGAGCGGAACGCGTGCGCGGCGGGGGAGCGGTCGGCGTGGAGCACGGTCACCGGGGCGCTGTGACCGGTGAGGGAGAGCTGCTCCAGCATGGCGATCATCGGGGTGACGCCGATGCCGGCGGAGGCGAGCAGCAGCGGTGCGTCGTCGTCCTCGAGGACGAGGTCGCCGTACGGGGCGGACAGCTCCAGGACGTCGCCCACGTGCACGTGCCGGTGCAGGTGGGTGGAGACCTCGCCGTCGGGGCTCGTGTCGTCGCCGAGCACCCGCTTGACGGCGAACTGCCGCACCGGCGAGCCGGGTGCCGCGGTCAGGCTGTACTGGCGGGCCTGCCGGGCGCCGTCCGGGAGCTGGACACGGACCGAGACGTACTGTCCGGCGCGGTATCCGGGCACCGGCCCGTCGTCGACCGGGCGGAGCTTGAAGACGGCCACGTCCGGGGTCTCCTCGATCCGCTCGACGACCTTCCAGTCGCGCCAGCCGGTCTGCCGGGTCTCCTCGTACAGCCGCCTCTCGAGGTCTATGAGCGCGTTGGCCATCAGCCAGTAGACCTCGTCCCAGGCGGCGACGACCTCGGGGGTGATCGCGTCGCCGAGGACGTCGGCGATGGCGGCGAACAGGTGTTCGCGGACGATCGGGTACTGCTCCGGAAGGACACCCAGCGAGGCGTGCTTGTGGGCGATGCGCCGCAGCATCAGGTCGGGCCGCTGGTCGGGGTGCTCCACCAGGTACGTCGCGAAGGTGGCGATGGATCCGGCCAGTGCCTGCTTCTGCGTGCCGGCGGCCTGGTTGCCGCGGTTGAACAGGTCGCGCAGCAGTTCGGGGTGGGCCGCGAACATCCGGGGGTAGAAGCGCTCGGTGATCTCGTTGATGGCCGCGCCGACGGCGGGGAGGGTGGCGCGGACGACGGCGGCTGACTTCTCGGACAGCATGGGGGACTCCTCGAAGGCTCGACCGAACTGCTCGATCGTTCGACTCGGGTCGAACGCTATTGAAACTTGCATTTGAGATGCAAATTAAACGGAAGTGGTCTCGGTCACGGGGAGAAGACCCCGGCCATGACGAGGACGGCGCCCGGGAGGCAGGATGGACGGCGGGGCGGTTCCCTTGCCGCTTCGGGCTCATGGGCCCGTGACGGCCGGGGGGAAGGGGCCCGCAACGCGCGCGAAACACCTCTGTGGTGGGATGCTGCTCGGGTGCCCGACCGCCTTCGCGGCACACGAGCGCAGGCGGCCTGATCGGCAAGGATGGGGAAGCGGAAGATGGACAAGCAGCAGGAGTTCGTGCTCCGGACGCTGGAGGAGCGCGACATCCGGTTCGTACGCCTGTGGTTCACCGATGTGCTCGGCTTCCTCAAGTCCGTGGCCGTGGCCCCGGCCGAGCTGGAGCAGGCCTTCGACGAGGGCATCGGCTTCGACGGGTCCGCCATCGAGGGCTTCGCCCGGGTCTACGAGTCCGACATGATCGCCAAGCCCGACCCGTCCACGTTCCAGATCCTGCCCTGGCGCGCCGAGGCCCCCGGCACGGCCCGCATGTTCTGCGACATCCTCATGCCGGACGGCTCACCGTCCTTCGCCGACCCGAGGTATGTGCTGAAGCGGGCCCTGGCCCGCGCCTCCGACCTGGGCTTCACCTTCTACACCCACCCGGAGATCGAGTTCTTCCTGCTCAAGGACCGTCCGCTGGACGGCTCCCGTCCCACTCCCGCCGACTACTCCGGCTACTTCGACCACACCCCGCAGGCCGTCGGGATGGACTTCCGCCGGCAGGCGATCACCATGCTGGAGTCGATGGGCATCTCGGTGGAGTTCTCCCACCACGAGGGCGCACCGGGACAGCAGGAGATCGACCTGCGGTACGCCGACGCGCTGTCCACCGCGGACAACATCATGACCTTCCGCCTGGTCATGAAGCAGGTCGCGCTGGAGCAGGGGCTGCAGGCGACCTTCATGCCGAAGCCGTTCTCGGAGTACCCCGGCTCGGGGATGCACTCGCACCTCTCCCTCTTCGAGGGCGACCGGAACGCGTTCTACGAGTCCGGTGCCGAGTACCAGCTCTCCAAGGTCGGCCGCTCCTTCATCGCCGGCCTGCTCCGGCACGCCGCCGAGATCACCGCGGTCACCAACCAGTGGGTCAACTCCTACAAGCGCATCTGGGGCGGCACCGAGCGCACCGCGGGCGCCGGCGGCGAGGCCCCCTCGTACATCTGCTGGGGCCACAACAACCGTTCGGCCCTGGTCCGCGTGCCGATGTACAAGCCCGGCAAGATGGGCTCCGTGCGCGTGGAGTTCCGCTCCCTCGACTCCGGCGCCAACCCGTACCTGGCCTACGCCGTCCTCCTGGCCGCCGGACTGAAGGGCATCGAGGAGGGCTACACGCTGCCCCCGGGCGCCGAGGACGACGTCTGGGCCCTGTCGGACGCCGAACGCCGTGCGATGGGCATCGAACCCCTCCCGCAGAACCTGGGCGAGGCGCTGGCCCTGATGGAGGGCAGCGACCTCGTCGCCGAGACCCTGGGCGAGCACGTCTTCGACTTCTTCCTGCGCAACAAGCGGCAGGAGTGGGAGGAGTACCGCTCGGAGGTCACCGCCTTCGAACTGCGGAAGAACCTGCCGGTGCTGTAGCCGCGGGCCGGGGCGGGTCTCCCGTCCCTCCGCCGGACGGGGCCGACGGTCGTGGGCCGTCGGCCCCACGGCGTTCGCCGGGCCGGCCGGGACGGCTCCGGACCGCAAGGGCGCGTGGACACGGCGTGACGCGAATGTCATGATCACGACTACATTCGACGTGGGCCGACGCGTGGGGAGGGGACCGTGGATCTCTGGATCGCCGCACCTCTGGTGCTGCTGGCGCTGCTCAACGCCGCTCTGGGCGTGGCGGCGGTCGCCCGCGGCTGGCTGCTCCCCTCCTTCCGGTCTCGCGTTCACCAGGTCCGCCTCCACGGCTGGGGCCACTTGATGGCTGCCGGCGGCCTGTTCTGCCACGCGGTCCCCGGGCTCCTGGAGAGCGGTTCCGGCATCCGGTCGCTGTCGGCCTTGTCCGGCAGCGGGCTTCTGCTGGGCGGCGTCATCGCGATGGGAATCAGCCGGCGCGAGCGGTGAGCGGCGGGGCGGGCGCCGGAATCCCGGGGAAGCGGTGAGGGGCCGGTGTTCCGCGGTATGCCGTTCGCCTCGTTGCCGAGGTCCGGGTCCCGGACTCCGGTTAGGCTCTGGCCAGGACGAGCTCGATCCGACGGGAGGCCGGAATGACGGCGCCGGGGCGCAGGAGCAGTACCTTCACACGGCTGCTGCGGCACGGTTTCATCGATGCCTCGGGGGCCGAGCGGCTGCTGGAGAGTCCTGAGCTGGCCCCGCTCCGGAACGATCCGGTGCTGCTGGAGGCACTGGGCGCCACCGCCGACCCGGACCTCGCGCTGCGGGGGCTGGTGCGGCTGCTCGAGGCGCAGCCCACGCCGACGGAGCGGCGGGAGCTGCTCGACACGCTGATAGCGGCCAAGCCGCTGCGCGACCGGCTGCTCGGGGTGCTCGGCTGCTCCGCCGCGCTCGGCGAGCACCTGGCCCGGCACGCCGGCGACTGGCGGGCGCTCGTCACCTACGAACCACGCGATCTGCACCGCGGGGTGGAGGAGTTCGAGCGGGAGCTCGCGCGGGCGGACGACCCCGTCGCGCTGCGCGTCGCCTACCGGCGCTGCCTGCTGTCCATCGCCGCCCGCGACGTGTGCGGCACCATCGACGTGGTCGAGACCGCCGCCGAACTCGCCGACCTCGCCACCGCCACCCTGCGCGCCGCCCTCCGGATCGCCCGCGCCGCCGCCCCCGAGGACGACGCGCTGTGCCGGCTCGCGGTGATCGCCCTGGGCAAGTGCGGCGGCCACGAGCTGAACTACGTCTCCGACGTCGACGTGATCTTCGTCGGCGAGGCCGCGGAGGGCGCGGACGAGGCGGAGGCGCTCAAGGCCGCCACCCGGCTCGCCTCGCATCTGATGCGGATCTGCTCCGAGACCACCGTCGAGGGGACGATCTGGCCCGTCGACGCCAATCTGCGGCCCGAGGGGCGCAACGGGCCGCTGGTGCGGTCCCTGAGCAGCCATGTCGCCTACTACCAGCGGTGGGCCAAGACCTGGGAGTTCCAGGCGCTGCTCAAGGCCCGTCCGGTCGCCGGCGACCCCGAGCTCGGCGAGCAGTACATCGCCGCGCTCGCCCCGCTGGTCTGGCAGGCCGCCGCGCGCGAGAACTTCGTCGCCGATGTGCAGAAGATGCGCCGCCGCGTGGTCGAGAACATCCCCGTGGCCGAGGTCGAGCGCGAGCTGAAGCTCGGGCCGGGCGGGCTCAGGGACGTCGAATTCGCCGTGCAGCTGCTGCAGTTGGTGCACGGGCGGACCGATGCCTCCCTGCGCAGCGGGACGACCGTGGACGCGTTGCAGGCGCTGGCCGCGGGCGGGTACGTCGGCCGTGCGGACGCCGCGCAGCTCGACGAGGCCTACCGGTTCCTGCGCTCCATGGAGCACCGCATCCAGCTGTACCGGCTGCGGCGGACCCATCTCGTGCCCGAGGACGAGGCCGATCTGCGCCGGCTCGGACGGTCGCTCGGCCTGCGCAGCGATCCGGTCACCGAGCTCACCCGCGAGTGGAAGCGGCACGCCGGCGTCGTACGGCGGCTGCACGAGAAGCTGTTCTACCGGCCGCTGCTCGACGCGGTCGCCCAACTGGCACCCGGCGAGGCCCGGTTGAGCCTCGAGGCGGCCCGGGAGCGGCTGGTCGCGCTCGGGTACGCCGATCCCGCCGCGGCACTGCGGCACCTGGAGGCCCTGGCGTCGGGGGTCACGCGCAGGGCCGCGATCCAGCGGACGCTGCTGCCGGTGCTGCTCGGATGGTTCGCGGACTCCGCCGACCCGGACGCCGGGCTGCTCAACTTCCGCAAGGTGTCCGACGCGCTGGGGAAGACACCGTGGTACCTGCGGCTGCTGCGGGACGAGGGGGCCGCCGCCGAGAACCTCGCGCGGGTGCTGTCCGCCGGGCGGCTCGCGCCCGATCTGCTGCTGCGGGCGCCGGAGGCCGTCGCCCTGCTCGGGAACGGCGACGGCGGCGGGCTCGAACCGCGCGGGCGGGCCCAGCTGGAGCAGGAGATACTGGCCGCGGTGGGGCGCGCGGAGAGCGCCGAGCAGGCAGTCGCGGCGGCCCGCGGGGTGCGCCGGCGGGAGCTGTTCCGTACGGCCGCCGCCGACATCGTCGGCTCCTACGGCACCGAGACGCAGCCGGCCGAGGCCGACCAGGGCGCCCTCGTGGACCGGGTGGGCGGCGCGGTGTCGGAGCTGACGGCGGCGACCCTGGCCGGCACGCTGCGGGCGGTGGTGCGCGAGGGCTGGGGGGACACCCTGCCGATCCGGTTCGCGATCATCGCGATGGGGCGGTTCGGGGGGCATGAGCTGGGCTACGGGTCGGACGCGGACGTGCTGTTCGTGCACGAGCCCCGGGACGGCGTGGACGAGCGGGAGGCGGCCGAGGCCGCGGGGCGGGTCGTCGCCGAGATGCGGCGGCTGCTCCAGGCGCCCAGCTCGGATCCGCCGCTGCTGATCGACGCGGACCTGCGGCCCGAGGGGCGCAATGGGCCGCTGGTGCGGACGCTGGCGTCGTATGCGACGTACTACCGGCGCTGGGCGCAGGTGTGGGAGTCGCAGGCGCTGCTGCGGGCCGAGCCGGTCGTGGGGGACGAGGAGCTGGGGCGGCGGTTCGTGGAGCTGATCGATCCGCTGCGCTACCCGCAGGGCGGGCTGAAGGACGACGCGGTGCGGGAGATCCGGCGGCTGAAGGCGCGGATGGAGACCGAACGGCTGCCGCGGGGAGTGGACCCGAAGCTGCACACCAAGCTGGGGCCGGGCGGGCTGTCGGACGTGGAGTGGACCGTGCAGCTGATGCAGCTGCGGCACGGGGCGACCGAGGCGTCGCTGCGGACCACACGGACCCGGGAGGCGCTGGCGGCGGCACGGGAGCTGGGGCTTCTCTCCGAGAAGGACGCCGCGACGCTGGACGAGGCATGGGTGCTGGCCACCCGGGTGCGGAACGCGGTGATGCTGGTGCGCGGGCGGGCCGGGGACACCTTCCCCACCGAGCCCCGGGAGCTGGCCGCGGTGGGGCGGTACCTCGGGTACGGGCCGGGACACGTGGGGGACATGCTGGACGCGTACCGGCGGACCGCCCGGCGGGCCCGGGGGGTCGTGGAGTCGCTGTTCTACGGCACGTAGCACCTGGTTCCCCGGCGCGCACGCCCCGGCGGCCGGCGCGGCGCGCCGGGGGACGCGGTGCGCGGACGGCCGGGCCCTATGCCTTCGCCGGTTGCAGAGGGGCCACCATTCTCGGCAGCGCGTGCGGCAGCGCTCCGTACCAGGCGCGGGCCACCAGGAAGCCGAAGCCGAGGCACAGGACGCCGCCGACCGCGTCGAGCCAGAAGTGGTTGGCGGTGGCGACGATGACGATCAGGGTGGCCACGGGGTAGATCAGGCCGAGGACGCGGACCCAGGGGATCGTGCACACGGCGAAGAGGATCAGGCCGCACCACAGGGACCAGCCGATGTGCATGGACGGCATCGCGGCGTACTGGTTGGACATGTTCTTCAGGTCGCCGGAGGCCATCGAGCCCCAGGTGTTGTGGACTTCGACCGTGTCGATGAAGAGTCCGCCGCTCATCAGGCGCGGGGGCGCCAGGGGGTACAGGTAGTAGCCGAGCAGGGCCGTGCCCGTGGTGATGAAGAGGGTGAAACGAGCCGCCGCGTAACGGCCGGGATGGCTGCGGTAGAGCCACACCAGGACGCCGATGGTGACCACGAAGTGCAGGGTCGCGTAGTAGTAGTTCATGCCGATGATCAACCAAGTCACGGAGTTCACGGCATGGTTGATCGAGTGCTCGACCGCGATGCCCAGCTGGTGCTCGACGTGCCAGATCCAGTCGGCGTTGCGCAGGGCCTTGGCTCTCTGCTCGGGGACCGCGTTGCGGATCAGTGAGTACGTCCAGTAACTCACCGCGATCAGCAGGATCTCGAACCACAGCCGGGGAGGCCGGGGGGTACGCAGGCGCCGTACGGCCGGAGGGCGGCTGTCGCCCGTGACGGGAGGCGGAGCGGCTTTCTCCCGGCCTTCCGGCGGCCTCACGGTCGTCTCACCCATGGGCACAGAGTCTGCCAGACAAACCTTCCCGGGACGATCATCCCCCAGTCGGGTTCCGGCCGTACGTTCTCCGCCTCACGAACGATTCCGGTCCCCAGGGGCCGAGGCGGTCGAACCGCGGACCACCAGCTCCGGCATGAACACGAACTCGCTGTGCGGCGCGGGCGTACCGCCGATCTCCTCCAGCAGGGTGCGCACCGCGGCCTGGCCCATCGCCGGCACCGGCTTGCGGATCGTGGTCAGGGGCGGATCGGTGAAGGCGATCAGGGTGGAGTCGTCGAAGCCCACGACCGAGATGTCCCGGGGGACCTCCAGCCCGCGCTGCCGGGCCGCGCGGATCGCGCCGAGCGCCATCATGTCGCTGGCGCAGACGATCGCCGTGCAGTCCCGCTCGATGAGCGCGGTGGCGGCCGCCTGCCCGCCCTCCAGGGAGTAGAGGGAGTGCTGGATCAGCTCGGACTCCACGGCGTCCGCGGACAGGCCCAGCTGGTCCTGCATCGCGCGGACGAAGCCCTCGATCTTGCGCTGGACCGGGACGAAGCGCTTGGGCCCCAGGGCCAGGCCGATGCGGGTGTGGCCCAGGGAGACCAGGTGGGTGACGGCCAGGGTCATCGCCGCGCGGTCGTCGGGGGAGATGAAGGGCGCCTGGACCTTCGGGGAGAAGCCGTCCACGAGGACGAAGGGCACGCCCCGGGCGCGCAGGCGCTCGTAGCGCTCCATGTCCGCCGTGGTGTCCGCGTGCAGGCCGGAGACGTAGATGATGCCCGCGACCCCGCGGTCCACCAGCATCTCGGTCAGCTCGTCCTCCGTGGAGCCGCCGGGGGTCTGGGTGGCGAGCACCGGGGTGTAGCCCTGCCGGGTCAGCGCCTGGCCGATGACCTGGGCCAGTGCCGGGAAGATCGGGTTCTCCAGCTCGGGGGTGATCAGGCCCACCAGGCCCGCACTGCGCTGCCGCAGCCGTACCGGACGTTCGTAGCCCAGGACGTCGAGGGCGGCCAGTACGGCCTGGCGGGTGGTGGCGGCGACGCCCGGCTTCCCGTTGAGGACGCGGCTGACGGTCGCCTCGCTCACACCCGCCTGGGCAGCGATGTCGGCAAGCCGTGTGGTCACATGAGTGGACTGTACCGGCCGCCTTCCGCCCTGCCCACCGGGCGACCGCCCGGGGCGTGTCCTTGAACGGCCCGCTACGGGCTGCTGCGTCATCGCGTTCCCTTGTGTTCGGTCGGCGTCCGGTCGACGGCCGGGTCCCGGCGCACGTCGACGGCCGGGTCTCGGCGTACGGTCCGCAACGGGATGATTCCTCTCTTCCCACCGTATGGCAAGAGCTTGCAGAGCCTTGCACAAGTGTTCAGGAACCCTTCCGGCCACGTGAAAGCCGGGTTGCGAGGCGGGTTCGAGAGGGTCACGAAGGGGTAACCTTCGCGATTTCTTGCACTTTTTTTCTGCAAGGTCTTTCGTCGAGGTTGCAACGCTGTTAACTTCACCGTCGCCCGGCGACGGCAATGACGCGGCGGGGGCGGCGGACGGGACCGCTTCCCGCTCCCGGGCTTTCACCTCAAGGAGAACTCATGCGGCGTGGCATAGCGGCCACCGCACTGGTGGCATCCCTTGCCCTCACGGCGACGGCGTGCGGGGGGAGCGACAGCGGCAGCGACAAGTCGGGCGGTCCGGTGACCATCACCTGGTGGGACACCTCCAACGCCACCAACGAGGCGCCGACGTACAAGGAACTGGTCGAGCAGTTCGAGGCGACCCACAAGGACATCAAGGTCAAGTACGTCAACGTGCCCTTCGACCAGGCACAGAACAAGTTCGACACCGCCGCCGGCTCCAAGGGCGCCCCGGACGTGCTGCGCGCCGAGGTCGGCTGGACCCCGGCCTTCGCCAAGAAGAGCTATCTGCTGCCGCTGGACGGCACCGAGGCCCTCGCCGAGCAGGACAAGTTCCAGCCCAGCCTGATCAAGCAGGCCCAGTACGAGGGCAAGACCTACGGCGTTCCGTTCGTCACCGACACCCTGGCCCTGGTCTACAACAAGGCCCTGTTCAAGAAGGCCGGCATCACCGAGGTGCCCAAGACCTGGGACGAGCTGAGGTCGGCCGCGGCCAGGATCAAGGACAGGACCGGTGTCGACGGCTACTGGGGCTCCACCCAGGCCTACTACGCCCAGACCTTCCTGTACGGCGAGGGCACCGACACCGTCGACGCCGAGGCCAAGAAGATCACCATGAACTCGGCCGCCGCGAAGAAGGCGTACGGCACCTGGCTGAGCATGTTCGACGGCAAGGGCCTGCACAAGGCCGACACCACCGCCGACGCCTACGCCCACATCCAGGACGCGTTCGTGAACGGCAAGGTCGCCGCGATCATCCAGGGCCCCTGGGAGATCACGAACTTCTACAAGGGCAGCGCCTTCAAGGACAAGTCCAACCTGGGCATCGCTCCCGTCCCGGGCGGCTCCTCCGGCAAGGCGGGCGCCCCCACCGGCGGTCACAACCTCTCCGTCTACGCCGGCTCCAGCAAGGAGAAGCAGGAGGCCGCGCTGAAGTTCGTGAGGTTCATGACCTCGGCGAAGGCCCAGGAGACCATCGCCCTGAAGAACTCCACGCTGCCCACCCGCGACGACGCCTACACCGAGCAGGTCAAGGCCGACCCCGGCATCGCCGGCTACCAGGGCGTCCTCTCCATCGCCCAGCCGCGCCCGGCGCTGCCCGAGTACAGCTCCCTGTGGGGGCCGCTCGACACCGAACTGGTCAAGATCGCCGGCGGCAAGGTGTCCCTGGACAAGGGCCTGAAGGACGCGGAGACCGCGATCGCCAAGCTGGTCCCGGACTTCAGCAAGTGAGCCGCCGTGGCCGCCGGTCCTCCCGGTGCGGGAGGACCGGCGGCCATCGGCCCGTGTGCCCCGCCCCCGAACTTCCAGAAGGTGTCGAACCATGACAGTCGCCCTCGAGAGCGCGGCCGCCCGGCCCGGCGGCGGGCAGGGACGCGGTCCCGGCCTGCTGCAGCGCCTGAAGCACGGCTACCAGAAGTATTGGTACGCCTATGCGATGATCGCCCCGGTGGTCGTCGTGCTCGGCGTCCTGGTGGGATACCCGCTGGCGCGGGGCTTCTACCTGACGCTGACCGACGCCAACAGCCTGAACTCGGCCCGCACGATCGGTGTCAACCACATCGAGGCCACCTATCAGTTCATCGGCCTCGACAACTACAAGGACATCCTGTTCGGGCCGACCGCCTACGACCGGTTCTGGTCCCACTTCCTGTGGACGGTGGTCTGGACCGCGCTGTGCGTCTTCCTGCACTACACCATCGGCCTCGGCCTGGCCCTGCTGCTGAACCGGAAGATGCGCGGCCGCACCTTCTACCGGCTGCTGCTCATCCTGCCCTGGGCGGTGCCCACCTTCGTCACCGTCTTCTCCTGGCGGATCATGCTCGCCGACTCCGGCGTGCTCAACCAGATGCTCGGCGCCCTGCACCTGCCCCAGCCGCAGTGGCTGGAGGACAGCTTCTGGCAGCGGGCCGCCGCCATCATGGTCAACACCTGGTGCGGTGTGCCGTTCATGATGGTCTCGCTCCTCGGCGGTCTGCAGTCCATCGACTCCTCCCTGTACGAGGCCGCCGAGATGGACGGGGCGAGCGCCTGGCAGCGCTTCAAGTACGTCACCCTGCCGGGCCTGCGGTCGGTCAGCTCCACCGTGGTCCTGCTCGGCATCATCTGGACGTTCAACCAGTTCGCGATCATCTTCCTGCTGTTCGGCCGTACCAGCGCCCCCGACGCGCAGATCCTCGTCACCTGGGCCTACTACCTCGGTTTCGGCCAGCAGCCGCGCGAATACGCCCAGGCCGCCACCTACGGCGTCCTGCTGCTGTCGATCCTGACCGTCTTCACCTCCTTCTACTACCGCTGGCTGAAGCGCAACGACCAGCTCGCCCTCTGACGCAGGAGCCCCACGATGAGCACCACGACCCTCGACACCGCCGCGTCCCCGGCCGCGCCCCAGGCCGTGGCCGAGGCACCCCGGCGCGTGCGGCGGCGCGGGGAGAGCAGCCCGCTGGTCCGCGCCGTCGTCCACGGCCTGCTCGTGCTGGCGAGCCTGATCGCCACGGCCCCGGTCGCCTGGCTGATCTATCTCTCGCTCGGCCCGGACAAGGACGACTATCTGCATCCGGGGGCGATCGCGGAGAAGATGACGTTCTCGAACTACGCGTTCGTGCTCCAGCACACGAACTTCTTCAAGTGGTTCGAGTCCACGATGATCGTCGCCCTGGGCACCACCCTGCTCGGCGTGGTCTTCGCCGCCACCACCGGCTACGCGGTCTCCCGCATGCGCTTTCCGGGGTACCGGTCGCTGATGTGGGTGCTGCTGCTCACCCAGGCGTTCCCGATCGCCGTGCTCATCGTCCCGATGTACGAGATCTTCTCCGAGCTCGGTCTGATCGACACCTACGGCGCGGTCATCCTCGTCAACTGTTCGACGATCGTGCCGTACTGCGCCTGGCTGATGAAGGGCTACTTCGACACCATCCCCGTCGAGATCGACGAGGCCGGGCGCGTCGACGGCCTCACTCCGTTCGGCACCTTCCTGCGGCTCATCCTGCCGCTGGCCCGGCCGGGCCTCGCGGTCGCCGGGTTCTACAGCTTCATCACGGCCTTCGGCGAGGTCGCCTTCGCCTCCACGTTCCTGCTGGACGACCAGAAGTACACCTTCGCCGTCGGACTGCAGAGCTTCGTCAGCGAGCACGACGCCCAGTGGAACTACATGGCCGCGACCGCGGTGTTGATCGCCGTTCCGGTGGCCGCTTTCTTCTACCTTGTGCAGAAAAACCTGGTCACCGGCCTCACCGCAGGAGGTACCAAGGGCTGACCCCCCACCGGCCGGCAACCGACTCCCGCGCGCCTGCCCCGCGCGGGTGGCGGCCGCGGTGTCCCCCGACCCCGCCGACACCGCGGCCGCCTCGTCATCCGGCCGTCGACGCCTTTCGCACCCGACCCCACCACATCCGCACCTACTGAGGACGCCATGAGCCAGCAGCACATCCCGGCCCGATCCACTCGCTCCGAAGCGGCCGTCGCCACGGTCGCCCCGCGCCGCGACTGGTGGCGCGAGGCAGTGATCTACCAGGTGTATCCGCGCAGCTTCGCCGACAGCAACGGTGACGGCATGGGTGATCTGGAGGGCATCCGCTCCCGCCTGCCCTATCTGCGCGACCTCGGTGTGGACGCCGTGTGGCTCAGCCCCTTCTACGCCTCGCCGCAGGCCGACGCCGGCTACGACGTCTCCGACTACCGGGCCGTCGATCCCATGTTCGGCACCCTCCTGGACGCCGACGCGCTGATCCGCGACGCCCATGAGCTGGGCCTGAGGGTCATCGTCGACATCGTGCCCAACCACTCCTCCGACCAGCACGAGTGGTTCAGGCGCGCGGTCGCCGAGGGCCCCGGCTCCCCCCTGAGGGAGCGCTACCACTTCCGCCCCGGCAGGGGGAGGAACGGCGAGCTGCCGCCCAACGACTGGGAGTCCATCTTCGGCGGCCCCGCCTGGACCCGGATCACCGAGCCGGACGGCACCCCCGGCGAGTGGTACCTGCACCTGTTCGCGCCCGAGCAGCCCGACTTCAACTGGGAGCACCCGGCCGTCGGCGACGAGTTCCGCTCCATCCTGCGGTTCTGGCTCGACATGGGCGTCGACGGCTTCCGCATCGACGTGGCCCACGGCCTGGTCAAGGCCGAGGGCCTGCCCGACCTCGGCACCCGCGACCAGGTGAAGCTGCTGGGCAACGACGTCATGCCGTTCTTCGACCAGGACGGGGTGCACGAGATCTACCGGCAGTGGCGGCGGATCCTCGACGAGTACCCGGGCGAGCGCATCTTCGTCGCCGAGGCATGGACGCCGACCGTCGAGCGCACCGCGAACTACGTGCGCCCCGACGAGCTCCACCAGGCGTTCAACTTCCAGTACCTGAGCACCTACTGGGACGCCGGCGAGCTGCGTGAGGTCATCGACCGCACCCTCAGGGCCATGCGCCCGGTCGGGGCCCCCGCCACCTGGGTGCTGTCCAACCACGACGTCACCCGGCACGCCACCCGCTTCGCCAACCCGCCCGGCGCCGGCACGCAGATCCGCACCGCCGGCGACCGCGAGACGGGCCTGCGCCGGGCCCGCGCGGCCACGCTGCTGATGCTGGCGCTGCCCGGCTCGGCGTACATCTACCAGGGCGAGGAGCTCGGCCTGCCGGACGTCGTGGACCTGCCGGACGAGGTGCGCCAGGACCCGGCGTACTTCCGCGGCGACGGCCAGGACGGCTACCGCGACGGCTGCCGGGTGCCGATCCCGTGGACCCGCGAGGGCTCCTCCTACGGCTTCGGCGACGGCGGCAGCTGGCTTCCGCAGCCGGAGGGCTGGGGCGAGCTGAGCGTCGAGGCCCAGCAGGGCGTGCCCGGCTCCACCCTGGAGATGTACCGCACCGCGCTCTCCGTCCGCCGTGCCCACCCGGACCTGGGCGCGGGCGACAGCGTGGAGTGGCTGCGCGCCCCCGAGGGCGTTCTCGCCTTCCGGCGCGGCGACTTCGTCTGTGTGGCGAACACGACCGGCGAGTCGGTCACCGTCCCGGCCCACGGCCGGATCCTGCTCGCGAGCGGCGAGGTGACGGAGGCGGACGGCGAGACGAAGGTCCCGGGCGACACGACGGTGTGGTGGACCACCGGCTGAGGCACGGAGCCCGAGGCGCGGGGCCCGGGCCACCGGGCCCCGTGTCCGCCGTTCGCCCTGCTCGGAGGCGTGTCTTCACAGCAACTCCACACAATCAACTCCGTACCGCCCACTGCCCGTTGAGGCAGTGGGCCTTTATTCTGCGCTCAACTACTTGCTGAATCTTTCAGCAAGAACCTTCAACGGAGAAGGAATCCCCACAGATGAACATGCGCAGATCCGTTTCCTGCGTCGCGGCCCTCGCGGCAGCCGCCTCGATGGCCCTCGCCTCCCCCGCCGAGGCCTCCCCGCCCGGCAGCAAGGACGTCACCGCGGTCCTCTTCGAGTGGAACTACGCCTCCGTCGCCAAGGAGTGCACCACCACCCTGGGGCCCGCCGGGTACGGCTACGTCCAGGTCTCCCCGCCCGCCGAGCACGTCCGGGGCCCGCAGTGGTGGACGTCGTACCAGCCGGTGAGCTACCGGATCGCCGGCCGTCTCGGCGACCGCACCGCGTTCCGGAACATGGTCGACACCTGCCACGCGGCGGGGGTGAAGGTCGTCGTCGACACGGTGATCAACCACATGTCGTCGGGCAGCGGCACCGGCACCGGGGGCTCGTCGTACACGAAGTACGACTACCCGGGTCTGTACTCGGTGTACGACTTCGACGACTGCACCGCCGAGATCACCGACTACCGGGACCGCTGGAACGTCCAGCACTGCGAGCTGGTGGGCCTCGCCGACCTCGACACCGGCGAGGAGTACGTCCGCAGGACCATCGCGGGCTACATGAACGACCTGCTCTCCCTCGGCGTGGACGGCTTCCGCATCGACGCGGCCAAGCACATCCCCGCGGCCGACCTCGCCAACATCAAGTCACGTCTGACGAAGCCGGACGTGTACTGGAAGCAGGAGGTCATCTACGGTGCGGGCGAGGCGGTCCAGCCCACCGAGTACACGGGCAACGGCGACGTCCAGGAGTTCCGCTACGCCTACGACCTCAAGCGGGTCTTCCGCAACGAGAGGCTCGCCTACCTGAAGAACTACGGCGAGGGCTGGGGCTACATGAACAGCTCCGTGGCCGGTGTCTTCGTCGACAACCACGACACCGAGCGCAACGGCTCCACCCTCAGCTACAAGGACGGCGCCGACTACACCCTGGCCCATGTCTTCATGCTGGCCTGGCCGTACGGCGCCCCCGACATCAACTCCGCCTACGAGTGGTCCGACTTCGACGCCGGACCGCCCAACGACGGCAGGGTCGACGCCTGCTGGCGGGACGGCTGGAAGTGCCAGCACGCCTGGCCGGAGATCAAGTCCATGGTCGCCTTCCGCAACGCCACCCGCGGCCAGGCGGTGACCGACTGGTGGGACAACGGCAACAACGCCATCGCCTTCGGCCGGGGCAGCAAGGGCTTCGTGGCCATCAACCACGAGCAGAGCAGCCTGACCCGCACCTACCAGACGTCCCTGCCCGCGGGCACCTACTGCAACGTCCAGAACAACACACCGGTGACGGTCGACAGCGCCGGCCGGTTCACCGCCACCCTGGGCCCCAACACGGCGCTGGCGCTCCACACGGGCAAGCGCAGCTGCTGAACGGCGGCGCGCCCGCCGCACGGTGCGCCGGCCGTCCGGGCGCACGGATGTGAAAACCCTTGCTAAAGGTTTCAAGAGTCTTGCTGTAAACCTTGCGCAGGCGATACGGTCGCGCCCACGCCCGACGGCGGAGCCGCCGCCGGGGCGAGGGGTCGCAGTCAAGTGAGCCGCACCGTCAAGGAGTTCACCCCGTGATACCGAGATGGCCGGCGCCCTCGCGGCGCCGCACACCGTCAGGCAGAGGCGTCGCCGCCCTCACCGTGGCCGCGCTCGCCGCAGCGCTTGCCCCACCGCTCGCGGCGCGGGCGGCCACCCCGCCCGCGCCGCCCTCGGACGCCCGGCTCGCCGCCGAGCCGGCCCGGCACGACCTGACGCGCGAGCAGTTCTACTTCGTTCTGCCGGATCGTTTCGCCAATGGAGACACCTCCAACGACCGGGGCCGGCTGACCGGTTCACGCCTCGTCACCGGCTACGACCCCACCGACAAGGGCTTCTACCAGGGCGGCGACCTCAAGGGCCTGATCGACCGGCTCGACTACATCAAGGGCCTGGGCACCACCGCCATCTGGCTCGCCCCGATCTTCAAGAACCAGCCCGTGCAGGGCACCGGCAAGGAGGCCTCCGCCGGCTACCACGGCTACTGGATCACCGACTTCACCCGGGTCGACCCGCACTTCGGCACCAACGAGGACCTCAAGGCCCTGGTCTCCAAGGCGCACGCCAAGGGCATGAAGGTCTTCTTCGACGTCATCACCAACCACACCGCCGACGTCGTCGGCTACAAGGACGAGTCCCGCGCATACCTGTCCAAGGGCGCCTTCCCCTACCTGACCAAGGACGGCCGCCCCTTCGACGACGCCGACTACGCCGACGGCGGCAGGAGGTTCCCCGCCGTCGACGAAAGCTCGTTCCCGTACACCCCGGCCGTTCCCGCCGCCAAGAAGGACCTCAAGGTCCCGTCGTGGCTCAACGACCCGGCGATGTACCACAACCGCGGCGACTCCACCTTCGCCGGGGAGAGCTCCGGCCACGGCGACTTCGCCGGCCTCGACGACCTGTGGACCGAGCGCCCCGAGGTCGTCAGCGGCATGAAGAAGATCTACCAGCGCTGGGTCAAGGACTTCGGCATCGACGGTTTCCGCGTCGACACCGTCAAGCACGTCAACATGGAGTTCTGGACCCAGTGGGCGACGGCACTGGACACCTACGCCGCCCGGCACGGCCGCAAGAACTTCTTCATGTTCGGCGAGGTCTTCTCCGCCGACACCTCCGTGACCGCCCCCTACGTCACCCAGGGCCGTCTGGACGCCACGCTGGACTTCCCCTTCCAGGAGGCGGCCCGCGCCTACGTCTCCCAGGGCGGCAGCGCGAAGAAGCTGGCGGGCGTCTTCGCCGACGACTACAAGTACACGACCGACAAGGCCAACGCCTACGAACAGGTCACCTTCCTCGGCAACCATGACATGGGCCGGATCGGGTACTTCCTCAAGCAGGACAACCCGAAGGCCACCGACGCCGAGCTGGTGCGGAAGAGCAGGTTCGCCCACGAGCTGATGTTCCTCAGCCGCGGCAACCCCGTCGTCTACTACGGCGACGAGCAGGGCTTCACCGGCTCCGGCGGCGACAAGGACGCCCGCCAGACCATGTTCGCCTCCAAGGTCGCCGACTACCTCGACGACGACCGGATCGGCACCGACCGCACCCACGCCCACGACGCCTACGACACCACCGCGCCGCTCTACCGGCACATCGCCGCCCTGGCCAAGCTCCGCAAGGACCACCCGGCCCTGGCGGACGGCGTCCAGACGGAGCGGTACGCCGCGGACGGGCCGGGCGTCTACGCCGTCACCCGCACCGACGCCAGGACCGGCGCCGAGTACATCGTCGCCTTCAACAACGCCGACGACGCCAGGACCGCGACCTTCGCCACCGGCTCGGCGAGGATGACCTACCGCGGCATCCACGGCACCGGGGCGACCGTGACCTCCGGCGCCGACCGCAAGGTCACCGTCACCGTCCCGGCCGGCTCCGCCGTCGTCCTCAAGGCGGCCGGCACCCTCGACAAGCCCGCCGTCAAGCCGTCCCTCACCCTGACGCCCCCCGCCGCCGGAGCCACCGGCACCGTCGAAGTCGGCGCCGACGTCACCGGAGGACGGCTCAACCGGGTCGTCTTCGCCGCCCAGGTCGGCAACGGCCCGTGGAAGGTGCTCGGCTCCGCCGACCACGCCCCCTACAAGGTCACCCACACCCTGGCGAAGACCGTCCCGGCCGGCACCCCCCTGCGCTACAAGGCGGTCGTCGTCGACTCGGCCGGCCGCACGGCGAGCGCCACCGCGGCCTCCGTCACCGGCACCCCGCCGCCGCCCGAGACCCCCTACAAGGTCACCCACA
>NZ_MUME01000001.1 GCF_002155915.1 Streptomyces thermovulgaris | reverse complement strand
GACGGAGACGGGGGGCGGCAGGGGGGATGAGGCGTCGAGCACGACGGCCTCCGCGGGGCGAGGGGTCGGGATCGGGCGCTGGGCGTCCGCGGAGTGCCTGGTGTCGGAATGCCCGGTTCCCGAATGCCCGGGGCCGGAACGCCCGGTTCCCGGATGTCCGGGGCCGGGGCGTCCGGTTCCCGGGTGTCCGGGGGCCGGGTGTCCGGCACCGGGGCGCGCCGCCGCGCGGTGGGAGGACGGGGAGTGGGGGGTCCGTGCGGTCGCCGTGGCGGCCCTGTCCGGGGTGTGCGCACGCACGGGGGCGCCCTCGGCACGGGAGGAGGCGCCCTCGGCACGGGAGGGGACGGAGCCGGCGGGCGGGGCCCCGGTGCCGTTCGGGACGGCCGGGGACCTGGAGGTGGTGACGAGATCCAGGGCGTCGGAGCGGGCCGCCGTGTCCGGGCGGCCGGGACCGGCGGGGACGCGCACGCCGTCCGGGGCGGCGGCCGGGTGCGGGCCGGCCGGCCGTGGGGCGGATGCCCCGCCGCCCGCCGCACGGGCTCCGTTCCCGGCGGGAGCCGCGGCGGCGCTCGCCCTCGGGTGCGAGGCGTGCGGCGTGCCGTTCCCCGGCGCGGAGCCGGACGCCCGGGCGGGACCTGCGGGGACGGGCGCTTCCTTCGGGGCTCCCGCGGTCGCCGCCCTGGTGTCCCCGATCGCCGCTCCGCTGTCCTCCGTGCGCGCGGCGGCCGTCGTGTGCGCCGCGGGGCCGGCGGCCGGTACGGCCGTGGCGGCCTGCCGCCGGCCGGCGGTCACCGGCACCGCCCGGGCCCGCGGCTCGTCGGCCGCCGGGTTCGCGTCCGAGGGCACCGCCCCGGCACCAGGACCCATGTCACCGACCTCGTCCGCGAGTTGGTGAATGAGGATGCCGTGGCGGAACGCGGTCTCCCCGATGTCGGCGCACGTACTGCCGTAGACCGACAGCCGGTTGCCGTCCTCGCACACGACCTCCACGGAGCGGCGGGCGGTGCGGGCCTCCTTGGTCAGCAGGGCTCCGAGCCGGGCGGCGTGCGGACTGCGGACGGCGACCCGGGGACGCAGACGGTTGCGGGCGAAGTCCGCGGCCTCCTGGTCGGCGACGATCCTGCCCTTGTCGAGGGTGACGACGCGGTCGGCGGTGCGTGCCGCCTCCTTGGGGTCGGCCGTGGTGAACAGGACCGTACCGCCCCGGGTGGCGTGGGCCCGCAGCATGCCGTGCAGCCAACGGCCTTCCCGCGCGGACAGTCCGTCGGCCGGGGCGTCGAGCACCAGTGTGTGCGGATCGGCCAGCAGGGCGCAGGCCAGCCCCAGCCGGCGGTCCACCCCCCGTGACAGCGTGCCCAGGCGCTCCTCCCGGAGGCTGACGAGCCCGACGGCCTCGAGGACTTCGTCGGCGCGCCGGGCGGGAAGCCCCACGGCGGCGCACAGCATCCGCAGATGACCGCGGACCGTGCGCGAGGGGTGCCCCGGGACGTCCCCGAGGAGGACGCCGACCTCGCGTGCGGGATGGGGGATGCGGTGCAGCGGACGGCCCTTGAAATAGGTGATGCCACGGCCCGGTTGGAGCTCGAGCATGAGCCTGAGCGTCGTCGTCTTGCCCGCGCCCGCCGCCCCGAGAAGCGCGGTGACGCGGCCGGGGTGCGCTTCGAAGGAGACGTCGTCGACAGCGGGCGGAAGGTCCTTACGGGAATCGCTGGTCAATCCGAAGGCCTGGATCACCCGCAGCAAGATAGCGCGCTATGTCCGTTTTATTAGGCATTGATCCGCTCTTGTGGCTTCTTCGGCCCGGCGCACACGGAGATCCGCCGGGCCGGGGTCAGACTTCCGGGCGCAGCATCGGCGGGTTGAGCAGGGTGGCCCCGCCGGCCCGGAACAACTGGGCGGGCCGGCCGCCCTGGCGAGTGGTCGTGCCCCCGGTCGGCACCAGGAAGCCCGGCGTACCGGTCACCTTGCGGTGGAAGTTGCGCGGATCGAGGGCCACTCCCCACACCGCCTCGTAGACACGGCGCAGTTCTCCGACCGTGAACTCCGGCGGGCAGAACGCGGTGGCCAGCGACGAGTATTCGATCTTCGAACGGGCTCGCTCGACTCCGTCCGCGAGGATCTGGGCGTGGTCGAAGGCGAGCGGTGCCACCGGCTCTCCGTCACGGCCGTAGCCGCCCTGCTGCAGCAGTTCGTCCACGGGCACCCAACGGGCGTTGCCGGCGTCGCCGCCCGCCCGGGGCGCGGGCAGATCGGGGGCGAGGACCAGGTGGGCGACGCTGACGACCCTCATGCGGGGGTCACGCTTGGGGTCGCCGTAGGTCGCGAGCTGCTCCAGGTGCGCACCGTTGTCCTGGGCCGGGGCCAGCGGGTCGTGGACGCGCAGTCCGGTCTCCTCGGCCAGTTCCCGCGCCGCCGCCTGCGCCAGGTCCTCGTCGGCCCGCACAAAACCTCCGGGCAGTGCCCACCGTCCCTGGAACGGGGGCTCTGCCCTGCGTACCGTCAGCGCGCACAGGGAGTGACGGCGCACGGTCAGCACGACCAGGTCCACGGTGACGGCGAAAGGTGGAAAGGCTGACGGGTCGTAGGGCATGCCGCGATCATAGTCGTCTTCCTGACGATAAACACTCCCTTCTTCACCGGCCTCCCTCATGACCTCCCGCGTCGCCGCCCTCGCCGCCTGCCTCGTTTCCGCTCGCACAGGCGGCCGGCCGCACCGGTTCAGCCGCTTCGCGGGGACTCTCCGGTGGACTCCGGCGGCGCCGGGAAGCGGGCAAGGGCGTGTTCCCGCGGGCGTCACCGGCCGGACAGGAGTCACCGCCCGGGCGGGAGTCCGTTCACCCGTGTCCTCCGGGGCCGTCGCTGCTCGCACCGGTGTTCGGCCGGCCGGTGTCCCGGCGGCGCGGGCCGTCCTGTGCGCACGGACCGCTCCGTGCCGGGGTGCGTGCACGGGCGCGGCCCGGCGCCCCGGCAGGGTCCGGGCGTGTGCCGCCGCCCCGCGAGGCCGCCGGACGCGTCCTGTCCGGGGCCGGTCCGTCCGGCCGCGTCCGGCGCCGGCGGCGGGGCACGGGGCCCGGATCCGTCCGCGCACGGGTCTCCTCGGCTCCGGCTGCTCCGGCCGTCCTGCAGGACACGGGGACGTCCGCACCGGCCGGCTCCTCCTCGGGTTCGGCGGCTTCCGCCGTCCCGCGGCCGCCGCCGCTTCCGGCCCCGCCCCTCGCGCCCGTGCGTTCCCGGCGCTCCGCGCGCAGACAGCGCCGGACGGTTTCGGGGTCCAGTCCCTCGTTGCAGGCATGGTGCAGAAGGCGGGCGAAGAGGTAGTCGGGGTCCGCGCCCAGTGCCATGGCCAGGGCTTCCCGGGCCTCCAGCTCGTCCCCCGCCGACCAGGCCACCCAGCCCGCGAGCGCCAGCGGCGCCGCCGCGTACTCGCCGTACGGGCCGACGCAGCGGCGGGCGAGGGCCCGCCACAGCCGCAGCGCCGGCCCCGTCTCGTCTCCTTCCATCCACTCCGCCGCGCGGTCGCGTGTCGTACGGTCCTGCAGGCCGAGGATCAGCGCCGCGGCCTCCTCGTGCCCGAGCAGCCGGTCGTCACGGAGGTCGGCGCGGACGGGGTCGGGATCGAAGGGCGCCTCGGCGAACCGGCGCATCACGCGCTCGGCGAGCTCCAGGGTCTCCTCGGCCACCACCGCACGGCCCGCCTCGTCGAGGATCCTGGGCATCAGGGACAGTCCGGCGGCGTCCAGGGCGATCTCCTGCTCCAGCGCCGCGGGGGTCTCCCAGGGAAGCAGTCTGGCCCTCAGCTCCTTCAGACTGCCCCGCACCCGGATGCCGGCGTAGGCGGCCGCGGCGGCCAGTACGGAGGTGCCGGGAAGCCCCATGGGCTGCCCCTCCTCGGGGCAGCAGCTCTCGGTCGGGCAGCAGTACGACCAGAAACGGCCGCCGGAGATGCAGAGCGCTTCGATCACGGGCACGTCGAGGCGGCCGCATTCCGTGCGCAGTCTCTGGGCCAGCGGCTCCAGCCGCCGCTTGACCTGTCCCGGTGTCTCCCCCGCCGCCGGCTCCTGGCAGACGAAGGCCACCATCTGTTCGGGCTTGGCGCCCCTGCGCTCGCTTCCCGTGATCAGATCGTGGGCCAGCCGACGGGCCGCGGCCGGCCAGTCGTCGCTGCTGGGAGGAATGCCGAGCCTGGCTCTTCCGCCGAACCTGCCGCGCCCGCCGTGATCGTGCAGTGCGACCAGGACGATGCTGTCCTCGGGCCGGTACCCGAGCAGATACGGCAGGGCGTCGGCCAGCTCGGCCGGAGTGCGCAGGGTGACCTGGTGTTCGGGGCCGGGTCCGGCAGGGGCGATGTCGCCCCCGAAGGGGCCGGCCGTTTCGCTGTGATGCGTCATGTGTCGACGATCTCGCGGAATGCAAAAGTCCGCTTGACCCTGTGGACAACTCCGGGCAGGGACACATCAACCCTGCCGAAAATCCGTTCGCACCCTCCTTCGATCAGGTTTCGATCGGGCTTCGATCGGGCGACCGGAGCTCCCGGTCCTCCTGCAAAGCCCTCGGCCCGTCCCCCCGTGCGGAGACCCCGCCCCCCCGGCGCGGACCTCAGCCCGTCCCATGCGCGGACCTCAGCCCGTCGCGGCCAGGACCAGGGGAAGGACCCGTTCGCTGCCCGCCCGGCGCAGCAGGCGGGCGGCGACCGCGAGGGTCCAGCCGGAGTCCGTGTAGTCGTCCACGAGCAGAACGGGACCGGGAGTGCGGGCCAGCGCACCGGCCAGGTCCCCGGAGACGGCGAGGGCGCCGGACAGCGCCCGGAGGCGCTGGGCTGAGTTGCTGCGGCGCGCCACGTGCTCGCCGCCCGCCCCGGTGTACGTCAAGGTCCCCAGGAAGGGCAGGCGTCCGGCGGTCGCGATGCCCCGGGCGAGGGAACCGACCAGTCGCGGGCGGGACAGGGACGGCACGGCGACGACGCCCACGGGCCGGGCCGCGGCATCCGGGCCGTGCGGCGCCCAGCCGTCCGGGGAGCGCGCCCAGTCGGCGAGGACCTCCACCGCGGCCCGCAGCACGTCGTCGGGAACCGGCCCGTCGGGTGCGTTCTCGGCCAGCAGCGGGCGCAGCCGGTTGCCCCAGCCGATGTCCGAGAGCCGCCCCAGGGCACGCCCGGTGGAGCACTGCTCCCCGGCCGGGATGCGTCCCTTGAGGTCGACGCCCAGGGCGGGCATCCCCGTCGGCCACATCCGGCGCGGCTCGATCTCCACTCCCGGGCGGTCCAGTTCCTTCACCGCCCCCGCCAGCGTCTCCGCCGGAACGGAGGCGTCGGCCCAGGGCCCCGCGCAGTTGTCGCACCGGCCGCACGGGGCCGCTTCCTCGTCGTCCAGCTGCCGGCGCAGGAACTCCATCCGGCACTGCGCCGTGCTCGCGTACGCGCGCATGGCCTGCTGTTCGGCCTCCCGCTGCCGGGCGACCCGGGCGTACCGCTCGGCGTCGTAGACCCACTCCTGGCCGGTGGAGATCCAGCCGCCCTTGACCCGTTTCACCGCGCCGTCGACGTCCAGCACCTTCAGCATCGTCTCCAGCCGGCTGCGCCTGAGGTCGACCAGGGCCTCCAGGGCCGGCACGGACAGGGGCCGTCCGGCGTCCGCGAGGGCCGAGAGGGTCTGGCGGACCTGTTCCTCGGGCGGGAAGGCGGTGTCGGCGAAGTAGCGCCAGACGGCTTCGTCCTCCTTGCCCGGCAGCAGCAGGACGTCGGCGCGGTCCACCCCGCGGCCCGCGCGCCCCACCTGCTGGTAGTAGGCGATCGGCGAGGGCGGCGAGCCGAGGTGGACCACGAAGCCCAGGTCCGGCTTGTCGAAGCCCATGCCGAGCGCCGAGGTGGCGACCAGCGCCTTGACCCGGTTCTCCAGCAGGTCGGCCTCGGCCTGCAGCCGGTCGGCGTTCTCCGTGCGTCCCGTGTAGGAGGCCACCGTGAAGCCGCGCTGCCGCAGGAAGGCGGTGGTCTCCTCGGCGGCGGCGACGGTGAGGGTGTAGACGATGCCGGAGCCCGGCAGCTCGTCCAGGTGTTCGGCGAGCCAGGCCAGGCGGTGCGCGGCGTCGGGCAGCCGGAGCACGCCCAGCCGCAGGCTCTCCCGTTCCAGCGGGCCGCGCAGCACCAGGGTCTCGCCGGCGCCGGTGCCCAACTGCTCGGCCACGTCCGCGGTGACCCGCGCGTTGGCGGTCGCCGTGGTGGCCAGCACCGGGACGCCCGGGGCGAGCCCGGCCAGCATCGCCCGCAGCCGGCGGTAGTCGGGCCGGAAGTCGTGGCCCCAGTCGGAGATGCAGTGCGCCTCGTCGACCACCAGCAGACCGGTCGTGGCCGTGAGCTCGGGCAGCACCCGCTCGCGGAAGTCCACCGCGTTGAGACGCTCCGGACTCACCAGGAGGACGTCGACCCCACCGCGGGAGATCTCCTCGTGGACGGCGTCCCACTCCTCGGGGTTGGCGGAGTTGATGGTGCGCGCCCGGATGCCGGCCCGTGCCGCCGACTCGACCTGGTTGCGCATCAGCGCCAGCAGCGGCGAGACGATCACCGTGGGGCCGAAGCCGCGCCGGCGCAGCAGGGCGGTGGCGACGAAGTACACCGCCGACTTGCCCCAGCCGGTGCGCTGCACCACCAGGGCCCGTCGGCGCTCCTTCACCAGGGCCGCCACCGCCCGCCACTGGTCCTCGCGCAGCCGTGCCGTGCCTCCCGGCTCACCGACGAGTTCGGCGAGAACGGCGTCGGCCTCGGCACGCAGTTCCGGATCGTCCATGCCCCCATGCAACCCGATGGCACGGGCAGCAGGCCACTCAACGGACAGCCGGCCGCCCAACGGACAGCCGGCCGCTCAAGGCCCCCTCGTCCGCGCCGGGCCGGGCGGGGGCCAGGAGTCGTGCGGCGGTGCGGTGGGTAGGGATGGCAGTGAGGAGTGATACAAGCCGCGGGCCCCCCGATGAGGGCCGGTGCCTCCCCGCGCTCGTTGCCGCATCCACGTTCGACAGGAAGAATTGAAGCCCGCTCCCCGCGCGGCCCGACCATGATCCGGCAGGGCTCTCCTGCGGTGTGTGCGTCCCCGAACCCGACCATGCCGCAGTGTGGGCGCGTTGCCGAAGGGAGGAATGTGTCCTTCGGATTCGCTCCGTCCTCGGCGGCATCGTTGTCGACGTCCGTCGCCTCCGCCCCTCGCGTGCTCGAGCCCGCGCAGTGGGCCGCCGCGGGCATCCCACTGCTGCGCAACCCCCGCGAGGTCGTCAGCGGACTGCACGCCCGGCACCGGCCCACGCCGTCCACCGCGGTGATCGCGGTCCTCGACCCGGACGACCGGCTGCGGGCGAGCGCGTCGTTCACCCGCGGATCGGCGCCCGCCGACGGCTGGATGCTCCGCAACGCCCTGCTCGCCCAGCTGCGCCGGGTCGTCCCGCACGATCTGCGGCGCCGCACTCCGGTGCGCACCGCCGTACTGCTCTACTGCCGTGACGGGGACACGCGCTGGACCGAGGAGGACGGTGCGTGGATGTGGGGTCTGCGCGACGCCTGCACCCTGCACGGCCTGCGCTGCGGGGCGTACATCACGCTGACCCGGGACGGCTGGCAGGTCCTCGGTGAGGGCCGCGGAGGCCGTCGGCCGAACCTGGACTCGGCGCCCGAGCCCTTCGGCACGGCCGGGTCACCGCCCCCGCCGCCGCGCACCGGAGGGGGGTCCTCCGAGGTGCTGCGCCGGGCGGTGGCCCGCTGACGCGGCCGGCAGCTTCCCCGGCATGCCGGCGCGGGCTCAAGCGCCCGTGTTCAGCACCGAGTTGATCTGCTTCGGGTCGCCGCAGACGATCAGCAGCGCACCGGCCCGGGAGTGGGCCTGGGACAGCGCCGTGGCGACGACGCCGTCGGTGCCGCCGTTGAGGGCGACCACGACCACGGGACGGGACGCGACACGCGAGAGCACGGCGGCGTCCGCGTAGAAGACGTCGTCGCGCGCATCGTGCTGCGCCCAGTAGGACGCCTCGCCGAAGGACAGCTCGTGCGCGGCCCATGGGTGCGGCTCACCGGTGGTGATCACCAGCACGTCGCCGGGGGCACGACCCGACTCCAGGAGCAGGTCGACCGCTTCCTCGGCGGCGTCGAGCGCCCCCTGGACGGAGGCCGGGATCAGCTGGATCTGCGGGGTCGCCGCAGGAGCAGCGGGCCCGGGCTTGGCCGTGGTTCCCTCCCGCGAGGTGCGTTGCGCCGGCGGCGCGGGCCGCGCGGGGCCGGGACGGCCGGGGCGCGACGGAGCCACGGGACGGGGACCGGGGACGGGACGAGGGGTCGGCGCGGTACGGCCGGTGGCCGGAGTAGCGCGGGGACCCTGGGCACTCTCGTGAATCTGAGGCTCCTCGGGAATGAGAGGCATGGGCTGATTTTTATCAAACGTTGGTGCGGCTCGCGTGGGCGGGTGCCCCGTCGGGCGGGCGGAACGGTCAGAAGTCGAAGCCGAGCTGGCCCTCGACCTCCCGTGTGGCTCCGCCCCCTGCGACGCGCACCTTCTTGAGATGCCGCCACTGGGGCAGCGCATCAAGGTACGCCCACGACAACCGGTGGTGCGGGGTGGGTCCCCGCTTCTCCAGCGCGGCCTTGTGCACGGGCGAGGGGTATCCGGCGTTGGCCTCGAAACCAAAGTCTGCATGGTCGACGGCCAGTTCGGCCATCACATTGTCGCGATGGACCTTGGCGATCACCGAAGCCGCCGCGACGGCCACGCACGACCGGTCGCCCTTGACCACCGTACGGACCCTCCAGGGGGCGCCGAGGTAGTCGTGCTTGCCGTCGAGGATGACGGCGTCCGGACGGACCGGCAGTCCCTCCAGCGCGCGCACCGCCGCAAGCCTCAGCGAGGCCGTCATCCCCAGGTCGTCGATCTCCTGCGGGGAGGCGTGCCCGAGGGCGTACGCGGTCACCCACTGACGCAGCTCCGCGGCGAGTTCGGCGCGTTGCCGGGCGGTGAGCAGCTTGGAGTCGGTGAGCCCCGCAGGGGGTCGGCGCAGTCCGGTGATCGCCGCACAGACGGTGACGGGACCGGCCCATGCGCCGCGCCCCACCTCGTCGACACCGGCAACGATCTTCGCTCCGGTCGTGGCTCTCAGGGAGCGCTCGACGGTGTGGGTGGGTGGTTCGTACGGCATGGCGCCCATAGCGTACGCTGCCCCGATCCGGCCACGACACCCTGGTCGTGCAAGTGCCCTGCCCACCACATCGGTGCCGGTACCCCGGAGGGGACCGTTCAGTCGTTCCGCCCGGTGATCTCGTACGGTTCCGGCTCCCGCCAGCGGTCGAACGGGCGGTCCAGCGTGTACTTGCCGTCGTCGCCGAGGAGGAGCATCCGCATCTCGGCGTTCCCCGGATTCGCCAGCGACTCGAACTCCGCGACGGTCCAGTGGAACCAGCGCATGCAGAACAGCCGCATCGCCAGACCGTGGGTCACCAGCAGCACATTGGGCGGATGGTCGGGTTCCTCGAAGCTGCGGAACAGGCTCTCCAGGAAGTTGCCGACCCGGTCGTAGACGTCGGCCCCGGACTCGCCCTGGGCGAAGCGGTAGAAGAAGTGCCCGTAGGCGTCCCGGTAGGCCTTCTGGAGGAGCACGTCGTCGCGGTCCTGCCAGTTGCCCCAGTCCTGCTCGCGCAGCCGCGGCTCCTCGCGCACCCGTATCAGGTCCGGGTCCAGCCGGAAGGCCTGGAGGGTCTCCAGGGTGCGGCGGTAGGGGGAGACGTACACGCTCACGCGTTCCCGCCCGAACAGCTTCCGCAGTCTCCTGCCCGTCTCCTCGGCCTGCCGCCGGCCCCGCTCGGTCAGCGCGAGCGCGTGGTCGGGCACGCGTTCGTACACGGAGTCGTCGACATTGCCCGTCGACTCCCCGTGCCGGACGAGGACGATGCGCCGTGGTCGTGCCATGCCCAAGACAGTAGATCGCGCACGGCACGGCCGAGGAGCCGAGGTGGTCCCGTGCCGCGCGGGTCACACCGTCCACGCGCTCTCGAGCTCCACGATGTCGCCCGTGAGCGCCGCGACGTCGGCCTCCGTCTGGGCGCGCAGTGCCAGGCGTTCCACGCGCTCGGGACGGTACTTGCCGTGCTCGGCGGAGGACTGCCACATCGACAGCACCAGGAACTCGTTGCCCGGGGCCTCGCCGAACAGTCCGCGGACCATGCCGGGCGAGCCGGCCATCGCCGGGTTCCACACCTTCTCCTGCATCAGGACGAAGTGCTCGGCGCGTTCCTCGTGCACCCGGCAGAGGGCCACACGCAGCACGTCGGCGTCCGTGAAGCGCGGCTCGAATCCCGTCTTGATGTCGAACCGGTGGTCGAACAGCCGGACCTGGGCGTCCTTGAACGTCCCTGCCTGAGCCGCGGCCAGCCGGTCGTGGGAACGGGCCATGAAGGAGTCGTAGAAGGCACGGCTCTCCCAGAAGGAGAAGATGTGCGCCACTTCCGGCCGCCCTCGGCTCCACCCGCCGCCCTGCCCCCGGAACCCGGGTTCTCCCAGAAGCCCCGCCCACTTCCGCTGTCCCCGCTCGAAGCCCCGGCGGTCCACCACAGTGCAGCGAATCCACTTGACCAGCACCGCGCCATGGTAAGGCCCAGAAGCGCGGCGTCGGCCACGCTCATGGGGGCAGCGCCCGCGCAAGCGTCCCCGCGAGCGTGGCACGTTGGACAACAGGCTTTTGGGTAAGGAGAGTTGAGGCAGGAAGGTGCACGAGTCCGGGGAAGGGGGAGTTCCATGAGCGGACTCAGCAAGGGGATCCGCAAGGCGGAGGTCGCGCTCAAGTGGGATCCGAGTCCGGCGGGGCAGCCCCCCACCGACCTGGATCTCGTCGCCGGGGTCTACCCGGCGGACGACCCGTACGGCGACCCGGCGTACGTGGTGCACTTCGACAGCCGCTCCCCCGACGGCACCATCCACCTCGACCGGGACAGCAGGGACGGCCTGGGCTTCGGGTGGGACGAAGTCATGAGGCTGGAACTCGAGCGGCTCGACGCCCGGTACGCGCGCGTAGTGGTCGGCGTCGTCATCCAGCAGCGTCCCGCACGCCGTGCCTTCGCCGACGTTCTCAGGCCGGGACTGCGCATCCGCGAGGGCTACACCGTTCTCGCCGAGGACGATTTCGCCGGTGTGTCCGGCGCGACGGCCGCCGTCGTCGCGGAGTTCGCGCGGGACGACTCGGGCAGCTGGGAGTTCCGCCCCGGTCTGCGCGGCTTCGACGGCGACGCGGAGACCTTCCTTCGCACGATGGGCCGCGCACGTCCCTCGTGACCGCCGCAGAGGGCCGTGGCCGGTACGAAAAGCCGTGGCCCGAACGGGAAAGGGGGCGCCGGTCCGAAACCGGCGCCCCTTCGCCTCACGGTGCCTCTGGGGCCTCAGGACGTCCCCGCCGCCCGGTCAGCTGCAGCCGCTGGTCGAGCCGCAGCCCTCGCAGATGTAGCAGGAGCCGGCCCGCTGCATCTTGGTGCCGCAGGAGAAGCACAGCGGGGCGTCGGCCTGGATGCCCAGCTGCATCTCCACCAGCTCCGCGTTGGTGTGCGCCTGCTTCGGGGCGGGCTTGGCCGCTCCGCCCTCGGCCTTCGGCGTGGCGACCGCCTTCGGGTCGGGCTGCACCGGCGCCGACTGGGCCAGGCCCTCGACGTCGACGTCCTCGTCGATCGGCTCGTAGGAGCCGGTCTCCAGGTGGCGCTGACGCTCCTCGGCGGAGTGGATGCCGAGCGCGGAGCGCGTCTCGAAGGGCAGGAAGTCCAGCGCCAGGCGGCGGAAGATGTAGTCGACGATCGACTGCGCCATCCGCACGTCCGGGTCGTCGGTCATGCCGGCCGGCTCGAAGCGCATGTTCGTGAACTTCGAGACGTACGTCTCCAGCGGCACGCCGTACTGCAGACCCACCGACACGGCGATCGAGAAGGCGTCCATCATGCCCGCGAGGGTCGAGCCCTGCTTGGACATCTTCAGGAAGACCTCGCCCAGACCGTCGTCCGGGTAGGTGTTGGCGGTCATGTAGCCCTCGGCGCCGCCGACGGTGAAGGAGGTGGTGATCCCCGGCCGGCCCTTGGGCAGCCGCCTGCGGACCGGGCGGTACTCGACGACCTTCTCGGTCCTGGTCCCGGAGGCCTCCTCGGCCTTCTTGGCGGAGTCCTTCTTCTTGGCGGAGAGCGGCTGGCCGACCTTGCAGTTGTCGCGGTAGATGGCCAGCGCCTTGATGCCCATCTTCCACGCCTGGAAGTAGATCTCCTCGACGTCCTCGACGGTGGCCGACTCCGGCATGTTGACCGTCTTGGAGATGGCACCGGAGATCCACGGCTGGATCGCGGCCATCATGCGGACGTGGCCCATCGGGGAGATGGCGCGCTCGCCCATGGCGCAGTCGAACACCTCGTAGTGCTCCTGCTTGAGCCCGGGGGCGTCGATCACATTGCCGTGCTCGGCGATGTGGGCGACGATCGCCTCGATCTGCTCCTCCTGGTAGCCCAGGCGGCGCAGGGCCTGCGGAACGGTGCCGTTGACGATCTGCATCGAACCGCCGCCGACCAGCTTCTTGAACTTGACCAGCGCCAGGTCGGGCTCGACACCGGTGGTGTCGCAGCCCATGGCCAGGCCGATGGTGCCGGTCGGTGCGAGCACCGACGCCTGGGAGTTGCGGAAGCCGTTCTTCTCGCCGAGGCGCAGCACCTCGTCCCAGGCCTTGGTGGCGGCCTCCCACACCGGGGTGTCCAGGTCGTCCATGCGGACGGCCTCGGCGTTGGCGTCGGCGTGCTGCCGCATCACCCGCATGTGGGGCTCGGCGTTGAGGGCGTAGCCGTCGTACGGGCCGACGACGGCGGCGAGTTCGGCGGAGCGCTTGTAGGCGGTGCCGGTCATCAGGGAGGTGATGGCACCGGCGAGGGCTCGGCCGCCGTCGGAGTCGTAGGCGTGCCCCGTCGCCATCAGCAGGGCGCCGAGGTTGGCGTAGCCGATGCCGAGCTGGCGGAACGCACGCGTGTTCTCGGCGATCTTCTGCGTCGGGAAGTCCGCGAAGCAGATGGAGATGTCCATCGCGGTGATGACCAGCTCGACGACCTTGATGAAGCGGTCGATGTCGAAGGACTGGTTGCCCTTGCCGTCATCGTTCAGGAACTTCATCAGGTTCAGCGAGGCGAGGTTGCAGGACGTGTTGTCCAGGTGCATGTACTCGCTGCAGGGGTTCGAGCCGTTGATGCGGCCGGACTCCGGGCAGGTGTGCCAGTGGTTGATGGTGTCGTCGTACTGGATGCCCGGGTCGGCGCAGGCCCAGGCGGCCTCGGCCATCTTGCGGAACAGGGCCTTGGCGTCGACCTCCTCGATGACCTCGCCGGTCAGCCGTGCGCGCAGGCCGAACTTCCCGCCCTCCTCGACCGCCCGCATGAACTCGTCGTTCACACGGACCGAGTTGTTGGCGTTCTGGTACTGGACGGAGGTGATGTCCTCGCCGCCGAGGTCCATGTCGAAGCCCGCGTCGCGCAGGGCGCGGATCTTCTCCTCCTCCTTGACCTTGGTCTCGATGAAGTCCTCGATGTCCGGGTGGTCGACGTCGAGGATGACCATCTTGGCCGCGCGGCGGGTGGCGCCACCGGACTTGATGGTGCCGGCGGAGGCGTCGGCACCGCGCATGAAGGAGACGGGCCCGGAGGCGTTGCCGCCGGAGGAGAGCAGCTCCTTGGAGGAGCGGATGCGGGAGAGGTTCAGGCCGGCCCCGGAGCCGCCCTTGAAGATCATGCCCTCTTCCTTGTACCAGTCGAGGATCGACTCCATGGAGTCCTCGACGGACAGGATGAAGCAGGCGGAGACCTGCTGGGGCTGGTTGGTGCCCACGTTGAACCAGACAGGGCTGTTGAAGCTGAAGATCTGGTGCAGCAGGGCGTAGGTGAGCTCGTGCTCGAAGATCTCGGCGTCGGCGGGCGAGGCGAAGTACTTGTGCTCCTCGCCGGCCTTCCGGTAGGTCTTCACGATGCGGTCGATCAGCTGCTTGAGGCTGGTCTCGCGCTGCGGGGTGCCGACGGCGCCGCGGAAGTACTTGCTGGTGACGATGTTGACCGCGTTCACCGACCAGAAGTCGGGGAACTCGACACCGCGCTGCTCGAAGTTGACCGACCCGTCGCGCCAGTTGGTCATGACGACGTCACGGCGCTCCCAGACCACCTCGTCGTACGGGTGTACGCCGGGGGTGGTGTGGATGCGCTCGATACGCAGCCCCTTGCCGGCCTTGGCGCCCTTGGCTCGGGAACCTCGTGCCGAGCCACTCGCCGTCTCTGTCATGCCGCCTCCCTGTACAGGCGAAAACGCCCCGAAGTACCCCTTTTGTTCCAGGGGCACAGTGTTCTGTCCGAATGACCGCGGGCACCCTCGCTGCCGCCCGCGACTGATCTTGATCACCGCCGCCGAGCCGGGCCCCGGACACGACCGTCCGGCCCGGTCCGCCGATCAGCCGGCGGTGTCCGCGGGTGCCGGGACCTCGGCCGTCCCTTCGCGCCCGCAGTCGCCCTTCTGGCTTCCCGCGCCCGTGCCGCCGCCCTCCGCGGCGGAGTGCCCCGCCCCTTCCCTGAGTTCGGCGATGGCGGCCTCGAAGTCCTCGAGAGAGTCGAACGCCTGGTAGACGGACGCAAACCGCAGATAGGCGACGAGGTCGAGTTCCCGCAGGGGACCGAGTATGGCGAGCCCCACCTCATGGGCGGCCACCTCGGCACTGCCGCTGGCGCGCACCGCCTCCTCGACCCGCTGGCCGAGCTGGGCGAGCGCGTCCTCGGTGACAGGCCGTCCCTGGCATGCCTTGCGCACACCGTTGATGACCTTGGTGCGGCTGAACGGTTCGGTGACCCCGGACCGCTTGACCACCATGAGCGAGCACGTCTCCACGGTCGTGAACCGACGGGAGCAGTCAGGGCACTGACGGCGCCTGCGGATGGACGTGCCGTCGTCCGTCGTACGACTGTCAACCACACGGCTGTCGGGATGCCTGCAGAAGGGGCAGTGCATGGACTCCAACCCTCCTCACAGCAGACTCAACAGCCTCGCCGACCTCAGAGGCCCCGCGAAGCAGCCCCCAGCATAGGCCATGATCGGCGGGCCCAAGACCCGGGGACCACAACCTGTGGGCCGCTGTATCCATCCAACCACTAGATGTGGGGATCGGCTCCCCGAACACAAGGATTCACACACGCGACGGGGAAACACATGTGCCCCGCCCTTCCGCCCCGCCTCCGGAAACACGCCGGTGCGCAGCCGTGACGCCGAAGCACGTACGGGGGATACGGTGGGCGCCGCACGAGGGACGCGCGGGGACGCGCAAGGGCGCGCGGGACACGCACGAGCACGCAGTGGCGCGGGACCGCCGGGCGGGCGGGCACCGGCGCACGGCCGACGGGACGCCGGACGGGAGCGACGGCCCGCGAGGCCGCCGTCCCGGCCGTGAAGAGTACAGCAGCCGCCTCCCCCTTCCCGCCCTCCGGGTGGCACGGGGCCATACACCCAGTCACATGATCAATTCAGGTACTTCACGTTTTTTCACTCGAACGTGTGTTTGGCGCAACCTTTCGAAAGCAACTACCGTTGTGCCGGAGGGAGACCATCGAGAGGGGCCGCCGTGACCACCACCGCAGACAGTGCCACCATCACCGCCCAGGACCGCTCCCAGGGGCGACACGAGCCAATGCGTGCGAGGAACGAAGCCACGAACCCCGAGGGACCCAAGCGCTCCCTGCCGGGCCGCCCTCCAGGCATCCGAGCGGACAGCTCGGGCCTCACCGAGCGCCAGCGCCGGGTGATCGAGGTCATCCGGGACTCCGTGCAGCGGCGCGGCTACCCGCCGTCGATGCGGGAGATCGGGCAGGCCGTGGGCCTCTCCAGCACCTCCTCGGTCGCACACCAGCTGATGGCGCTCGAACGCAAGGGCTTCCTGCGCCGCGACCCGCACCGCCCGCGCGCCTACGAGGTGCGCGGCGCGGACCAGACCGCCTCACTGCAGTCGACGGAGACGGTGGGCAAGCCCGCCGCGTCCTACGTCCCGCTGATCGGCCGGATCGCCGCCGGCGGGCCGATCCTCGCCGAGGAGTCCGTCGAGGACGTCTTCCCTCTCCCCCGGCAGCTCGTCGGCGACGGTGAGCTGTTCGTCCTGAAGGTCGTCGGGGACTCCATGGTCGAGGCCGCGATCTGCGACGGCGACTGGGTCACCGTCCGCCGTCAGCAGGTCGCCGAGAACGGCGACATCGTGGCCGCGATGATCGACGGCGAGGCCACCGTCAAGCGCTTCAAGCGCGAGGACGGCCACGTCTGGCTCCTTCCGCACAACGCGGCCTACGAGCCCATTCCGGGCGACAACGCGACCATCCTCGGCAAGGTGGTCGCAGTGCTGCGGCGCGTATGACCACCATCGCGGCGGACGGGCCATGCCCACCCGCCCCCTGATCGGGCCCCGGGACCCCTGCGCCGGTTCCGGGGCCCTGTGCTGTACGGCCTCATCCGGCAAGTGCCGTGCCGGACCGTGCCGCAGACCGCGGGACGGCCCGGCACGGTGCCGGCCGCCCCGCGGTCGCCGGTCATGCGCCCTCGGTCTGCTTGGCCGCCGCGTCGATGGCGGCCAGCGACCTGCGGACCTGATTGCGGTCCGTGGTGTACCAGAAGTCGGGCATCGAGGCCTTCAGATAACTGCCGTACCGGGCCGTCTCCAGCCGCGGATCCAGCACGGCGACCACGCCCCGGTCCCCCGCGGCCCGTACGAGCCGCCCGGCACCCTGTGCCATCAGCAGCGCCGCATGGGTGGCGGCCACCGCCATGAAGCCGTTGCCGCCGGCTTCCTCGACGGCCTTCTGGCGCGCGCTCATCAGCGGGTCGTCCGGACGCGGGAACGGAATCTTGTCCATGACCACGAGCTGGCAGCTGGGCCCGGGAACGTCGACGCCCTGCCAGAGGGACAGCGTGCCGAACAGACAGGTCCGCGGGTCCGCCGCGAAGTTCTTGATCAGCTCGCCCAGCGTGTCCTCGCCCTGGAGCAGGATCGGGAACTCGGGGATGCGGACGCGCAGTTCCTCCGCGGCGAGCTGGGCGGCCCGCATGGAGGAGAACAGCCCGAGCGTACGGCCGCCCGCCGCCTGGACGAGCTCCGTCAGCTCGTCCAGCATGTCCGCCCGGTCGCCGTCCCGCGCGGGACGCGCCAGGTGCTTGGCGACGTACAGGATGCCCTGCTTGCGGTAGTTGTACGGCGAGCCGACGTCGATGCCCCTCCAGCGCGGTGCGTCGTCGCCCTCCGTGCCCTCCGGGGCCAGGCCGAGGGAGGCTCCGACCCCGTTGAAGTCGCCGCCGAGCTTGAGGGTGGCGGAGGTCAGGACGACGGACCGGTTCTCGAAGAGCTTCTCGCGCAGCAGCCCGGACACCGACAGGGGCGCGACGCGCAGGGAGGCGCCGAAGCGGTCGTGGCGCTCGTACCAGACGACGTCCCACTCGGAGCCGTTGCTGATGCGCTCGGCCACGCTGTGCACGTTCTCCACGGAGGCCAGCGCCTGCTTGCGGACGGCGTCCTCGTCCGGGACGGAGGTGTCACGGGTCGCACCGAGCGCCGAGATGACGTTCCGGGAGGCGTCCCGCAACGCCAGCAGCACATAGCCGAGGTCCTCGGGAATCTCCTCCAGCCGGCCGGGCAGGGCGAGCTCCATCAGCCGTTCGAAGCCCTCGGCGGCGGTCTGCAACTGGTCGGCGACCTTCTCGTCGACCAGCTTCGCGGCGCGGCGCACCGCGCGGTTGACCTGACCGGGCGTGAGCTCGCCGGTGGCCACGCCCGTCACCCGGGAGACCAGTTCATGGGCCTCGTCGACGATGAGCACCTCGTGCTGCGGAAGGACCGGTGCGCCCTCGATGGCGTCGATCGCGAGAAGGGCGTGGTTGGTGACGACGACATCGGAGAGCTTGGCGCGTTCACGGGCCATCTCGGCGAAGCACTCGGCGCCGTAGGGGCACTTCGAGGCGCCCAGGCACTCCCGGGAGGAGACCGACACCTGCGCCCAGGCCCGGTCGGACACTCCGGGGGTGAGGTCGTCGCGGTCGCCGGACTCGGTCTCGTCGGCCCAGTCGCGCAGCCGCAGCAGGTCCTGGCCCAGTTTGCTGCTGGGTGCCGCCGCCTCGAACTGGTCGAAGAGTCCCTCTTCCTCGTCCTGCGGCATGCCCTCGTACAGGCGGTGCAGGCACAGGTAGTTCGACCGGCCCTTGAGCATCGCGTACTCCGGGCGGCGGCGCAGCAGCGGGTGCAGGGCCTCGACCGTGCGCGGCAGGTCGCGCTCCACGAGCTGGCGCTGCAGGGCGAGGGTGGCGGTGGCCACCACCACTCTCTCCCCGTGGGCGAGCGCGGGCACGAGGTACCCGAGGGACTTTCCGGTGCCGGTGCCGGCCTGGACCAGCAGATGCGAGCCGTCGTCGATCGCTTCCGCGACGGCTTGGGCCATGGCCACCTGGCCGGGGCGCTCCGTGCCGCCGACGGCTGTGACGGCGGCATGCAGGAGTTCGGGGAGGGAGGGCTTCGTCATAGCCCGACCACCCTACGGCCCGCCGCCGACAGCCGGGCGATCAAGGCCGGAATCCGGGACCCGGAATGTCCCGGTCCGCCATGGGGGCACCTCATGGGTCACAGCACGTCGCGCAGCGACCGGTCCCGGATCATGAGGGCGGCCCGCTTGGCGGGCAGGTCGACCTCGGCGGCGAACCGGAAACCGGCGCTCAGAAAGGCGGCCACGCAGGGCTCGTTGCGCAGATCGGGTTCCGCCACGACACGGAAGCAGGCGGGGCGCCGGTCGAGCACCAGGTCGGCCACGGCTCTGAGCAGGGTTCTGCCGAGCCCCCGTCCGCGGTCGGCGACACTGCCGATCAGAAGGTGGAGGCCGGTGTCGTGCGGCCGGGCCGGGTAGTGGCGGGCCAGCGGATCGAGGTCGGCCCGGTAGATCTCCCAGTAGCTCATCGGCCTGCCCTCCAGCAGACCGAGGCAGGGCACACTGCGTCCGTCGCCCTCGAGTTGCGCGCGCAGATGGGCCTCGGTGACGCTCCGCTCCCCCGCGAGCCGCCAGAACTTCGCGACGGCGGGGTCGTTCATCCAGCGGCTGATCACCGGCAGGTCCCGTTCGATCCGGACCGGGAGCAGTTCGAAGGAACCGGCGGGTGTGGTGACGGGGCCCCAGCCGCCGATGCCGTCGAGCAGGTCGGTCCCGGTGCCGGTGTCGGTGCCGGCGGTCTCCGTGAGGAACGTGCCGAAGTCGTCGGGCAGTTTCAGGTCGAGCGTGTCCTCCCCGTCGGTGCCTGTCTCGGCCGGCCGGGAGCCGGCGGCAGTGGCGTCGGCGGTGACGTCGGTGGTGGAGAGGTGCCCCGTGGTGGCGCCGGCGTCGGTGGAAGGCATGGCCCACTCCTCTCGGAAGACGGGTCCGCGAAGGACGGGAGTCGGTGTGCGGGTCACGGATGCAGGGGGTTGGCGATGGTGACGTAGACGGACTGGGTGTCGACCGGACCGACGAGTTCGTCGAGGCCGTGCAGCCGGGTCAGCAGGTTGGCCTTGCAGCGCAGGACCGGGGAGTCCAGCAGCCGGGCCGGCAGGGTGGACCGGGTGCGTGCGGGCCCGGTGGCGGCGCTGCCGAGGAAGCGGCGGAAGGCGGCCAGCAGCAGCCGTTCGTCGGCGAGCCGCCCGGAGCCGAAGGCGCCGATGAGGCCGAAGACGTTGTTGACGGCGAGGTAGTAGGCGAAGCGTTCGTCGGCGACGTCGTCGGGGACGAAGGTGTCGCTGCGTTCGCCGATGCCGGGCAGCCGGGCGTCGAGTTCCGCGTGCCGGGAGGCACGGAAGTAGTAGCCCTGGTTGTCGCGGTAGCGGCCGCCCGCGGGCCAGCCGTCGGCGTCCAGCAGGAGGAGCGTGTTCTGCTGGTGGGCCTCCAGGGCGATGCCCGCCTCCCCGTCCAGCCACAGCACGGGGCGGACCACCTGCTCGAGATAGCGCAGGAACCACTCGGCGGAGACGGCTTCCAGGGAGCGTCCGGTGCGGACGGCGAGGTGCGCGACGATCTCGGCCAGCCGGGAGCGCATGGCCACGGCCTCGCCGGTGCGGGGGTACGGCCGGGGCGCCACGAGCGAGGCGACGCAGGAGACGTCGTCGGACGGGCCGAACGGGTTGTGCCGGATCATCACGTCCAGTCCGGGCACGGGGGCGCCGTCCTGGTCGTCGACGGCCAGCCAGGCCGGGTCGCGGACGATGTCGAAGCCGGGGTGCGCCGCGCGCCACTGCCGGGCGAGGCCGCCGCGCAGCAGACGGTGCACCTCGACACCGCGGTGCAGTTCCTTGCGGAGGTTCTCGCGGCGGGAGTTGGTGATGCACAGGCCGAGCGACAGCTTGAGCATGGCGACGGCGCCGGTGCGGTGGACGGTGCGCACGGAGGAGGTGGGGTGCCAGGCGGGGCCGTGGGGGCCCAGGTCGCGAAGGAGTCCCGCGTCCAGCAGTGCCGCCGTGTCCGCGCGGTGCCGCACCTCCCGCGCCTGCCACGGGTGCAGCGGCAGGGCGGCGTGTCCGTCGGGCAGGGGCAGTCCCGCGCCGGCGAGCCGGGCCGTGAGCCGTTCGGCGGGGACGGGCCGGCCGCGCTCGGTCCAGGCGGAGTCGGTGGCGAGGACGCGGGGGGCCACCGCCATCCAGTGCAGCGGGAAGGATCCCCGCAGTTCGGGTGAGCAGAGGCGGACCTCGGCGTCCGACAGGCCCTCACGGCTCTTCGGGGCCGGGTGCAGCGGGTGTCCGAGCAGCAGGGCCTGTTCCGCGGAGAGGAAGAGGTCGGGTCCGTCCTCGGGGCGGCGCCGGCGGTCCTCGAGGAAGAGGGCGGTGCGGCGGACGGAGTCGGCGACCCGGGCGACGAGGTCGACGGTGCCGGGGCCGGCGGGTGTCTCCCGGGCGAGCAGGGCGGCGACCGTGACGGCGTCGGCCGGCCCGGCGTCCCGCGGGGCACCGGCCAGGCGCGGGGGGCCGAAGCGGTGCCAGCCCGTCGGGGACCAGTGGCGGACCGGAACGATCAGGGCCGTCCCGCTGGCCGGGAGCGGGATGACGAGAGGGCCGTCGCCGGGGTCCGATGTGCCGGTCTCGCGCACCCAGCAGCGCAGGAGGTTCTCCACGGCCGCGGCCTGGGCGGCGATGTGGGGGTCGGGGTGTTCCAGGGG